>NZ_QWKK01000007.1 GCF_009911695.1 Enterorhabdus sp. P55 | reverse complement strand
CGCGTGGTGGACGCCGCCCGGCGCGCCGCCGACGCCGGCCCGCCCACGGCCGGCGAGTGGTCGGCCCGAGCGCGGGAGGCGCTTGCCGCCGACGCAGGCGCCATCGAGACGATGGAGGCCCTCGCGCGCCTGAGCGACCGCTATGCGCTCGACGCCGACGCGCTCTCGCACCTCGATGACTGCAACCGCCTCATCGGCGCGGCCGCCCCCCTCGCGCTCGCGGCCACCGCCGCCGGCGCCCTGGCCCTGGTGGCCCTCATGGTCCGCAGCCGGCGCGCGTTAGCCGGATGCGCCCTCATGGCTGCGCCGGCCGTGGTCATCGCCGCCTTCGCCGTGCTGGGGCTGTGGGGCGCGCTCGACTTCAACGGGCTGTTCGCCGCCTTCCACGCCGTGCTCTTCCCCCAGGGGAACTGGACGTTCTCATGGGACTCGCTGCTCATCAGCATGTACCCGCTCGCATTTTGGATGGGGATGGCCGCCACGTGGCTCGCCGTGACAGGCGGTATGTCTATACTGTCCCTCGTGGCCGGCCGCCGCCTCATGCGGCGCGGCCCCGACCGAAGATCGTAGAAGAAGGATGACCATGACTGCTACCACCGACACCCCCGTCCGCGTGCGCTTCGCGCCCTCCCCCACCGGCAAGCTCCACGTGGGCGGCGCGCGCACCGCCATCTACAACTGGGCCTTCGCCCGCGCCATGGGCGGCACCTTCGTGCTGCGCATCGAGGACACCGACCCCGAGCGCTCCACGGCGGAGAACACCGGCATCATCCTGCGCGCCATGGAGTGGCTGGGCCTGGACTGGGACGAGGGCCCGGGCGTGGGCGGCTCGTGCGGCCCCTACTTCCAGACCGAGCGCACCGACACCTATCAGGCGGCCCTCGACCAGCTCATCGCCGCCGGGGCGGCCTACCCGTGCTTCTGCACGAAGGAGGAGCTCGACGCCAAGCGCAAGAAGGCCGAGGCCGAGGAGGGCGGATACGGCGGCTACGACCGCACCTGCCGGGCGCTCGCGCCTGAGGAGGCCGCCGCGCGCATCGCAGCTGGCGAGCCCCACGTCTGGCGCCTGGCGGTACCCGACGACCACGGCCCGGTGGAGTTCGAGGACGCCGTGTACGGGCACATGTCGTTCCCGCTTGACGTGATGGACGACATGATCCTCAAGCGCACCGACGGCACCTTCACCTACAACTTCGCCGTGGTGTGCGACGACGTCAACATGGCCATGACCCACGTCATCCGCGGCGACGACCACCTGTCCAACACACCGCGCCAAGTGCTCGTCTACGAGGCGCTCGGCGCGAAGGTGCCGCTGTTCGCGCACCTGCCCATGATCCTGGGGCCGGACGGCCACAAGCTCTCCAAGCGACACGGGGCCACGTCGGTGGAGCAGTTCCGCGACGAGGGCTACCTGCCTGACGCTCTGGTGAACTTCCTCGCGCTCATCGGCTGGTCGCTGGACGGCGAGACCACCATCGTGCCGCCTGAGGAGCTCTGCCGCGTGTTCTCGCTCGACCGCATCAGCAAGAAGCACGGCGTGATGGACCCCCAGAAGCTCGACTGGATGAACGGCGTGTACCTGCGCGAGATGGACGAGGATGCCTGGCTGGCCGCGGCCGCCCCGTGGATCGCCCGCGCCGAGGCCCAGGGCGCGTCGGTGGACGACGGCGTGACCGTGGTGCCCACGCCTGCCCCCGGCGAGGAGCCTGCCCCGCGCGACTTCGGCCCGGGCTGCGAAGGCTGGGACGAGGCCGTGGGCGCGGCCCTGGCCGACGTGCTGGCCGACCCGGATGCCTACGCGCCGGTGTACCCGCTGGTCATCGAGCGCCTGAATCGCCTGGACGAGATCCCCGAGAAGCTGGAGTTCCTGTTCTGGGGCGGTGGCGTGCGCCTGGACGAGAAGAGCATGAACAAGGTGCTGCTCAAGGAGGGGGCGCGAGCCCAGGAGGCGCTCGCCGCCTGCCGCGAGGCGCTCGCCCGCGAGGACGTGCCCTGGGAGGCCGCCGCCCTGGAGGAGGCGTGCCGCTCGCTCGCCGAGCCGCTGGACCTGAAGGTGAAGAACCTGCTTCAGCCCCTGCGCGTGGCCGTGTGCGGCAACATGGTGTCGCCGCCGCTGTTCGAGTCCATCGTGCTCATGGATCCCGATGACGTGCTGGCGCGCATCGACGCCGTGGCCGCCGAGGTGTTCGGAGCCTAGGTGGCGCGACCCCGCGTCATAGCGGCCGACGAGCTGTGCCTGAACCCCCGGGGCGGCGCCTGCGAGCGCTGCGCCCGGGCATGCCCCGCCGATGCCATCGTCCTGGACGCCGAGGGGGCGCCGGTGGTGGACGACGACGCCTGCACCGGCTGCGGGCTGTGCGTGGGGGTGTGTGACGTGTTCTCCCCCACCCGCGTGACCCTGGCCGACCTGCACGAGCGCCTGGCGCGCATCGCCCGGGGCGGCGAGGAGGCCGTGGTGGCCTGCGAGGTGCTGGCCGAGGCGCTGGACGGCGAGCCCGCCCCCAACGTGGCGGTGGTGTCGTGCCTGGCGGCACTGCCGGCGGAGCTCTGGGCCCAGGTGCTGGCCGAGGGCGTCGAGGCGTGCGTGGTCTGCGACTTCGACCGCTGCGATGATTGCGAGCGGGCCGGGGAGGCCGCCGTGGCGCTCTTCGCCGAGGCCATCGAGCAGGCCCAGGAATGGACAGGGCACGAGGTGCGCGTGCGCTCGACCGTGCCCGCCGACGCCTCGCTCGTGGAGCGCCTGGTGTCGGCCGAGGAGGCCGACCGACGCGGGTATTTGGCCGGCGCCGTGCGCGGGGTGGCCGACATCGCCTCGGGCGACTACCGCCGGCGCCGCTCCGACGCGCTCCAGGACTTCTACGCCCGCCGCGAGCGCCTGCGGGCGAGCGCCCGGGCGCTGCGGCCGCCCGACGTGCCGCGTCCCAACCGCTTCTGCGCCGGCGGCCTCGAGCAGCGCCTGATGATGCCGCGCCGACAGATGCTGCTGAGCGCCCTGGAGGCCGACCCGTCGGTGGCCAGCCGCGTGGAGGTCACGCTGTCAGCCACCGACCGCGCCCGCTGCGACGACTGCCTGGCCTGCGCTGACGCCTGCCCCACCGGCGCACGGCTGCCTGACGCCGCCGACGGCGTGCTCGCCTACGACCCGCTCTACTGCGTGGGCTGCGGCCTGTGCGCCGCCGCCTGCCCCACCGGCGCGGCGCGCGTGGAGGCGACCGACGGCCGCGTGTTCCTCGGCGTCGCCCCTTGCGCGGGAGACGCCGGCCCATCCTAGCGAGAAAGGCACGACCATGCTTCCCGAGAACCCCACCCGAGCCGAGCTCGAGGCCTTCTTCAACGCCGACCGCTTCGCCACCCAGGCGGCGGGCTGCCGCATCGTCGAGGGCCGGCGCGGCCACGGGGTAGCCGAGATGGAGCTTGCCGACATCCATCGCAACGCCCAGGGCAACGTCATGGGCGGCGCCATCTTCACGCTCGCCGACTTCGCGCTGGCCATCGCCTGCAACGTCGGCGAGGTGCCCACGGTGAGCGTGACCAGCTCCATCGAGTTTCTCTCCGCCACCCGTGGCGCCAAGCTCACCGCCACGGCCGACTGCGAGAAGGACGGACGCCACCTGGCCTTCTACGCGGTCAAGGTGACCGACGACACCGGCCGCCTCATCGCGCGCGTCTCTGCCACCGCCTACCGCCACCAGCCCGCAGGGGCCTAGGGCCCCGCCCGGGCCGCCACTGCGAGTTACGGCCCGGGCGCAGGTGGACGGCCTGCCCATGCCCGGGCGCAAGTGGGTGACCCACCCATGGCCGGGCTTGCGGTGGACGGCCCGCCCATGTCCGGGCCGTCCACCGCAAGCCAATGCGCGCCTTCCCTCTCGTTTCCGCCAAAAAACGGGGCTGTGCGCCGCTCTTCGCAGCCCCCGGACACCCCACAAAAGTTACCTGCGGTAATTTCCAGGCACTTTTCCCTTGCGGGAAGCGCGCCCTCCTTTCCGCGCCCCAAGACAGCGATTCCTGCGGCTCGCAACCTCGTTTTTGGCGGAAATCCCCCTCGCTCGCCGCGCAGCGCCCCTCTCCCGGCCCATTGGGCAGGCCGCATTCCGAGACGATGCCCGTTCGCTTATAATCAGCGGAGCATGAAAGCCATCCGCTACCCCGAGGAGGTCTTGATGGATCAGAACGTCCGCCCCGATGACATGGAGCGCATCACCACGCCCGAGCTTGCCCAGACGTTCATTGACGAGCAGATTGCCGCCCTGCGCGAGCAGGTCGGCGACAAGAAGGTGCTGCTGGCGCTGTCCGGCGGCGTGGACTCCAGCGTGGTGGCGGCGCTGCTCATCAAGGCCATCGGGAAGAACCTCGTGTGCGTGCACGTGAACCACGGCCTCATGCGCAAGGGTGAGTCCGAGCAGGTCATCGACGTGTTCCAGAACCAGATGGATGCGAACCTCGTGTACGTGGACGCCACCGACCGCTTCCTCGACCTCCTGGCCGGCGTGGACGAGCCCGAGACCAAGCGCAAGATCATCGGCGCCGAGTTCATCCGCGTGTTCGAGGAGGAGGCCCGCCGCGTGGGCGACGAGGTGGACTTCCTGGCCCAGGGCACCATCTGGCCCGACATCCTGGAATCCCAGGACGGCGTGAAGGCCCACCACAACGTGGGCGGCCTGCCCGACGATCTGCAGTTCGAGTTGGTGGAGCCGGTGAAGCTGCTGTACAAGGACGAGGTGCGCGTGGTCGGCCGCGAGCTCGGGCTGCCCGAGTCCATGGTGGAGCGCCAGCCCTTCCCCGGCCCCGGCCTGGGGGTGCGCTGCCTGGGCGCCATCACCCGCGACCGCCTGGAGGCCCTGCGCGAGGCCGACGCCATCGTCCGCGAGGAGATGGAGGCGGCGAACGTGGGCGCCTGGCAGTACTTCGCCGTGGTGCCCAACATGCGCGCCACCGGCGTGCGCGACGGCGTGCGCGCCTACGAGTGGCCGGCTATCATCCGCGCCATCAACACCGTGGACGTGATGACCGCCGAAGTGCCCGAGCTGGACTGGGCGCTGCTCAAGCGCATGACCGACCGCATCACCCACGAGGTCCCCGGCATCTGCCGCGTCTGCTACGACCTGACCCCCAAGCCCGTGGGCACGGTGGAGTGGGAATAGTTTACAACCATGCTGAATATTTGATAGAATATCAGCGTGATTGTAAATGTCTCATAAATACGACAAGACACTCGACGCCATCCTCGAAAACAACGCGGGGATCATCACTTCGGCGAAGGCGCAGGAGGCGGGAGCCACGCGCCCTGCCTTCTCAGACTATGTCCGCAGGCGCGGTCTTGAGCGGACGTCGCGCGGGGTCTACATCGACCCGGATGTCGTCCCGGACGAGATGGCGCTCCTACAGAAGCGCTTCCCGAAGGCCGTGTTCTCGCACGATTCGGCACTCTATCTCCATGACCTGACCGACCGAGAACCGATGCCGATCTCTGTCACAGTGGATTCCAACTACAACGCTGGCCCTTTGAGGGGTCAGGGCGTGCGCATCTACTACGTGAAGCCGGAGTGGTACGAGCTCGGGCTCACGGAGGTGGAGACGCCAGGAGGCATCAAGGTGCGGGCATACGACAAGGAGCGCACCATCTGCGACCTCATCCGCAAGAGAGCAACCGTCGACTCTGCGGTGTTCAGGCAGGCCATCCGCGACTACACACGTTCCAAGGACAAGGATCTCGCTCGCCTGTCGTCCTACGCTCGCGCGATGAACATGGAATCCCGTGTATTCGAGGTTATGGAGGTGGCGCTGTGATAACCGGTGCAAGAAGGATCAAGGACCTCATCCGAAACCGCGCCGAGGGCGATAGCGCCAAGTCGCAGATGCTGCTCCGGCACTACGCCATGGAACGTCTGCTTGAGAGGCTGTCCGTCTCTGACTACAGCGACGACCTCATCATCAAGGGAGGCATGCTCGTGTCGTCCCTCATCGGCGTGGACGAGCGCACCACACGAGACATCGACGCTACGATGCGCAGGCACGACATGAGCTTGGACAACGTCTCTCGCATCCTTGCCGAGGTCGCCTCCATCGACATCGGCGACGGATTCGCATTCGAGCTCGGGGAGCCTCAGGAGATCATGGAGGACTCTGAATACGGTGGCGTGCGCGTCAACGTGAGCGCGTCCATCGAGAAGACGAAGACGACCTTCAAGATCGACATCTCCACAGGCGACGCCATCACGCCGGACGCGATCGAGTACGACTACAAGCTGCTGTTCGAGGATAGGAGTATCCCGCTTCGATCGTACAACACCGAGACCGCACTGGCCGAGAAGCTGGAGACCATCCTCTCGCTCGCGCTCCAGACGACGAGGATGCGCGACTTCTACGACATCTACGCCCTCACGGAATCGGGCCGTGACATCGACTTCGCCCTTCTGGGAGATGCGCTCGATGCGACCATGGCGGTTCGCGAGAGCACGGTGCCGCTCGACCGGAGCGACGAGGTGATAGACCTGCTTGCGCAAAGCGAGATGATGGAGGGGCGCTGGAGCCGGTATCAGGCGGCAAACGCCTTCGCTGAGTCAGTCAGTTGGCAAGACGCGCTCGCGTCTCTTCGCGCGTTGGCCAATGCGGTCAAGGACGCCAAAACTGCTGACTAGCCTTTTCGCGAAGAAATGCCAGTTCAGAGCCGATGGGACAATTTGTTCCAGTGAAGCAAGGAGGGAGAAGAGATGGATGCAGCAAGAAGGCAGCGATTGAGCTTGATCGGCTTCTGCACGCTGGGTCTCGCTCTCTACACCTACGGCGTCTTCTCCGCTCCATACATACCAAGCCACATCGAAGGCATCGCTTTGCCGCTCGATTTCATGGTCGGGATACCTGTCGGCTTTTATCTTCTTGTCGTAAGGCCGCGAAGGCTCACGCCGCTCACGGTCATACCTGTCATCTGGGTCGGGTACTGGCTGAGCGTCTTTGCGCTCGGGTCTGCCGACGCTGGTGTGCTGCCGTATCTGTTTGCTGCGCTAATGCCAGTTGAGTTCGCCATCGCGGTCAGGGAGTGCCTGAAGGTGGCCCAGGTCTACAAGTCAGCAAGGAAAGCCAGCGCAGACCCCATGGTCTGGTTTAAGGAGACGATGCTCTATCTCGTGAGGAAGGATGCGCCTGCGAGCATGGCGGCAGCGGAGCTCAGCGTCTGGTACTACGCATTGCTCTCGTGGCGAAAGAAGCCCTATGTGCTTCCGGGAGAAAGCGCTTTCAGCTATCACAACGCTGGCGGCTACATGAATATGATGCTCGGCCTCGCGCTAGCGTTCCCGGTGGAGATCGTGGGTGTTCATATCCTCATATCGCAGTGGAGCGTGGTTGTTGCATGCGTCGTGACGGCGCTTTCGGCCTACGCGGTTATCTGGCTCATAGGCGATGCGCGGGCTCGTGTGATGCGTCCTGTCGCGATCGGTGATGGTTGCGTTCGTCTGGAATGCGACATCCAGATGGAGGCAGTTGTTCTGCTTTCCGATATCGAGAAGGTATGCCTTTTCGAAAGCGACACCGGCGTTCTTGAGAAGGAAGACAAGATCAACTACGGAACCTTCTATCAGGCGAACATCTGGATCGTGGCCAAGCGACCCATTGAGGTTCGCACGATGCTCGGCAAGAAGTGCGTCCGGGCCTTTGGTTTGAGCTTGGGTGACCCGCATGCATTCGCCAATGAAGTCATGAGGCAATCAACATGAAGTCCGAGCTTGAGAAAACGACAATTAAATACTACGACGATAACGCTAAGCGTTTCTTGTCTTCTACGGCGAATGCCGAAATGAGCAGGCAACTCATATGGTTCTTGGACCGAGTGCCTGAGGGTGCGCATATTCTCGATTGGGGCTGTGGATCGGGTCGCGATAGCAGGAGCATGCTCGATGCGGGCTATGCGGTGAAGGCAATTGACGCTTCGGATGCCATGTGCGCAGCCGCATCCGAGCTGACGGGCTTAGACGTACGGCATGAGACCTTTGCCGAGCTTCGCGCTGTAAACGAGTTCGACGGTATCTGGGCAAACGCGTCGCTTCTTCACGTGCCGAGTGACGAGTTGTCCAATGTACTCGATATTGCTGCTCGCGCTTTGAAGCCGAGCGGGATTCTCTACGCCTCTTTCAAACTTGGCGATTTCGAGGGATATCGCAATGGCAGATGGTTCACCTCCATGGACGAGGATCATCTTGCATGTGTCTTGGAGGATGTGCCTGCGTTGCAACTCCTCGAAACGATGGTGACAGGTGACGTGCGTGAAAAGCGCATTGGCGAGCTCTGGCTTAATTGTATGATGCGGAAAGCTGCAGATGAACGAGTTGCCACAGGATGTCTGGTGATTTAGTTTGACGTATGCAGGAGGCGAGCATGAGCGAGGAATTGCGATTCGCGGATAGAGATGGGTTCAGGGACTGGCTGATCAATAGCACGGGGGTAGCACGGGGGACAGTTCTGCGTGCTGCAGAGCAGCACGCAGAACTGTCCCCCGTGCTACCCCCGGATTGGGCCAGACGCGCTGGATGAGAGCATGCTGAGGACAGAACCTGCCCGCAGCTTGACCCCGATTGCGCGTCACGCGTCCTCTGCCGCAACTCCACCGAAATGCCCGCGCTGAACTGGGCGCCCCCGAGGCGCATCGATGTCCGATGACCGCAAACGGAAGGCTCTCTCGAGGACAGCATCTTCCTCGCCTGGCGAAGCCTGGATCGCTACGCGGGCCTCACGGGAATGCGGATGACCGTTTTCAGGCGCTCGGGGGCAACCCGTCGCGGGTCGGAGAGGTAGATCTCGTGGTGGAGGCGCTCGCCGCCCTGGTCGAACCGCAGGCCCTCTGACTCGGCATAGCTTCTCAGCGTATCGATCGTCGCGGGCTCGTCGTCGTAGGATCCGCCGTGCATGCACTGCACGCACAGCCCCTCGTCCACCGTGACCATCTCCGCCTTCGAGAAGTCGGCCTTCTTCTTGCGCGTGGCCTCCTGCACCGCCCAGTCGAACACGGCGGGCGTCACGAACTCGGGCAGCCTGATGCAGCTCATCCACTCGAGTTCGGCCTTGCGCTTCGGATCCAGCCGATCGGTGGGCTCCGGAAAAGTCCAGAAGCCCTCGAGCGGCGGAACGACGTAGGGCGCATACCCCTCGATGTCGTAGCCCGACTTGGGCGACATCTTGATGGTGAAGGAGATGCCGTAGAGCGTCTGGAGGGCACGCTGGTATTCGCCGTCTTCCTCGTTCGGATCCCCCTTGCCGCGCACCGCCACGTAGCTGATCGGCGGCATCTCTATGAGAGCCGGCTTCTTCGACGGCTGATAGATGTCCTTGTACTCTTTCTTGTAGTCGAACGGCATGGGGCTCCTCGCTCCTTACGTGATGATTGCTCTGGTTATCGGCTCGCTGTCGGCGAACGCGGCCGGGCCTTAGGCCTTGACCACGGGAAGCCAGACCTCGCTCCTGCTGTCCGGCGCGGTCATGGCCGGCGTGAAGTACCTCTCGACATCGGTGCCCGAGGCCCACTGGTACCCAGAGGCCGGCAGCCACTCGGCGAGGATGCGATGCCACAGCTCGTTCATGGCATCGGGCATCGGCCCGACGCACTCGAAGACCGCATAGGTGGCCGCCTCGACAACGCGCTCCCCCATGCCCTCGGGGCACGGCTGGCCTGTGGCCACGCAGGCCATGTAGCAGTCGAACTCGCCGCTGTCGCAGAACTGGACGCCCAGCAGGCCCGCAGGCTCGCTGCCGTCCATCAGATCCAGCACCTTGTGGACGTCCGGCCCGATCTTCGCCCAGTACTCGGTGGCCTTCGCCCCGGCGCCCTCGACGTCCCACGTCCCGTTGTCGGACGGTATCCCGACCACGCGGAAAGACGGCTGCTCGATGATCTTGTAGTCCATTGCCTCTTCTCCCTTCACGGATAGCGTGAACGCGAGGCGTGGGTGGAGCTTGAGCGTGGTGCCGGGCAGGCGCGCTTCACTCGGCGATGCGCCGTGCACGCTCCGAAACGCCCTGCTGAACGACGTCGGAGAGTCGTACCCGTACCTCAGAGCCACGTCTATCACCCTCGCATCGGTTGACGCGAGGTCATATGCGGCGCTCGTCATCGCCCGGCGCCTGACGTACTCCGAAAGCGTCACACCCGCCAGGTAGGGGAACATCCGCTGGAGCTGGTACTGGGAGCATCCGGCGATGCGGGAGAGCTCCTCCAGGTCGAGCGTCCCGTCCAGATGCTCCTCGACGTAGCCCATGGCTCGGTTCAAGTTCTCAAGCTGGCTCATCCACGCCTCCTTTCGCATCCAGGTTACCGGGCAGGAGAAGGCGCGTCCTCTCATATCCCGTGCGAGTATTGGCTGGGTGCGACCGCGAATCGCTCCCCAAAGGACCTATCCTTGCGCAATAAGTATACTTAAGAGAGTTTAATCCGTTCGGACAGGGGGAAATGAGCGTAGCCAGAAGCCAACGAGTAAGCCTGATCAGTAGCACGGGGGACAGTTCTGTGTGTTGACTCTTCAACACACAGAACTGTCCCCCGTGCTATTTGTTTTTTCCTGGCGTGCGTGGAGAGGGCAAGCGGGTCATGTGCCGCAGCAGGCATCTCAACCCTTGACAAATAATATAGAGGGAAGAAAAATAGAATGCTGGATTTCTAGAAATCTTCCTTTGAAAGAGATTATCATGTCTAACGCCATCAAGCCAGCATCGTTCGAGGACTTCCTTGGAGCGCCCGCTCGCCTCTCGGAACGGAAGGTCTGCCATACCAGTGACTCCAGCGGGGAGGCGCCGGCACCTGCAGGCAAGCCCTCTTCTGCGCCCAGCGCGAAATATCCCAAAGCCCCCTCCCATAAGGCGAAAGTCGGACTGACCATAGACGAAAACCTTATTGATGCCGTAGACGACTACATCTACCACGCGCGGAAGCAAGGGCGTCGGCTTAAAAAGAACGATGTGTACGAAGCCGCTCTGCGCCAATTCCTTGAGGCAGAAGGGGTCGATGTCCGATGACCGCGAACGGAAGGCTCTCCCTCGAGGACAATATCTTCCTTGCCAAGCGAAACTTGGTGGACAGCATTTGGAAAGAGGCGCGTCTTGAGGGCATCGCCGTCACGTATCCCCAAACTGCTGACGTGCTCGAAGGCCGTGTGGTGGCCGACCTGAGCCTTGAGCAGAACCTCGCCCTCAACAACCTGAAGCAAGCATGGCGCTACGTCCTCGATGAGCCCCACGCCATAGGCTTCGATGCGCTCCTGCGGCTCAACCTGCTTATCGGCCAAGGCGGAGTAGTTCGCTATGCGGGCGAGCTGCGCGATGGACTTGTTCGCATTGGAGGCACCGATTTCGTGCCGGCCGTCCCCGACGAGAATCAAGCCCGCAGCGAATTCGCGCGAATTCTCTGCGTGGAAGAACCCGTCATGCGCGCTTTGCTGGCATTCGCGTGGACGTGTCGCTCGCAGCTGTTCCGCGACGGCAACAAGCGGACGGCGCAGCTTGTCGCCAACGACATCCTCGTCCATTCTGGCGAGGGCATTCTAGCCGTGCCCATTGACGCCCAAAACGAGTTCTTCGGACTACTGGTGGCGTTCTACGAGAGCAATGTCCCCGATGAGCTCATTTCGTTCCTGCGCGAGAGGTGCATCGAAAAGCCCGCGATTGGGAAAGCCAACGCTTAGCGGCGCACCCTCGCGTCATACCGACAGCGGGGACTGCGAGACTCACACAGGGGACAGTTCTATGTGTTCCGCATTGGAACACCCCTCCATTCCTCACATCATCAACAACGCAAGGGCATGCTGGCGCCACAAGCCGAAATCATGCCTGCGTAATCTGAGCTGTAGTTTTTGACTTTCGCAGGTGACCATCTCGCCTCTTCAGCAAGTTACCCTCTTGGCAGCTCCTGAGTTTGACCTTGGTCTGGCAACTGGAGAACCCATTCGTTCTGGCGGCGTCATACGCAATCAAGCAGGCGAGATCGTTGCGCGCCTTGAAGAGGCGGGCGTCTCACCTGGCGATGCTGTTAGCGAAGCTGCGAGCAAGGCAGCTGCGGTTGTCCGCGACAACAAGGGCAAGGCAATTATCGTTGGGGTTACCGTCGCTGGCACGGCTGCCTAAGTTTCATACGAACGCATGGTAAATGCCAAATCGAATCAGCGGGACGGCTCCAAGAAATAAAGGATCAGCATTTTCAGGCCATTTCCAATGGTGTTCTGGATGAGACTGCTGTCGATGAAGCTATTGCCGTCATCGATGCTGTTAATTCCACTTGCGCGGAAGGAGCAGCGAGATTTCTCTATCGCAAAGCGTCCTCAATTCTCTCTTCTCAGCAATAGAGAATTGAGGACGCCGCTAAAAGAGCGACGGTAACACACAGAACTGTCCCCTATGTTCTCTAAGAAGACGGTGTGAAGCAGGGGCTCACCATGTTCTGCTCATATCGTCTTTTCCGCTCGCACCCAGGGAAACGCAACAGAAACAACGACGTCCCACAATAGGCGGCGCAAAGTAAAGCATGGACACGGGACAGGGTAGCTGATGGAATCGGAGCGAAAGAGGGAAGGCATACGCCTGGTTGTCGCTGAAGATCGCCCCTTCATCCGCCCCCTCCTCACGGCGGGGGACCAGCCGGAGGAAGGCTACGTCGTCATAACGACCGCGCGCACGGGAGAAGGCGCGCTTGAGATCGCCCGCGAGCTCGCGCCTGACTGCCTGGTGATCGACGCCTCCCTACCCGACACGGCCCGGGTGCTTCGCGTAGCAGAGAGGCAGCCGATCTGCGCCCTGGTCGTCGTGTGCTCCCCATCAGCCTCCTCCGCCGCCGGCAAACAGGGCTCGCTTGTGGAGCTCGCCCGCCAAGGAGCGATCGTCTACAGCAGCCCCGCGCCCGCCAGCCAAGACCTCATCTACGCCATCGAGGCTGCCTGCGGCTGCTTCAAACGCGAGCGCGCGCTCCACGAACGCATCCAGCAGCTGGAAGAACGCATGGAGACGCTTCGCCTCACCGACCGAGCGAAGTCGCTTCTCATGCAGCAGGGCCTCACCGAGGAGGAGGCCTTCTCCCTCCTCCAGAAGACCGCGATGAACACGCGCCGACCCCTGCGAGCCGTGGCGGAGGCCATCATCCTGACTCCGCCACAGCCGTAGGGCCGGCCGCTGCCCGGCCCTCCTCTGGCCGCCCATCCCCGCATGACCCTGCCGGGACGGGGTTTACAGAGCCTCGTCGCCCCGCTCGTTCGTGCGGATCCTCACCGCATCCTGAATGTTCTTGACGAACACCTTCCCATCCCCGAAGGTTGCGTTTCCCATATCGGCAACCGCCTCGTCGATGATCGCATCGACGAGCTCGTCGCGCACCACCGTGCGCACCGACACCTTCGGCAGCATATTCACCCCCCGGTCGTCATCCCGGGTGTACACCTGGCGAAACCCCTGCTGGTGCCCGTACCCGAAGCCCTGAGTCACGAAGATTCCACTTTTGGAGTGAGCCAGCAGTATCCGCTTGACTCGCTCCAGCTTATCGCCGTTCACGATGAACTCTATCTCCTTCATGGGCAGATCCTTTCCATTCTCGCGTTTGACCGAACGCCATCCGACGCTACCCGAAGAGCTTGAGGTAGCGATCCACCAGCTCCATCGTGCCATCCATGTAGCCGTCCATGTAGCCCTGCACGGGCGTGGAGTCCTGATGACTGCCCATCCACGCCAGCATCTGGATGCGGCGTTGCAGGATGAACGTGTCGATCTCGGAGAAATCGGTGTCAGTGAACGGGAGTACCTTGCGATAGCCGTCAAGCCACGCGTTCACGAGATCGGGCACGTCTTCGCGCTCCTCGATGAAAGTGAGCGCCCCAGCCAAGTCGTGCAGATGCCAGCCGAAGCCGAAGTCGTCGAAGTCGATCACCTTGATCTGGTCTCCCTCGACGATGATGTTCGTGTCGCGCAGGTCCGCATGGATCACGCCGTAGTTCTGGTCGTTCTTACCATACCGCTCAAGCCGTCGCTTGATGATGGCACAGCACTGGGCGATCTTCGCCTCCTGCTCGCTGGTCAGCTCAGGGTAGTCGCGCCAGTTGCCCCAGAGGCCCTCCTCCCCGATCATGTTCTCGTAATCCCAGTGGGCGCGCTTGATGTCCTTCGTGCCGTTCCAGATCTCAGTTTGGCGGTGAAGGTAGGCCGTCGTCTCGCCCAGCGTGCGGAAATGGGCGGGGGCCGCCTCGGGGGAGTTGTCGTTCTCCAGCGTCGCGCCCGACAGGAACTCCGTGGCCATGCAATAGTACACCGCCCCATCGGCCTCAACCATCTGGATATACGACCCGTCGCTCGCTGCAAGGGGATTCGCCACCTTCAGCGGCGTATAGTCGTTGATCTGACGCAGCCAGTCGATCTCGCTCTGGTATTCCTCGAGGGTGTGGTAGCCGGGACGGCCCACGCGCAACACGCACAGGCTCTCGCCGGTCTGCGGGTCGTAGATCAGGTAGGTCGCGTTTTCCGAGAAGGCCAGCAGCTTCGCCTCGGATCGCTCAAAGGGGTAGCGTTTCGCCGCCGTGCGCGCCACCTCTAGAAATAGTTCGGGATTCTCGAAGTTGTTTGCCATCGAGACCGACTCCTCTCTCTTCCTTATCGTGCTTTCAATGGATTGCCGATGCCACGGCGGGGCTGACCGCCTCCGACAGCCGCAAGCGACGGGCCGAGCGAGGATCAGCCCTCCTCGACGGCCGAGAGCGACGCGTCGAGCGCTTCGATGAAAAACCACAGGTCATCCTCGCCGAATACGAGCGGCGGCCGGATCTTCAGGACGTTGCCGTAGGCGCCGCACAGCGAGATGAGTACACGGTTCTCCCGCAGCACCTCGATGAGCTTCACGGCAGTCTCGCGGTCCGCCTCGGTGGTGCCGGGCCGCACGATGTCCACGCCCAGGAACAGCCCCGCGCCACGCACGTCACCCAGACAGCGATGGTCGCCCGCCAGCTGCCGCACCGCGGCAAGCAGCCGGTCGCCCATGACGCGAACATGGTCGAGCATGGCAAAGTCCTCGATATAGCGGAGCACCGCCTGGGCTGCCGCCATGGCGACCGGGTTGCCGGCAAAGGTGTTGAAGTAGGGCGCGCTCTTCGCGAACGCATCGAGCACGTCTTCGCGAATGGCCATGGCAGAGCAAGCGATGCCGTTGGCCATGGGCTTTCCCATCGTGACGACATCAGGTGTGACACCGTGCCTACCGAAGCCCCAGAACGCCTCACCGGTCCGGCAGAAGCCCGGCTGCACCTCATCGGCGATGTAGAGGCCGCCCTCCTCGTGGACCAGGTCGACCACCGGCTGTAAGAAGCCCGGCTTGCCGGGAATCACGCCGTCGGAGGAGAAGATGCTGTCAAACAGCACACCCGCGAACTTGATGCCGTGGCGACGCATGTCGGCAATCTGCTCGCGAATGCGGGCGCACATCCAATCGCCGATGTCCTCCGTGCCGAGGCGATAGGTGTCGGGGGTGGGGATCATACGCATGGTGGGGCTCATCGCGACCTCATTGCCGATGGAAGGCGAGAGCCCGGAGATCAGCGCGGTGTTACCGTGGTACGCCTCAGCCGTCACGATAATGCCCTCGCCGCCCGTGTAGCTTTGGACGCAGCGCACCGCCAGGTCGTTTGCCTCCGAACCCGAGCACATGAACATGATGCGGTCGATCCCATCGGGCAGGGTCTTAAGCAGCCTCTCCGCGTAATCGAGTATGTTCTCGTGCACGTAGCGCGTATGGGTGTTGATGAGCTGCAGCTGATCGGTGACCGCCCTGGTCACGTAGGGGTTGCTGTGCCCCATGGAGGGGATGTTATTGTACATGTCGAGGTACTCGGTGCCATCCGCGTCAAAGAGGCGGCAGCCTTCCCCGCGCACCAGGTGCAAGGGCTTCTGGTAGAACAGTCGGTAACATGACCCCAACGCCTTTCGTCGCTCGACGAGGTCGCGCAGGGTACCGTCGAGCTCATCGACACGCCGCATGTCGAAGCTGTTCGACTCCAAGATGCCCACGTTGCTCTCGGCCGATTCCATGGATCTTCTCCTCACCTTCGTTTCTTTCACGGTGCGCAGCAACCCCTCGCAGGGCAGTTCTGCGAATTCACGCACGGCACGGTGCGCCGCAAGCCTCAGTTCCTCGAACGTGCCCGCCTCGTCGGTGTCGTAGATGCCCACCGTGGAGTAGCCCGCCTCGTCCATCGCACGGATCGCGTAGACGGAGTCGTCGATGCCCCAGATGGCATCGGGGGAAGCCCCGAGACGGTCTGCCAGCCGCAGGAAGAAGCGGGGGTCGCGCTTCGACGCCCCCTCGTCCTCAGCCGACACGACGAGGTCGAACAGGTCGAGCATTCCCGCCCGCTCCAATCCTGCTTCTAGGAAAACCCGCGGGCTCGATGAGGCCACCGCGAGGAGGAGCCCCCGGCTGCGAAGCGCAAGAGCCAGGTCAGAGGCCCCTGCACGGGCCGCCACGCGCTCACGATAGCCGGCCAGGAGAAGCGCGAACGCGTCGGCGAACAACTCGTCGCGACTCTTCCCCACCCCATAGCGGTCGTGGAAGAAGGCGACCGTCTGCGAGAGCGTGTTGGCGTTCAGCTGCTCGACCTGCTGTGGGTCGAGGCGGATTCCAGCCCGCCGAGCGAGGCCGGACTCCATGGCATGCCATACGTCCATTGAGCGCAGGAGCGTCCCATCGCAGTCGAACACCACCGCCTTGGTCGCGCCCATGGCCTACTTCAGCTCCGACTCGGCCGCCTGGAGGGCGGCGAACTCCTCCTCGGGGGCGTTGCCCACTAGGTGCTTTCGGGAGTACAGGAAGAAGTACGCCATGAGCACCACCATGACAACCAGGGTGCAGCCCGCTGCGAAGCTGTCCACGACGAAGGTGGAGACGATGGCCACCAGCGAGAGAGCGAAGGAAATGCCCGTCAGGACAACGCCGCCCGGGGCGACGAAGCCGCGTTCCATGTTCGGCTCCTTCTTGCGCAGGATGATATGAGAGAGGTTCATCATGGCGTAGGACACGCACGCCGCGAAGACGGCCATGTTCAACAGGATATCGCCATGGCCCACGAACGCCGCGAGGATAAAGCCGATGGAGCCGAGAACCAGAAGCGCGATGTAGGGGGTCTTGCGGGAGCCGGTGATGGAGAGGAACTTGGGCAGGTAGCCGGCCCGGGAGAGGGCGAACGCCTGGCGCGAGCCGCTGAACACGGTGGAAAAGAACGACGCCACCAGCCCCGCGAGGCCAACGTAGTTCACGAACACCGCTAGGGAGCCCTCGCCCACCTCGTTGAGAGCGTCTACGAGTGGCGCCCCAGCCTCTCCGGCGAAGAGCGCCCCGGCGCCCCCGGCGGTAAGGACGACGACGAGCGCACCGGTCAGCATGAGCACGCCGATGGCGCCCAGGATGCCGCGCGGCAGATCCCTCTTCGGGTTGGCCGACTCCTCGGCAGCGAGCGGAACGCCCTCGATGGCCAGGAATAGCCACACGCCAAACGGCAGCGCGGCGAGCACCCCCTCGAAGCCGAAGGGAAGCCACACCGAGTTACCAGCGGTGGGGGCGATGTCGAAGAGGTTCGCTGCCTCGAAATGAGGCGCCATGCCCACAAAGAAGGCGACGAGCGCAACCATGGCGATGGCCGTGATGCCGAACACGATCTTCAGCGCCTCGCCAGCGCCAAGAAGGTGGATGCCCACGAACACGATAAAGAAGAAGGCGATGATGGCCTCAGCGGGGACGCCCGGCAGCAGGTTCAGCGCCTGCACGTAGGAGGCGATGAAAGTGGAGATCGCCGCAGGGCAGATGGTGTATTCGATCAGGATAGCGAAGCCCGTCAGCGCGCCGCCGACCCGGCCCATGGCACGACGGGCAAACCCGTAGCCGGCTCCCGCCGTGGGCATGGCCGAGGACATCTCAGCCAAGCCGAGCACCATGAACAGGTACATCGCGCCCATCACGACGAAGGCGATGACCATTCCGAGCCAGCCGCCATGGGCGATGCCGAAGTTCCAACCCGAGAAGTCGCCAGAGACGACGTAGGCAATGCCCAGGCTCATGAGCAAAACCCAGCTCACCGCGCCCTTTTTCAAGGAGCGCCTTTCGAAATATTCCCTCGATTCGGTTTTGACGCCGTTCAACACGGCGACATCAGATGGAGGCGTCATGAGATTCTCACTCTCTTTTCATCTTTCGGCTTGAGATTGCAGACCTACGGCCCCGAGGCCGCTCTGTCTGCGCCCTCCAGGGAAACAGTTCGCCTTTGAATCTGTTTGGAACGCCATCACCTGTCAGCACGGGCCCCATTGCCCCCTCGCAGGTAACGCCGATATGAAAAGGAAGCGCGCCATTGAGCCTCCGTAAGGCCATGATAGTAGCCCGCCGGAAAATGTCAGCACCGCCTCGCGGGGTTTTACAAGCTGGCAATACAATAGAAAACGCCAGGAACGATTCCGGCGTTTCAGACGGCTCATCGGCCAGACAGCGCTGCTACGACAACGGGCTGCGGCTGGTCAGCAACAGCCCTGTCAGGAAACACAGGGGACAGTTCTGTGCGAAACACACAGAACTGTCCCCTGTGTTTCTGCCCTGTGTTTCTATCCCCTGTGTTTCCCCTGCCCCCTGTGTTTCCCCTGTGTTAGCGTATTATCTTGCGAGCAGGAGGCGGGCATGAGCGAAGGCACAGGGGCGGCATCATGAAAAGAGTGCTCATCGTCGAGGACGAGCGCGAGCTGGCGCAGCTCATGGGCCGCGCGTTCGAGGCGGACGGCATCGCGGCCGTTATCGCCAGCAGCGCCGAGGAGGCGTACGACCTTCTGACCAGCGCCGTATTCGACTGCCTGATGGTGGACGTGAACCTCCCGGGCGACGACGGCTACGCCCTCTGCCGCAACCTGCGCGAGCGCAGCGGGGTGCCCGTGGTGTTCGCCTCGGCGCGCATCGAGCCCGACGCGCGCATCCGCGCCCTGGAGGAAGGGGGCGACGCCTACCTCTCCAAGCCGTTCAGCCTGCGGGAAATGCTTGCCCAGGCGAAGGCGCTCATGATGCGGCCCGAGCGGAAGACCGGCGCCGACGAGGCCGTGCTCTCCGCCGGCCCGTTTCAGCTTGACGGCAGGGCCAAGACCATCCGGAAGGACGGGCAACTGATCGCCCTGTCGCCCCGGGAATTCCAGCTCGCGTCGGCCCTCATGGGCAATGCCGGCCAGAGCCTCAGCCGCGACGCCCTTCTGGCGAAAGTCTGGGGCGCCTTTGCCGAAGTGGAGCCGCAGACGGTCTCCGTCCACATGAGCTGGCTTCGTGCCAAACTCGAGGATGACCCGGCTCACCCCATTTACTTCACGACCGTTCGCGGCGAGGGCTACCGCTTCGATCTTCCCGAGGGCAATCGCTGATGGCGAAGCAGGGAGAACGCCTGACGAAGCGGCTTGCCGGCGCGGCCCTCGCCTCCGCGCTTGCCGTCATTGTTGCGGCCGCCTCTGGCATCGCGGTTGTCACCAACGGCGGCGAGGATGCGCTGCGAAGTCAAGTGGTCGAGCTCAACGACGCCCGGCAGGAAATCGCGGAAACTGCGCCCGACGGCCGCAACGGCTCCCTGCAGGTGGCCGATCAAGCGCTCGCAGGCGCCCAGGATGCGTTGCGGGATGCCGCCGAATCCCGCAACGACGCGGCGGCCGGCGCCGTGGCGCTCACCGCGCTCGTCTCCGTTGCGGCCCTCGCGTTTTTGGCCATCTACCTGCACCGCGCGGTGGCGCGGCCCTTCACGCGGCTGGAGGGCTTCGCCGAGGAGGTCGCGTCCGGCAACCTCGACGCGCCGCTCGCCTACGAGCGATCCAACCCCTTCGGCAAGTTCACCTGGGCGTTCGACCACCTTCGCAAGGAACTCGACCGCGCCCGGAAGGACGAGGAACGCGCGAGGGAAGACCACAAGGCCGCGCTCGCCTCGCTCTCCCACGACCTGCGCACCCCGCTCGCGTCCCTCAGGGCCTATGCCGAGGCCCTGGACATGGGGCTGGTGAACTCGGAGGAGGAGCGAGCGGAATACGAGCGCGCCATCATCCGAAAATGCGACGAGGCCTCATCTTTAGTGGAGGACCTGTTCCAGCATGCGCTCTCGGACATGGATCGCATCGCGGTGGCCTGCGAGCCCGTGCAGGCGGCCCCCATCGTGAGGCGCTGCGCCAGCGACTCGTCCGGCCTGGCCCGGATTTCCTGCGTGCGCGTGGACGATGCCCGCGTGGAAGCCGACGAGGCGCGGCTCGCCCAGGCCATCGGCAACCTCATCGGCAACGCCATCAAGTACGCGCGCGGTTCGGCCATCGACATCCAGGCCACGGCCGAGAACGGGCTGTACACGATAGCGGTGCGCGATTACGGGCCGGGCATTCCGCCTGAGGACCTGCCGTTTGCCACCGAGCGCTTCTATCGGGGCGCGAACACGTCGGACAAGCCGGGTTCGGGGCTGGGGCTCTACATCTCGTCCTATCTGGCAGAACGCATGGGCGGCCGCCTGCACCTAGCCAATGCCCACCCGGGGCTCAAGGCCACCATAGAGCTTCCCCTCCTGCCCTGAGCCACAACCCCTGCGGCCTTAATGATTCCTTAAGGGCCGTCTTTCTATGATGGGGCCGACGGCGCACAAGGGAAAGGACCAACCATGCGCGAAACCATACTCTCGACGCGAAAACTGTCGAAGACCTACGTTGCAGACGGCGTGCAGGCCCACGTCCTGGGAAGCGTCGGCCTCGATCTTTACCAGGGGGATTTCACCTCGATTATGGGCCCTTCGGGCTCGGGAAAATCCACGCTGCTCTACTGCCTCTCGGGCATGGATGCCCCCACTTCAGGCGAGGTCATCTTCGAAGGCGAGGACATCGCCCGCCTTGGGCAGGGCCGGCTCTCCGAGCTGAGGGCGCAGCGCTTCGGGTTCGTCTTTCAGGCGGCGAACCTCGTGAGCAACCTCACCCTGTATGAGAACATCGCCGTGCCCGGCTATCTGAAGCGGGGGCGCAGCGCTTCCGAGACGAAGCGCGCCACCGATGAGCTGGTTGCGCGCATGGGGCTGGCGCAAGTTGCCTCGCACCTTCCCAGCCAAGCGTCCGGCGGCCAG
The DNA here is from genome assembly GCF_009911695.1 of Enterorhabdus sp. P55. GTDB lineage: Bacteria > Actinomycetota > Coriobacteriia > Coriobacteriales > Eggerthellaceae > Enterorhabdus. The sequence continues at coordinate 34,014 of NZ_QWKK01000007.1, read as the reverse complement.
AAGCAGCGCTGCGCCGTGGCCCGCGCAGTGGTGAACGAGCCGGCGATCGTGTTCGCCGACGAGCCCACCGGCGCGCTCAACCGCGCGAACAGCCTGGAGGTGCTCGACCTTCTGGGCGAACTCAACCGCGACGGCATCAGCATCCTCATGGTGACCCACGACGTGCGCAGCGCCATCCGCGGCAACCGCGTGCTCTACTTCGAGGACGGCGCCATCCGCGGCGAGCTGGAGCTGGCCCCCTGGGACCCGGCGCTCTCCGGCGACGAAGCCTACGTTCGCGAGCGCGAGGCCATGGCAAGCGCCTGGCTTGCCTCGCTTTCCTGGTAGGGGGTGCGCCATGGAACCGTTGCGCACGCTTGTGCTCGCAGGGTTGCGGAAGGACAAAGGGACGTTCGTCGGCCTCGCACTGCTCTTGTTCCTTGCCGCCTTCGCGCTGACGCTGACCACCAGCCTCTTCGCCGACCTCTCCAATCGCGAGGAGGCCTTGCTCGACCAGATTGCAGCGGGGGATGTTTTCGCCAATGACCTGGTCTCGAACCTCACCGACGAGGATATTCGCGAGATAGAGGCATTGCCCGAAGTGCAGGACGTGAAGGTGACGGAGGCCTTCACGGCTCCGACCCGTGTCGAGGGCGCTCAAGGAAACGAGATAGTCAAAAGCTCGCCGCCATCGGTGAACGTCTACGAAGCTTGGGGCTCATCCCTTGAATTCAATGTCATCACCGACGATCTCTCGTCGTATCACCGCGATCGAAAGGGGCCGGCGGATGGCGAGGCCTACGTTCGCGTTGCGGAGCGCACCCTGCACAATATGCAGGTAGGCGATTTCATCGTACTTGACATCGGCGGGCGAGAGACCTCTCTGCGCGTCGCGGGATTCTACGAAGATCCGCAGTTCGGGACGCCTTTCATGGGGACGAAGCGCTACCTGCTGTCTTCCGGCACCTTCGAGGAGCTGTTGGCGGAGGTTGAGGAGACGGGCGTATCCGGCGCCGGCGTCTCCGGCGGTGCCGTGGCCATGGAGAAGGAGGCGTACCCCATCAGGGAGATCAACGTGATGCTGACATCCGAGGCGCGCTCCCAGGGAATCGACGGGCATGACCTGACGCAGTTGATCGACGACGGGACTTCATGGGGCGCATCCGCGCATACGATGTTTTCCCGGCAGACTCTCGCTGGCTATGGTCTTCTGGTCGTGCAGGTCATCACCGCAGTGCTCGCCGTGTTCTCGCTGATCCTGTTCGTGGTGGCCCTCATCCTGTGCCTGCACACGGCGTCCTCAAGCATACAGAGCGGATATGCCGACTGGGGCGTCCTGAAAGGCGTGGGGCTTCCGCGTAATGCGCTCCGTAGGGTCCTGGTCATGCAGTATGCGCTTGCCGCGCTCATTGGCCTCGCGCTCGGCTTCGTCGCGGGCTGCCTTTTAGAGCCGTTCTTCTGGCCGACATTCTTGCTCATCACGGGAATTCTCGTGGTCGAGGCACCTTTCCCCTGGGCGGCCATTTGCTGTTGTTTCGCCCTGTTGGCGGCCCTCGTGGTATGCGTTGCCGCAATGACCCGCAAGATAGGGCGCATCACGCCCTTGGCGGCGCTCCGGCAAGGCGACGGCGACATTCGCTTTTCGCCACGCGGAGCGAGTGCGATATCGGGCAGCTGCTTGAGGGCATCGCTGGCATGGCGCGCAATCGTATCTGAGAAGGGGCGCTATGCGGGCATCGGCATCTGCTCGCTGCTGCTGTGCGCCTTCGTCACGCTGTGCTTTGGGATCGGCGGCGCAGTTGCCGGCGATGACGCGGTGTACAAGGCTTTCGGCGTGTGGAAGAGCGACGGCTCGGTTCGCTTCGACGAGCAGGAAGTGAGCCTTGACGAGGTGCGTGAAACCATAGAGGGCATCTCTCCCATAACGCGCGAGTGGGAAGAGAGCGCAGCGATTCTCAATTTGAGCGGCGAGGCCTGCACCTTCGTCGGGCTTTCCGATACGGGCGTTCTGGAAGAGGCGTCCATCGTCTCGGGGCGCGCGCCAAAGCACGCCAACGAGGCGCTCGTAGGATTGAGCCTTGCCCGCGCCAAGGGGCTTTCGGTGGGCGATGAGCTGCAGGTGGAGAAGGGCGACGGCGAGGAGCGAACCTACATCGTGAGCGGTTTGCTGTCATCGGTGTTCAATGGGGGCAATGGCGTCGTCCTCACCCATGAGGGATTTCAGGAGCTGGTGGAGTTGGGGGCGGACGCCATGGACGTTTCGCGCCAATACCAGCTGGCCGATCCCGACAAGGCCGAAGAAGCGGTAGAGGCGCTTGCAAGCCGGTTCGGGGACAGCGTTGACACCGAACTGACCGGACTGTTCGGGTCGAGCACGAACATGCTTTTGCTCTGCAGGGACATGCTGACGATCATGGGCTATGTCATGTCCGCATTTGCGATGGGCCTTGCCTGCGTTGCCGTGATGCTGATAAGCAGGAGAACGCTCCTCTCCGAGCGCCGTGATATGGGCGTCTATCGCGCCATGGGATTCACGGTGGCCTCATTGCGCGCCTCGTTCGCGCTGCGCTTTCTCGGCGTGTCGGCGGTAGGTGCCCTGGCGGGGTCGGCTCTTACGATGGCAGCTGGGGGCGCTCTGATCAGCTCGCTGTTCGGCCTGTTCGGCGTCGGCGCGTTCAGCCTCGCGCTGCCCGCCTGGGAGGCGCTTGCCGTCAGCGCGGCCTTCTCCCTCGTCTTCGCCCTTTCAGCCTTCGGGATGTCGGGGAGAATCAAGGACGTGAGCGTCCGCGAGCTCGTTGTGGAGTAGCGCCCACCGGCCGTGCGGGCGCGGAGGCTTCCATGTGGTCACGGCCTCAAAGCCAATGCTCCTCGCCATAGGTCGCTAATCGAGATCGTAATGGGCCAGAACGTATTGATCGAAGAACGGCAAGAGCAAGCGCACGTAGCCGCGTTCCTCCCCCGAGATGATGCCCTTGCGGATGAGACGCTGGCGGTAAGGGTTGAACTCGTTGGTGCTCAAGCCCAGCAGTTCGCGTATCTCGCCGATGCGCCCGGACTTCACCTGGGCGATACCGTGAAGGACCTCGCGATCTTTACGCGAAAGCTCGGACCACACCTTGTCGTAGGCATACTCGTCGAGATACTGACGCGCAAGCTGCTGAGCAACCCGGGCATCATCGGCGTTTTCCCAGGCGAAATAGCCGAGCACCTGAAACGCAAAGGAGTACCCCTTCGTCAGCTTCGCAAGAGCCATTCCCTCCTGTTCGTCCAGCCCAAGAACAGCCTGGTAGTCTTCGGCAATGGTTCCGATATTCAAGGGGCCGAGGTGGATTTTGGGCGCACGATAGAGGAAGGTCAGGCTCTTCTCATCCTGAAGAGCGCTCACGTTCTCGTACAGCCCCGTCATGAGAAGATAGACAGGGAGATCTTGGCGGAGAAAAATCTGGAAGGCGGCGGCGAACGCCCTCATCTGAGGAGTGCTGGTAACCTCGTCAACGCTGATCAGCAGGCGTTTGCCCTTCTTTTTCAGGCTGAGCAGCATCTTCTGGAGGGCTGTCTCTATCTCGGTGATGGGGGCGGCACCCTTGACCTCCAGGCCAAACCCGAAGAACGAGAGGTTGATCTCGGCCGACTGAAAAAGGCGCGCAAGCTCGTTTTCGCTGGACAGCTTCGCAGCAAGACTGGTCAGCAAGTCTCTCTCGGGGTTAAGCTCGACGCTTATCCAATCCTTCTGTGAGGCGATTTTTCGAGCGGTCTCGGTCATGAATACCGTCTTGCCCGACCCGCGGATGCCGGTGACCATGTACGCTTGCTGCGTGCTTGGCTCACCGAGGAAGGCGTCGATGACCTGCTGCGACTGAGCTGCTCGCGCGATGAGCTGAGTGGGCTCCTTGCCGAATGTCAGGGTGTAAGGATTTTGCTTTCCCACAGCGCCTCCTCAAGTTTTACTGTTCTCTGAAGTTTTTACTGTCGTTTACTGTTTCTCATATTTTTTACTGTCGTTTACTGTCTTGTCAAGAAGGAGGCGAGGCAGGGAGCCGGCGGCACACACCAGACGCGGGCATTCAGGAGGCATCATTGAATCTTGGCCCGGAAGCGCTGTACAGTTACCGGAGGCCCACAGCTTCCACCAAGTTGCCGGGAGCTATCCCCCGACATCCTCTTCGATAGAGGAAAAGCGAGAGAGGCGACGCCGAGCAAAGGAGCGACCCCATGAACGTGAAAAGCGAGCTTACGAGGCTGGTCGGCGACGGTGCCGATGTGCGGCTGAACGACGTGGACGTGAGGCCGGATGACGTCAAGGTCATCCTCATCAACGAGGTCGTGCCAGCCGACCCGGCGCAGGACTTCTACGGATCGCCAGATGCCGAGTACCTCAAGACGGCCCTTCCCCTGCTCCGCGAGGCCGGCGCGGACATCGGGAGCATCTACGACGCCCTGGACCGGGGGATCTACGTCACGAACGCCGTGAAGACGCCCAAGGTTGGCTACGCCGTGGAGAAGGGCGCCCTGGAGGACAGCCTGCCCTACCTCGAGGCGGAGCTCGCCCTCTTCCCCAACGTCAAGGTGGTCATGCTCATGGGAGACGTGGCAAAGAAGGCGTTCAATATGATCGCGAAGAAGGCGACCGGAAGAAACGCCGTGCCCGCAGGCTCGACGTACAAGCTGCGCGCGGGCGAGTTCTTCCACGAGGGGGCGAGGGTCATGCCCTCCTACATCATCACCGGCGGCAACCTCGCCATCGAGAAGTCGAAGTCGACGATGATCGTCGAAGACCTGGCCGCCATGCTCGCGCTCATCTAGCGCAGGGGGGGGCGGCCCGCACAGCCTCGCCCCCCCCGAGGATGGCCCCCCTTTCGCGCTAGGCCTCGGCGGAGTTGGCGGCGGCCATGGCGCCGGCGGCCATGGCGTTGGCGGCCTGGGGCGCGAGCCAGCCGTCCGGCAACGCGGCATCGCCATGACATTCGCCGCATTTGTTGACCGAGCGACTGTGGGCCTTGTGACAGTCGCCGCACGCTATCTCCCCGTGGGCGAACGAGTGCGGGTTGCGCGGGCCGAGATCGGCCGTGGCCGCCTCAAGCTCCTCCTGCGTCAGGTCATGGCAATCCCCGTTCATGCAGAAATCGTTGCCCTCCGCGCCGCGGGCCTCAGTCAGCTGGCTGAGCGAACGGGTGCTGAGGATGGCCTGGCCCTTGAGGTTGTCCCCGGCGACCTCATAGTCGCCGGCCACCCAGGCCAGCCCCTCGCCTATCTGCTCGCTCAGGGTCGGCACATGGCAGCCCATGCAGGTGGTGCCCGCCTGAACCTGGTGCTGGTAGGCGGTCATGCTGGCGCGGTCGGCCTCCTGGACCTCCATTCCGTACTTGTCCGTCTCGCCCGTCGCGTAGCTGTCGTAGTAGGCGTCCATGGGGGTATGGCACAGGGCTGCGCAGAAGCTCGGCTGCTCGTGCCACACGAACAGGCCCACGGCCGCGACAACCACAACGGCCGCCACGACGCCGGCCACGACGGTGCCCTTGCGCCCCTTCCGCGCAGGCCGGGGAGTATTCTGAGTTTCCATTCTGATGTCCTTCCTCTGCGCGGCTTACTGGTGCGCGACGGTTTTTCCCGCAAGGCGGCCGAACGTGATGGTGCGTCCGCAGGCGACACCCGGCAGGAGCTCCGGATAGTTGTTCGCGAAGAAGCCGCCCGAGTCGTTGCCCACAGCGTAGAGCCCGGGGATGGGGTCGTGGTCGGCGTCTAGCACCTGCAGATCCGTGTTGACGCGCAGGCCGTCCAAGGTGCACAGCAGCTGCCCTCCGATGGTGGCCGCCTGGTAGGGCGGGGTGTCGAGGGCGATCATCCGGTAGCTCTCCTTGCCGAAGTCCTCGTCATCACCCTTGGCGCACAGCTCGTTGTAGCGCTTGACCGTCTGGACGAAGGCATCGGCCGGGATCTGCAGCTTCTCGGCGAGCTCCTCCAGCGTGTCGGCCTCCACCACCACGCCGGCAGGCTTGAGGACACCCTCGATCATGCCCATCTCCGCCTCGGGAGTGAAGATCTGGGCCTTGCCGCCCGTGGGGCTCGGAATGATGCGCGAGCAGGCCAGGGTGTGGAACTGGGCCACGTGGTCGAGCCAGTTGGCGTCCCAGATCTGACAGTAGACGCCGTCGCGCTCCAGGGTTCCCGCGGCGTAGATGAAGTCGTAGGGGGTGCTCTCGTTGCAGAAACGCTCGCCGTCCTTGTTCACCTTGAGGAAGGGCTGGCTGCCGATGTGGGTCATGAAGCCGAGGCCGTCGTAGGCGCAGCCGCCCTTGGTCCCCGCGGGCACGCCACCGCGGTCGAAGACCATCACGGTGGGCTGCTCGTCCTTGGCGGCTCCCGCCCAGAGCGCCGCCTTGATGCCGTCGCCTAAGTTGCTGGGGCCAGGGGACTGCATCGCGACGCAGTGATCGACGGCCAGCTTGTTGAGGGACTCCATCATCTCCCGGTTGCCGCAGTAGCCGCCGGTGGCCAGGATGACCCCCTTCGTGGCCTCGAACAGCATCAGCCCGTCGGGGCCCTCGGCGTAAACGCCGGTCACGCGGCCGGACTCATCCTGGGCGAGCTGGATCATCTCGGTCCACGTCCGCACGTCCACGCCCAGGTCCTCGATCTCGGCGGCCACGAAGTCGAGGGAGCGCAGCCGCTCCTCGTCGCTCTGGACGTTGTGCTGGATGGCGAACGTCTTGTAGATGCCGTGGTCGCCCTCGCCGATGTCGGTCTCGAAGAACACATACGCGTTCGGGTCGTGGGACCGCACCACATCCTCGAGCCAGTCCACCGTCTCGCCGGAATGGTCGGCCCACAGGCGGATGAGCCGCTGGTCGCAGCGGTGGGAGGCGTACATGCAGAGGGTCTCGATGATCTCGTGCTTGTCGATCTCCACCCCTGCGTCCTTCTGGAGCCTCGAGCCCACGGCCCCGATCCACTCGCGGCAGTTGACCCCTATCTCGCCCGCCTTCTCCAAGAGCGCAACCGAGGCGCCCTCCTCAGCGGCGGCCGCGGCCGCGAACATGCCCCCGTTGCCTCCGCCGACGACCACGACGTCCGCGGTGACGGTGCTGACCACGTCACGCGGGGATATCTCCCGCGGAGCGCCGAGCCAATCCGGGGCTGCGGATGCCGCCTCTGCGGCCACGGCCGCTTGGGTACGCGGCGCGCAGCCTCCCAGACCTGCCATGGCAGTGCCGGCAGCCGCCAAGGCGCCTAACCCGAGAAATCCCCTCCTGCTTATTAGCCCGCTTGTTCCCATCGATCTTCCTCCTTCAGAACAATCGGCTGACGATTCCCCTCAAGGATGGCCCGATCGGCGCCTCCGCACATCACGGCGCAACGGGGATTTCCCCGGAAGCGGCGGCCCTGCCGGCATCCCCATAAAAGGGGGATGCGGGGGCGGGGGCCTTCTTATATGATGGCTGAGCGGGTAAAACGCCCGCGTAGGCAAGGAACGGGGGTGGCCATGGAACCGGACGACGAGTCCTATTCTCCAAGCGGGTTTGACTGGGGGCTGATAGCCTCGGCCGCGCTGACGGGCTCCTACTTCCTGGCCGTCCTGGTGCTGGGGACGCTGCCTGAAGCCAGCTCCGGGAGGCTCATCGCATCCACGGCCGCGCTGGCGGCAGGCGCGGGCCTGGGCCTGGCATCGTTTCCCCTCACGCTGCGCCTCCTGGCCGAGCGCCCGGGAACGCGGGGGCGCCCGTCATCGTGGATGGGATGGGTTGCCGCCGTGGGGCAGTCGGCAAGCGCCGTCGGGATGTTCCTGGCGCCCGATGGGCTGGCCCCGCTGGCGCAGGGAGCCAGCCTGCTGTTCGTGACGTGGGCGCTGGCGGCCGCGGGCTGCCGGTTCGCGGAGCTGCCCCTGCGGAGGCGCATCGTGGACACTGCCGCCTCCACGAGTCTGGCTTGCCTGGCGACGACCGTCTTGGTCCTGTTCGGGCCGCCGGCTGCCTACGCGGCCATGAGCGTCATGCCCTTCGTAGCCGCGACCTGTGGCGCGCGCGGCCGATCCGACCCGCCGACGGAGGGCGACGACGCCCTCACCGGCGAAGCGCCTGGGATGCCCACCGCGGCCACGTCAGGCGGGCGCGCCGCCTTCGCCCCGTTCTTCATTCTGGCCGTCCTCTTCTACAGCGCCGCATGGGCCCTGGGAGCCTCCTTCGCCGAAGGGGACTCCCCCTTCATGGAGATGGCGGGGCTTGCGGGAGCCGTGGCGGCCATCGGCCTCCTGAGCCTGCAGAAGGCGCGGACGGGATTCGTTCAGGACGCGAACAGCGCCTACATGCCCGCTCCCCTCTCCATAGCCGCCGGCTTCCTTGCCCTGGCGCTGGGAGGACAGCCATGGACCCCGGTCGCATCGGCGCTCCTGGGCGCCGGCTACGGGCTGTTCTTCGTGTACTTCTGGATCGTGGTGGGCAATCACGTGCAGAAGTTCGAGTGGAGCCCCGCCGACGCCCTGGCCAAGGGACTCGCGCCGCTGGTCGCGGGGCTGGCGGCCGGGCTCTGCCTCACAGCCGCGGCGGAGGCGACTGACCTGGGGACGGGGACGGTCTCGACCATCGGGATGTTCCTCGTCTCCCTCGGGCTCTGGACCACCACCCGGGGGAAGGTCTACGCCAACGAGCCCGGCGAGGCCGCCAGCGTGTTCGAGGCCGCACCGCCGGCGCTCCCCGAATGCGAGCCGGCCGCGAAAGACCCGGTGGACGCCCTCGCCGACGCCTGCGGCCTCTCCAAGCGGGAGACCGAGATAACGCGTCTCATCGCCAAGGGCCGTAACGTGCCGTTCATCTGCGACGAGCTGTTCATCGCCAAGAGCACCGTCCAGACGCACATCAAGCACATCTACGCCAAGACGGGCGCCTCGACGCGCCAGGAGCTGATCGACCTGCTGGAGAGGGGCAGCCAGTAGCAGGCGGGCAGAATCGCTAGGCGATCTCCTTGAGGGGACGCGCGGGGGTGCCGCCGACCACGGTCAGGGCGGGCACGTCCCTCGTGACGACGGCGCCGGCCGCCACCACCGCGCCGCGGCCGATGGTCACGCCGGGCAGGACGATGGCACCCGATCCGACCCACACGTCCTCCTCCAGGCGGATGGGCGCCGGCTCAAGGCTCGCGCGCCGCGCGGGGTCGAGCAGGTGGTTCAGCGTCGCCAGCACCACGTTATGCCCGATGAGCGCACGATCGCCCAGGTAGATGCCGCCCTGGTCTTGGAACTTGCAGCCGCTGTTGATGAACACGTCCCGGCCCCCGTGGATGTTCTTGCCGCAGTCGGCGTTGACGGCGGGAACAGCCCGAATCCCTCCGGTGCCGGCCGACCCGTGAGCTCGGCGAAGAGCGCGGCCAGTTCCTCCGGCGTGCGGTACCCCGTGTTCATGGCGGCGCAGATGCGGATGGCCTCCTGGCTGACCTGGTGCATGATCCCGTGAAGGCGCGACCCGCCTTCCACGGCCTCGCCCGCGTTCAGATGCCCTAGAAGCTCCTCGAGCCCCGTCGCTTCCATCACGTCCATCACCCGGGACGACCTCGCCGGCAGGCCCCTCATCCTCCCCTACCGGGCGGCGCGCAGCAGCGACCTCATGTCCTGGTTCGGATCAGACGGGGGGGGCGACCTGGACGTGGCGGCGACCTACGACCTGGCCTACAACGCCTCGCAGTTTGCGAAGGAGGGCGTCGGCCTGACCGTCGCCCTCGACGGCATCGTGGACGCCGGCCCCGGGACAGACCTCGTCTTCCGACCCCTCTCCCCCACGCTCGAGACGAGCCTGTTCGTCGTGTGGCGGCAAGCACCAGAGGCTCCCCCGAGCCGCCCAAGCCCTCGTCGACGCCCTAAGGGAGGACGCGACGCCCGAGGCATGAGCCGAGGCCGCGGCCCCACCGACCCCGCCCGACAGCGCAGCCCGGTGTAGAATGATCGAAAGCAACGCAGCCGAGTTGAGAGCAGGGCGACGATGGGTCAGAGGCTCCATACCGAGGAATGGCGAGCCATTCCCTCCACCGGACGCGACATCCGCCTGCTGGTCATGCGGCCGACGGTGAGCGCCCGTCCACCCGAGCGGACGCCTGGCATCCTGTGGATTCATGGCGGCGGCCACGTGTTCGGCCTGTACCGCGCCATCATGCTGGCGCGGGCCCGCAGCCTGGTGGACAAGTTCGGCGCCGTCGTGGTGGCGCCCGAGCACCGTTGCGCGCTGGAGAGCCCCTTCCCCGCCGACCTCGAGGACTGCTACGCGGCGCTGCTCTACCTGAAGGCCCACGCCGAGGATCTGGGCCTCAACGACTCCCAGATCATGGTGGGCGGGGAGAGCGCGGGCGGCGGCCTGACGGTGGCCACCTGCCTGCTCGCCCGCGACCTCGGCGAGGTCAGCATCGCCTTCCAGATGCCCCTGTACCCCATGCTCGACGACAAGGACACCCCCTCGTCCCGCAACAACCACGCGCCGGTGTGGAACACGTGGTCGAACCACCGTGCCTGGCGCCTATACCTGCGCGGCATCCGCCCCGCGCCCGCTCCCGCCTACGCCGCCCCGGCACGGGCGACCGACTACGCGGGGCTCCCGCCTGCCTACACCTGTGTCGGCGACATCGAGCCGTTCTACTGCGAGACGCTGGACTACGTCGAGAACCTCCGCCGCGCGGGCGTCGAGGCCCACCTGGACGTGTATCCGCGATGGTTCCACGCCTACGACATGCTGCTGCCGTTCACGCCCAAGGCGAAGCTAGCCATCGCCCGCTTCGAGGAACGCTACCGCTACGCCGCCGACCACTACCTCGCTCCCCAGAGGAGCTAGCACGCCCCTCCATCAGGGCCCGCATGCAACTTCACCCCAAGCCTCGAAGCGAGGTCGCCATCTTCGCGCTCATCTCCTCGCGTCAGAGCCCAAAACGAGCCTTCTTGCCAAAACGTAGAGAACACCGCCGCCGAGATACATGCACGCATCTATAGGGTCGGCCGTGCTGCGCTCCAAGACCAACGGCGCTATTACCTCCCAAGCAACCGAGCAGGCTAGGCCAAGTACGATAGCCTTGGGATAATCATCGATCCGGATTGGCACCTTGAGCGCCTCGAACAGCGCATTGGCGTATGCGGGAAACAGCATGCCCCCGCAGAGATCGTTAAAGTGATTACGGGTAAACGCGGTCGGGAGCAGCCCGTCAAACGAATAAAGAAAGCGATTTGCGCAGTAGATCGAGACAATCGCGCAAATCGCTATGGCTTCAAAGCGGTATTCCAGTTTCCTGGGCGGCGTCATCCTATGACCGCGAAGGCCGCGAGACCCAGAAATATACCGAGTGCTATAACAAAAACCTGAGGCATTGCGTCTCCTAATCCTTGTACTTATGCCACGTCTCGCCGCCGTCAGTCGTGTACTCGTCGGCTTTACCGTTCTTTCCTCTTACGGCGTTTCCCCATCCGTCGGTGTATTCTTCCGTTCCATCACTATAGGTATACAACGTACCCCCGGTTTTCGGGTCATAGTACCTGCCCGTTTCCTCCTTGGTCGAAGAGCTTTTCTTCGAGGAGCTGGAAGAACTCGACTTAGAGGAACTAGTTGATTTCTTAGCCTCGGCCGCGGCCTCCCGCTCCGCTTTTGCCGCAGCCTCCCGCTCGGCTTTTGCCTTAGCATCGACAGACTTCTTGGCCTCTTTGAGCTTATCGCTGTTTGTCACACGACTGCGCTCATCGGAAGTCAGGGAATCGTAAACCGACCAGGCCTCCTCAACGCTTTTCTCGCTCGCAGACTCCACTTCGCCAATCTCGTCGACCAGGGCAATACATTGGTCGACCTTCAGATTGCCCAGCTCAGCTTCAGCCGACTCAAGCGTGTCCAGGTTCTCCACAAACTTCACCTGATCATCGGGTAGCTTATCGTAATCCTTTCGAATGCTCTCAATATCCGCCTTAGATCCCAACGTCACCTCCCCGATGGCATCAATGCGGTCGATGACCGCCTGGGTCTGCTCGTCGGCCTTTGCGCAGCCTGTCAGGCAGAGCGCCAGCGCGGCGACGACCGCGAGAGACCCCATCCGTTTCAGGTTCAACCTCATATCGTCTCCTTTCTGTGAGGTTCCCGCACTTAATTGCCCCCCCCCCCGGAGAAAATCTGTTGTGCAACATTTCGGGAAGGCGGTGCGGGTCGCAGGGGCGCATTCGCAGGGCCGCGTGCAGAATCGGCGTGCAAGTTGGCCAAAAAAGACGACCTGACGACAGATTCGTCGCTCGAAACGCTCTCTTTGGGGCCCTTTGCGCGCGCCATCTGACCGTCTGGCTTCTGCGACCTGGGCTTTTACTGAGCGTAGGCCTTCGCGTCGCCGAGACTTCGTCGTCAGGTCGTCTTTTTTGGCCAATTTGGCCGGGAGCGCGCTCTCGCGAGCGGCCCTCCGCGCGATTCCGAGCGTTGCTGCGAACGTGGCATCCTCATCACCGAGTGAACCGCGACCGAGGAGGATCCGTGACCCCCGCTGCGACCGTCTTCTCCCTCGCCGAGCATCCCGAGGCTGCCAGCCGGGCGGCAACGTGGCTCTCCTCGAAATGGGGCATCCCCGCCGAGGCCTACCGCGAGAGCATCGAGGCGGCGCGCCACGGGCTGGATCGCCTCTACCTGGTGACCGACCACGACCGCTTCTACGAGCACTGCGGCTGGGAGTACCCGAGCGACGTCCGCGACGACGGCGGCGCGCCCATCCGCCTCTACGGCGCCGACACGCTGCCGCCCGCAGGCGAACGCTAGGGACATCACCCGCCCCCCACGCACTAGCCGTCCCAGGGGCGCCCCCACACGCACGAGGGCCCCGCGCCGTCACGGCGCGGGGCCCTCGTGCTGCGCTGGGCTACGGCTACAGCTCGACGCGCCCGAACTTGGCGAGCACCTCGGTGGCGGCGGTGCAGGCGTCGCAGTCGCACCACTTGGCGCCCTGCTCCTTGCGCTGCCGCTGCGCCGCCAGGATCTGGGCGGCCGTCTCCTCGCCGAATACCTCCTTCGCGGGGCCCTCGGCAAAGGCGATGACGCCGTCGATGGTGGTGGGACGCCCCTCTAGGACGTCGAGGAGCTGCTCGGTCGCCTCGTCGGCAACGGCCTCTCCCCCCTCCGCCACGGCCTGCTGCCACGCGAGCGCCGCGTCCTTGGTCACCTGCGTGCTCGCCCCCGACTCCGAAAGGATCGCGACGCGCTCCGCGACGTAGTCCATCGTCTCCTTCTCCATGGATGCCTCCTCAGACGGCTCGTGACTTACGCGAGCATCATAGGGCAACGCCAGCACGCCCGCAATGCACCGCAGCGGCACGGCACCAATAGGACGCTACGCCCCCGCCTCTTCCGGCCCCGCCACGCCGCGGTTGCGCTCTACGGCCAGCTGAGTCTGCGCCAGCACGAAGGAGATGAGCGAGAGGTCTGCCTGGTCCAGGTCGGCCCGGGAGCAGTCGATGGCCACCACGCCCAAGGAGCGCCCCCGCATGCCGAAGGGCAGGAACTTCTCCGTCCCGCCCCGATAGCCCAGCTCGCCGCAGCCCGTGGGGCAGTGCTGCTCGTAGCAGTCGAGGGCGGCCTCACCGCGCTCAGGATCGGGCGCGCCCAGGATTATCTCCACCGGGCGCCCCAGAGACGCCGCGAGGAACTCCTGGGCCGCCTGACACGCCTCCTCGGCGGTGACGCTGTCCACCAGCTCGGCCCCGAGCCGATTGACCCGGCGCAACGCGACGGCAGTCCGCTCGGCAGCGGACACCTGGTGCCGCATGCGATGGGTGACCACGCCCATGATGAGCGCCACCACCAGAAAGATGACGAGCGCCACGACATCGGTGTGGTTGAACACCTTCAGATGGTAGAGCGGCTCGGTGAACAGGTAGTCGTAGGACACCAGGTAGCCCAGCCCCAGCGCTGCGCCCCACACCCCGGAGTCGGATTCCAGGCTGGCGATGAGAATCCCCAGGACAAACACGGGAAACACCGCCAGGGGGCTGACGGCCATGAGGGAGAACCCCCACACCGCCGCCATCCCCGCACCGTAGAGCAGCACGATGATGCTGACGTCACGGACCAGAAGCCGACCCCGGCACCGCCAGCCCCGCCGCATCCGCAGCTGCGCGCTATCGCCCATGGCGAACACCTCCTAGGAGAAACGACAGCAGGGCGCCCGCCCCCATGAACAGGGGGATGATCTCCAAGCGCCCCAGCAGCATGCCCACCGCTCCGATGACGAGCGGCACGGGCCCCGACTCCGGCCCGAGAAACCCCGTCCCCACCCCCGTGTTGCCCAGGCAGGACGCGAAGTCGAACGCCGCCTCCTGCAACGTGGCGCCGCAGAGGATGAACGAGAACGTCCCCGCCATGAACACCAGCAGGTAGAGGGCCACGAAGGCCTGGGCCTCGGACACGTCCTCGGCAGTGAGCGCCGTTCGCTTGCCGAAGCGGTTGATCTTGACGCTGGTGATGTGTCGTCTGCTCCCATAGCGGCTGCGAAGCGTCTGCCCCAGCCCCAAGGCGGCAACGGCGACGCGGTAGATCTTGATGCCGCCCGAGGTGGACCGCGCCTCGGCGCCGCTGAACATCAGGAGCAGGAACAGAAACAGCAGCGCCGGCCCCATGGCGGCGAAGGAGGACACCGTCTGAAACCCCGTGGAGGTAAGCACCGACACCACCTGGAACAGCCCGTCGCGCAGGGCGTCGACCGGCCCGTCGCTGATGCCCCGAGCCCCGAACAGCGCGGCCACCGCCAGGGAGAACACAACGATGACGCCGAAGTACAGCGGCGTCTCGATATGGGTGAGAAACGCCTTGACCTTACCCCTGATCAGCAGAAACAGCAGAAGGAAGTTCATGCCGCCAGCTAGCATGAGGACGATGGTGATAAGCTCGATGGCGGGACTCTGCCAGAAGGCGAGGCTCTCAGGATGGGTGGCGAACCCAGCCGTGGATACCGCGCACATGGAGATGTTGACGGCATCGAAGGGCGCCATGCCCGCGACGACGTAGGCCACGGCGCCCACGGCGATGAGGCCGGTGTAGATGAGCAGGATGAGCCGGGCGGTCTTCGCCGAGCTCGGCAGGAGCCGGTCGGTGTGGCCCTCGGCGTTGTAAACGCCCAGACCGCCCGTCCGCGTGACCACGCAGGTGAGGACGAGCACCAGCCCGACGCCGCCGAGGTAGCAGATGAGGCTGCGGTGAAACAGGAACATGGCTGGGCACGTCGCCACGTCCACCACGCTCAGGCCGGTGGTGGTGAGCCCGCTCGTGGCCTCGAAGAGGGCCTGGACGGGGGTGAGCAGACCAGCCGCCACGAAGGGCGCGGCGTAGGCCACCACCGCGAGCGCCCAGATCAGCAGCGTGCAGACCGCTGCCTGACGCCGGGAGAGCGGAAGGGCGCGCCCCGGCAGGGAGCTGGCGAAGCGCAGGAGGTATCCCAGAGCCATGGCAGCGAGGCTCGGGAAGATGAAGCAGGGCGCCAGAGACGCCTCGTCAGGGTAAAGCCACAGGACGGCCAGAGGCGCGAAGCCGGCCAGGCCGATGAACAGCAAGGCCGTGCCGACGTAGCGAGCCACCGGCGAGAGGGCGCGCGACCCTCCGCCCGAGGGAAGGCCGAGGGGCAGGGACGCGGGATAATCAGCGGGAGTGCGAGCCGCCATGGCCGTCACGCCCGGTCTCTCCCAAGCAGATGCCACGAGCCGAGCAGCGCCCGGCCCTCGCCGAGGTCGGTGCGGGGCCCGCCGTCGCCGGAGATGCCGGGCGTGCCGTCGCCAGCCGCCTCGACCAGCGCGTCGCGGATGCCCTGGGCGAGCGTGGCGGTGCCGCTGATGGCGGCCGTCACGCCCAGCTGGCGGAACACCCGCACGTTCTCCGGATTCGCCACGATGCACAGCTGACGCCGGATTCCCAGGAACCGCCTGGCCACCTGGCAGATGGCCAGGTTGTCGGCGTCGCAGCTGGTAAGGGCCACCACCACGTCGAACCCCGCGACGCCGGCGTCCTCCAAAACCGGCCGGCTCGTGCCATCGCCCCAGACCACCTCGTTGTCATGACGGCTCGACAGGTACTCGCAGAAGCTGCGATCGCTGTTGATGGCCACGATCTCGTCGGCCAGGTCGGCCAGGGCGCCCATGAGGAAGTCGGCACGGGAGCGCCCGCCGACGATGACGGCCCTCATCGCTCCTCCTCCGCCCGCGGCAGGCCAGTGATCCGGAAGAACTCCTCCTCGCAGAGGCGATGGGGGCAGATAGGGTCGATGCCCAGCTGCTCGAGGATCTCCGCCAGGGAGCTGTCGTCCACGACGGGCAGCACCTGGCGCACCCCGAGCACCTCGCTGGCCAGCTCGGCCACGAGCAGGTTGACGGTATCGCGGTTCGTGGCCGCCACGAGGTGCGTGGCGCGCTCGGCGCCGCACTCTCGCAAGAGGAGCGCGCTGCCCCCGTCGCCGGTGACGGTCTCGCCGTCGAAGTCGTCGCCCAGCCGGTCGAAGGCGTCCTCGCGCATGTCCACCACGGTGACGTCGCATCCAGCGGCGGACAGCGACCGGGCCACCGCCGCCCCGAAGGGGCTGCACCCCACTACTATGATTCGAGCTTTCCTAGCCATGACCTGCGTCTCCTTCAGCACAATCGCACTGAGGACAGACTAGTGGTTCGAGCGCGCGAGCCCGGCAACGGATACGCGACTGTTTCCTAGCGCGCCGGCCCCGCGCGGGACGGCCAGGGCGGCTAGGCGAAGACGGAGGCTCCGCGCTCGCGGGCCACCACCTCGCGGGCGGCCTGCAGGTGCAGCTGCACGGCGGCCTCGTCGCTGCGGCAGGTCTCCAAAAGCGCGTCATAGACGATGGGGGCCAGCTCCTCCACCAGCTCATAGCCCTGGTCAGTGAGGGCCAGGGCCTTGGTGCGGCGGTTGTCGGCGTTGCGCTCCTTCGAGACGAGGCCCCGCTCCTCGAGGGCCTTGAGGGGCGCGGTCACATCACTGCTTCTCAGGAACAGGTAGGACGCCACCTGGGACGCGGTGGCGCCGGGCCCGAGGATGCGCAGGGCGGCCAACACGCGGAACTGCGAGGTCTTCAGGCCGAAGCCGGCGAGCTTGGCCGCGGTGAGGGTACGCGAGATCATCACCGCGTCGAAGAAGGCGGTATCCAGCCGGAAGCTCCCGTTCTCGATGCGCGAGGCGTGGTGGAGCGCCGCCGCGTTCGCAGAGCTGTCGAGGGCCACCTTGAGCTGCTCGGGGGTGAGGTTGCGCCAGTAGCTGCGCAGAAACGCGGCCACGGGGCCGTCGGCCCGGCCTATCTCGTCTGCGCCGGCCGGGGTGAGCACCAACAACACCACGCGCATGTCATCCGGATCCTCGACGCGCGCCACCAGGCGCTCCTCCACCAGCCGGGGCACCGCAGCCGATATGGTGCTCGCGCAGACGCGGAGGTTCTCGGCCAGGTCGGTGGTGCGCAGCACGCGGCCCTTCGCCCCCAGGAGGCGCAGCAGCATGCGGTACTGCAGCGTCGTGAGCGCGCACTGGTCGGCGAGCACCTGGCTGATGGAGCGGAACAGCAGGTTCATCACCGTCAGGTAGTCCGACTCCCCCTCCAGCGCGGCGAAGTGCCCCGGATCCGACCGATCCTCCAGCCGACGCCGGTGCGCATCTGGCCTCCTGGCTCCCATCGCTTCCCCCTCGCGATCCGCTCTCACCCAGTTATTTCAATCACAATATTATCAATTAGTCACATTGTCAACGAAGGATGCTTTACGGGGAAGGGGGCGCGACTATGCTAAAAGACGGTGCCCTCGGCGCCTGACGAGCCCGAGGACGCGGCAGCCTACCTATCGAGAGGAGTTGCACATGTCAGAGGAGTCGTTCGTCTACACGGCCTGCCCCGGATGGGGCGACCACGACTACTGCGCGCTCAAGACCATCGTGAAGGACGGGAAGATCGAGCGCATGGAGCGCATCGTCTACTCGGCCCCCGAGGAGCCCGACGGCCACATCTGCCAGAAGGGGTGCCTGGCCGGGCGCCAGCCCTACGACCCCAAGCGCCTGAAGGCCCCGCTCAAGCGCGTGGGCGAGCGCGGCAGCGGCACCTTCGAGGAGATCAGCTGGGACCAGGCCCTCGACGAGATCGGCGAGAAGCTCTGCTCGATCCGCGACCGCTACGGCGCCGACTCGGTGGTGCTGTGGAACCTGGGCGCCGGCGTCCCCGCGCAGTACAGCTTCGAGAACCTCATGCCCTTCCGCTTCGCCAACACCTTCGGCGTCACGGTGCCCCTGGGCTCCATCGGCCTCGACAACGGCCCCTTCTACGCCGAGTTCTACAACGCCGGCAGTGAGTTCCCCCGTACCGTCATCGACCCGCGCATCATGGTGGGGACCGACCTCATCTACGTGTGGGGCTGCAACCCCATCGAGAACCAGATGCGCTGCGCCCAGAACCTCGTGCGCGCCCGCGAGGCCGGCGCCCGCATCGTCGATCTGGGCCTCATCTTCGACGGCACCGCCGGGTTCGCCGACGAGTTCGTGGCCATGAAGCCCGCCTCCGACGGCTACCTGGCCATGGCCATGGTGAACTACCTCCTCGAGAACGACCTGCAGGACGACGCCTACCTGCTGGCCCGCACCATCGCTGCCTACCTGGTGGACGACGAGACCGGCCAGCTGGCCCGCAGCGAGGACGGCGGGGCCTTCTACGTATGGGATGCCGCCGCGGGCGCCCCGGCCCCGGTGGCGGCCAAGCGCGGCGCCTACCCCGAGGGCGCCGACATCCCCCTGCTCGGCACCTACGAGTTCGCCGGCCGCCGCTACTCCACCGCGCTCCAAAAGCTCAAGGACGGCGCCGCGGCCTACACCTTCGAGCTGGCCGCCGAGAAGTGCGGCATCAGCGCCGAGGACGCCGAGCGGCTCGCCCGCGACTGGGCGGAGGCCGACAGCGCCTTCATCCTCTCCGGCTACGGCCTGCGCTACCGCAACTCCAACGAGACCTACCGCCAGTTCCTGCTGCTCGGCGCCCTCACCGGACGGCTCGGCAAGCCCGGCTCCGGCGTCTTCGAGGCGCTCCAGCTGCAGAGCTGGCCGCTCGTGTTCAACGACCTGCCCATCAGCTGCCCCGACGGCGTGGCAGGGGTGAAGTCGGTGCCCGTGCGCATGGCCGAGTGGTTCGCCCGCGCCGAGGCCGACGACAGCCCCTACAAGGCGCTCATCGTCTGCAGCGGCAACCCGGTGCACCAGCAGCCCGACCGCCAGCGCTGGCTGGACGTGGTCCGCGACATGGAACTGGTGGTGGACTACGACGTCTGGCTCACCGACACCGGCGAGATAGCCGACTACGTGCTGCCCGACCTCATGTCCTTCGAGCGCGAGGACCTCATCACCGGCGCCTGCTACAACCACATCATCCTCCAGGAGCCCGCCATCGAGCCGCAGGTGGACGGCCACGAGCCGGTGTGGGTGTTCAGCGAGCTGGCCAAGCGGGTGGGCCTGGGCGACTACTTCACCCTGTCCATCCCCGAGTACATCGACATCCGCCTGCAGTCCTCCTACCCGCTCATCGCCGCCGTGCAGCCCCCGCTCACCTACGAGCGCCTGAAGCAGGAGAAGATGATCCGCGCCGCCGCGCCGCCCGAGCCCAAGTACACCCCCTACCTCAACCCCGAGGAGGTCATGGACAACGAGACCGGCCGCATGGAGATCATCTATGCCGAGAAGCTGGCCGAGCTGGACATGGCGGTGACCCGGGTGCTCGAGCCCAACAAGATCGGCAAGTCGGCCACCTATCCCTACCAGCTGTTCACGGGCCGTCAGCGCTTCTTCATGCAGTCCAGCTTCACCGACGACCCCATCACGGTGAAGCTCTCCGGTGGCACGCCCGCCACGCGCCTGAACCCGGCCCAGGCCGCGCGCCTGGGGCTCGCTGACGGCGACACTGTGGAGGTGTTCAACGACCGCGGCCACGTCATCACGCGCCTGGTGCTCGACGAGAGCGTCCCCGACGGCACCGTGCACGTGTGGTTCGGCTGGCGCCGCCGCCAGTTCGAGGAGGGCACCTACGCCGAGATCACCCACCAGTGCGCCGGCCAGGACTCCCAGGGCCCGCTCGAGGACAAGTGGTTCGCCGACTGGCTGGCCGCCGGGCACCATCCCAACCCCTATGTGGAGTCGATGAGCTCGCTCACGGGCTCGACGGACTGCTACTGGGACTCCTGGTGCGACATCCGCAAGTTCGAGGGCGAGCTCACGCCCAACCCGCAACAGACCATCGTGAAGGAGGCATAAGCCATGGCTTACAAGATGCTGGTCGACATCGACCGCTGCGTGGGATGCTGGACCTGCGCGATGGGCTGCAAGGTGGGCAACCACCTGGACGACGACGTGTACCGCGTGGAGGTGGAGACCCACGGCTCGGGCCAGGGCATCGACCGCCCCGCCGGCGTGTACCCCGACCTGCACATGTGGTGGCAGCCGGTCTACCTTCCCAGCTGCACCTTCTGCGCGCCGCGCGTGGCCGAGGGGCTCCCGCCGTTCTGCGTCATGGACTGCCCCACCCAGGCCCTCGCCTTCGGCGACGAGGCCGACGAGCAGTCCGCCTACGCCCAGGCCCGCGCCCGGGTGGAGGCGCGCGGCGCCCGCGTCTGGGCGCTCGACTCCGCCGGCGCCGAGACTCGCGCCAGCGTGGAGTACGCGACGGCTCGCTAGGCCACGCGGCGCCCATCACCTGATCGGGGGAGCGGCCGGGGCATCTCGCCTCCGGCCGCTCCCCTTCTTCTTTCCCGGCGCTAACCGGCAGGCCCAGGCGGCCCTACGCCTTGGCAACGAATCAGCCGGGGCGCGGGGCAGGGCCATGCTGGGACGTAGCTGCAACCCCGCCGCCTCGCGCGCCCGCTCCCGCCCTCGTTCGGGCCCGGGCCGAGAGGGGCCTGACCGAGAGAGGGGCCACCATGTGCACCGGCATCCGCTTCACCGACCCTGAGGGCAACCTGTACTTCGGACGCAACCTCGACTGGACCGTCGGCTACGGTCAGGAGGTGCTCGTCACCCAGCGCGGCTTCACCCACCCCGACTTCATGGAGGGCAAGGTGCCCACCCGCTACGCCGTCATCGGCATGGCCATCGCCCCCGAGGGCTGCCCGCTGTACCTGGACGTCATGAACGAGGAGGGCCTGGCCGTGGCCGGGCTCAACTTCCCCGGCTACGCCCAGTACGCCGACACACCGGAGGACGGCAAGGTCAACATGCCCGCCTACGCGTTCCCCTTCTACCTGGCCAGCCAGTGCAAGACCGTGGACGAGGCCGAGGAGGCGCTCAAGGACATCGTCATCCTCAACCAGGCCCCCAGCGACCAGTACGAGGTGGCCCTGCTCCACTGGCTCATCGGCGACAAGGAGCGCGCCATCGTGGTGGAGTACCAGGCCGACGGCATGCACGTCTACCACGACGACCTGGACGTGTTGGCCAACCAGCCCACCTTCGCCTACCACCGCGAGAACGTTCGCAGCTACCTGGCCTGCACGCCGGAGTTCCCCGCCGACGCCCACTGGCGCGAGGCGACGCTTTCCCCCTACGGGTCGGGCGCCGGCATGCGCGGCATCCCCGGCGACTACTACTCGCCGTCCCGCTTCGTCCGCGCGGCCTACCTCAACGCCAACTACCCGGCCCAGGAGGGCGAGGAGGCCAACGTCAGCCGCCTGTTCCACACCCTCGGCGGCGTGGCCATGGCCCTCGGCGCGGCCAAGGTGTCCGACGGCGACTACGAGTACACCCTCTACACCAGCTGCTACTCCGGCCGCACCCGCACCTACTACTACAACACCTACGAGGACCCGGCCATCCGCGCCTACCCCCTCGACTCCGTCCCGCTGGACGGCGGCGCGGTGGTAAAGGTGCCTGCTACCCTGTAGCGCCCCCCGCGTCCCAACGACGCGGGGCCCTCGTGCTGCGCTATGGCTACAACTCGACGCGGCCGAACCTGGCGAGGATCTCGGTGGCGGCGGTGCAGGCGTCGCAGTCGCACCACTTGGCGCCCTCGGCCTTGCGCTGCTGCTGCGTCGCGAGCATCTGGGCGGCCGCCTCCTCGCCAAACAGGGCCTTCGCCGGCCCCTCGGCGAAGGCGATGACGCCGTCGATGGTGGTGGGACGCCCCTCCAGGACGTCGAGGAGCCGCTCGGTGGCCGCGTCGGCGGCGGCCTCTCCCCCGGCCTCGACGGCGTCCCTCCACGCCAGCGCGGCGTCCTTGGTCACCTGCGTGCTCGCGCCCGACGTCGAGAGAACCTCGACGCGCTCGGCGATGTAGTCGATCAGATCCTTATCCATGGCATGCCTCCTCGAACGAACTCATGGGGTACGATGAGATCATAGGGCAACGTCGCGTCGCCCGCAATTCCGCGCAGCAGGCGAGCGCCAGCCCGCGCCCGGGCGCCCGACGGCCGCGGCAGGCAAACCGGCGGCCCACGCGCCCGGGCGCCCGACGACCACGGTTTTCCGGACGGTGCCAAGTTGATGGCACTTGGGCGAACAGGCTCGCGGGACTGGTAGCATGGCGCCGTCGCGCAGCCCCGATGAAGGGAGTCCCCCTATGTCCTACGAGATCGTCGACGCCGCATATGTCCTCGACAACCTGGGCGTCCTGCCCATCGTCGATGTCCGTCCCGGCTTCATGTACGCCGAGAGCCGCATCCCCGGCGCGCAGTCCATCGAGCTGATGGCAGCCAAGGAGGCGCCTGGCGACACGGCGGAATGCTTCGTCGGCAGGTTCGCCGAGGCGGGGCTCGGCCCCGACGACGAGTTCGTCGTCTACTGCCACAACGGCGGCCTGGCCCGCGAGGCATGCGACCTGCTCGAATCACGTGGCTACACGAGGCAGAAGTGCTATGAGGGAAGCTGGGTCGACTGGATAGCGGACGGCACGCGCCCGATCGAGTCCTAGGCAGCCGACGCGGGCGCGCCTACCGCATGCGAGCGCGACGCATGGCACGCCCTGCGCCGTGCGTCCCAGCCTTGCGCCTGCACGCCCGCACGCGTATCGTCGCGTCGCGCAGACCCAGCTCTGCGCGACGTGCCTGCGTGACGCGCCTGTGTGACGCACGCCCACGCGACGCGCCTGCGCCGTGAACCCCAACCCACGCACGTCGCGCCCAGCGCCACATGCCTGCATGCCCGCACGACGCGCCCGCACGCGCTCGCACTCCCACCCGCACGCCACCCCGCCCTGCGCGACCCACCAGGCAGCTTCCTGGCCCCGAAAGTCGATACTCGCGCAGAAACGACGGCCAAAATGGCCAGAACGGACGGCTTGACGACGCAAAAGGAGCGTTTCGCGTGTATTCGCGCGGCCTTGCCGTGGGTTGGATTTTCGCGACCTGGGGTTTTGCTGCGCGGGACTTGCGGGGACGGTGGTGCGGCGTCGTCAAGCCGTCCGTTCTGGCCATTTTGGCCGCGGATTTTGCGCGGCGGCCATCGCGGGGCCGGCATGACGTCCAATGCGGCGCCCGGCACGTCACGCCGGCCCGCTCTCGCAAGGCGGCCGCGCGCCTCGGGCGCCGGCGTGGGTGCGGCGCCCCCGTGGCCGCGAGAATCAAGCCGAGGAGGATCCGCAGGTGGAGTACTCCCTCACCGAGATAGGCGAGAGCCCGCGCCCGGCGATGGACGCCCTGCGGGCCCGGGCGCGCTAGGCCAGCGCGTGCACGAAGGGCACGCGGCCCGGGACGCGCACCAGGACGGCGGGACCGTCCGCCACGTCGGGCGCCGGCACGCGGAGCCTCCCGCACGCGAAGACCCCGTCCGCGACGTCGCCCTGGATGGCGGACGAGTCGTTGAAGCAGGTCCTGACCGCCTCGTGCGCCGGGCTCAGCAGCATCTCCCGCGGCGTGCCCGCCTGGATCAGGCGCCCGCCGCTCATGAACAGCACGAGGTCGCTCATCACCAACGCCTCGTCCGGGTCGTGCGTCACCATGACCGACGTGATGCCGAAGCGCTCGTGCAGCGCCGCCACGAGCCGGCGCATGTCGTCGCGCAGCTGCTCATCCAGGCCGCTGAACGGCTCGTCCAGCGGCAGCGCCTTGGGCCTCGCCGCCAGCGCGCGGGCCAGGGCCACGCGCTGCTGCTGGCCGCCCGAGAGCTCGAACGTGCGCCGCCGCGCGAATCCCTCCAGGCGCACGGCCTCGAGCATCTCGTCCGCGACCCTCTGCCGCTCCGCCTTCGGGACGCCGCGCATCCTCAGCGGGAACGCCACGTTGTCGGCGACGCTCATGTGGGGAAACAGGCGGATGTCCTGGAACACCATGGCCACGTCGCGCCGGTGCGTGGGCACGTCGTCCACGCACACGCCGTCGAAGGTCACGCGCCCCGCGTCCTGCGGCAGGATGCCCGTCACGACCTTGAGCGTGGTCGACTTGCCCGCGCCCGACTCGCCGAGGATCGACACGAACTGGCCGTCCTCCACCGTGAAGCTCACGTCGGAGAGGATCTCCTTCCCGCCGAGCGACAGGCCTATGTTCTCGAGCGCTAACCGCATGAGCCGCCCCCTCGTGCCTCGAAATCCCGCTGCGGCGCCCACGCGCCCGGCCGCATCCGCGTCCGCATGCCCGCGTCGGGCCGCGCGCCTGCGCGCCCCGACGCGACGCCGTTGCCCGCCCTACTCATACAAGCCGCCCCCCTCGCGCACGCCGAAGCGCTTGAGCATCACCTCGAACAGCAGGAACACCGCGAACGTGACCGCCAGGAACACGAGGCTGTACGCGCAGGCGATGGTGCGGTCGCCGCCCGTGAGGTACGGGAACAGCGTGAGCACGAAGGTCTGCACCTTTCCGCCGCCCACGAGCAGCGTGAGGAAGTACTGCGAGAACGACATGATGTAGCACATGGACAGCGACGACATGATGCCGGGCATGAGCTGGGGAATTGGAGTGGGTAAGATAATCTGGACACCAAGTTAAGGGCGGAAGGTGTTCGATATGACCCAAAGAAGAAAGCGATACGACAGGCAGTTCAAGATCTCGGCAGCGAAGGTGGTTCTTTCGGGCGAGATGACAGTGAGGGGCCTCTCGGAAGAGCTCGGCATAAAGGACTCGACGCTCAGACGGCGGGCTTGCGAGTACGATGAGATGGGCGAAGCGGCATTCCCCGGAAATGGATCTCCGAAGATCAACAAGGACTACGAGATCGTCAAGCTCGGGAAGAAGATCGAAGAGCCCGAGCGCGAGAACGAGATGCTAAAAAATTTCCGGGCCTTCTTGAGCCAAGACCATGCGTGAGGCTCGAGTTCCTCAAGACGCATAGGGGCGAGTTCGGCCCCATCAGGAAGGCGTGCGAGCTGATGAGAGTCTCTAAATCCGGCTATTGCGAATACGTCCACAGACGCAAGTCCAACGCGCAAATCGAGCGCGAGGCGCTAGAGGGATTCGTGGAGGATGTCTTCGAGCGCCATCATGCAAGATACGGCTACCGGCGCATCAACCGAGAGCTTCGCAGAACCGGCATCTTCGTGAGCGAGAAGCGCGTGCTGCGCATCATGCGGAGGCTGGGACTTGTCGCCAAGGGCGCGGCCAGAAAGCACAGTATCCAGAAGAGGGTCGAGCCGGGAGATCCCCGCCTGAACCTGGTCGAGCGCGTCTTCGCCGCCAATGAGCGCAACAGGCTCTGGGTAGGCGACATCACCTACGTACCGACAAGTGAGGGATGGCTCTACCTCGCGGCCGTCATCGACGCCTTCTCTCGCAAGGTCGTGGGCTGGTCGATGTCGGATCGGATCACCAAGAAGGTGGCGATCGATGCGATAGAGCAGGCAGTCGGCAGAGAGCGCCCAGGCGCTGGCAGACATGACGCTGGCGGACGTCATAGCGGACATGAGGAAGAGGGCGCAGGAAGACGGCGTCCTCTGAGGCGCTGGGGAAGGAGAACACATGGATGTGACGCTCATCGAATTCAGCCCCACCGGAGGTACCGGGAAGGCAGCCCGGGCCCTGGCCGAGGGCCTGGGGCCCGTGACCGCTCGCATAGACCTGGCCGACCGCTCGACGGACTTCGCCTCCGCCGCCGTCGATCCCGGCACCGTCGCGGTGGTGGCCGTGCCGTCTTTCGGCGGCCGCGTGCCGGCGCTGGCAGCCGAGCGGCTCGCCGCCATCGATGGCGCCGGCGCGGCGGGCATCGCGGTGGCGGTTTACGGGGGTCGGGCCTACGAGGACACGCTTGTGGAGCTTGTCGACCTCTGCCAAGCCGCCGGCCTGCGACCCGTCGCCACGCTGGCGGCGCTGGCCCAACACTCCATCCTGCCCCAGTACGCCGCCGGGCGCCCCGACGCCGACGACCTCGCATGCCTGGCCGACGCAGCGCGCGCCATCGCCGCCAAACTGGCCGACGGCGACGACGCGGTGCCCTCCGTGCCGGGTAGCCGCCCCTACAAGAAGGCGGGCGCTGCGTCCCTCGTTCCCAAGGCGGGGAGTGCCTGCGACGGATGCGGGCTCTGCGCCGCGCGCTGCCCAGCGGGCGCCATCGACGCGAAGAGCTGCCGCACCGCCGACAAGGCCCTCTGCATCGGCTGCATGCGCTGCGTGCGCGACTGCCCCCGCCAGGCCCGCTCGGTGAGCGGTCTCATGACACGCCTGGCCGCCCTGGCCATCAAGGGCGAGTGCGCCAAGCCCAAGGCCGTCGAGCTGTTCCTTGAGCCCTAGGGGCGGCCGTCGGAAGACTGATTGAGACCCCGCAACCATCCGCGCCTACCCCCTCGACTCCGTCCCGCTGGACGGCGGCGCGGTGGTGAAGGTGCCCGCCACCCTGTAGCACTCGCACGGAGCCCATGGAGCAGGGGCAGGGCGAGGTTCCTCCCCCTGCGGCAACTGCCCCGCAGACCCTGTGCGCATTCGCCGAAGAGACTGCTAGAATTCGCATGGGGGAGGGTGTTTCCGACGCACGGCGGCAGCAAGGGGGCCAACATGGGATCGTTGGAGAACAAGATCGCCATCATCAGGGCCATGGATGAGCTCATGGCGGAGCACTCGCTCGAGGAGATACGCACCGTCGACATCTGCGCCCACGCCGGCGTGTCCCGCCAGACCTTCTACCGCAACTTCAGCGACAAGTACCAAGCTGCCATCTGGTTCATGGAGGAGGGCGCCTGGCACTCGGTGCGCCAGATAGGCGTGACCTGCGGATGGAAGACAGGCCATCGCCGCCTGTTCTCCTTCGTGGCGAGCAACCGCCGCTTCATCAAGCGCTTCTTCCAGATGAACGGATCGAGCGCCCTCGGCAAGACCCTCATGGAGAAGACCGTCGAGCAGAACTTCGTGGAGCACTATTGCGAGCAGTACGCCGCAGCCACCGGCCGCGAGCCTGACGGACGCGTGGAGTTTCAGATCAAGGCCTTCGCCAAGATGAGCATCGAGTGCATAAAGGAATGGCAGTCCGATCCGCACCCCGACCAGTCGGAGGAGTACATCGACGCCTTCCTCTCCGCCGTGCCGAGAGACCTCTTCGAGGCCCTCGACATCGAAGACAAGCCCTCGGACGCCTCCATCGCCTTCCCCCTCTCCACCCTCGTCGCGGGCTACTAGTCCTGCCCCCATGGAACAGAACCCGCGCTCTGCTCCAAACATGGAGCAGAGCGCGGGTTCTGCAGTCTTTCTGTCCCCCCACCTGCCCTGAATAATGGGTTCCAAGAGATCCGCCGGGTTCGCCCCAGCGTACGCCGGGCCCTGCGGATCGGCAGGAGAGGCATCATCTGAGACAGGAGGAGACCATGGAATTCAATGATGCTGCCGTGGAGATGCGCGACGACGTGGGAAAGCCCTGGCGCTACGAGGAGGACGGCTGCACGGTGACCCGCACCTGCGTATGGTCGGCCCCAGGCTGCCACCCGGTGGGCTGCGGCCTGAAGGTCTACGTCAAGGACGGCGAGGTCGTCAAGGTGGAGGGCGATGAGAACCACCCGGTGACCAAGGGCCGCCTGTGCGTGCGCTGCCTGGCCATGAAGGACTTCCTGTACCATCCTGACCGCATTATCTATCCCATGAAGCGCGACCGCGCCGACCGCGGCAAGGACAAGTGGGAGCGCTGCAGCTGGGATGAGGCCATCGCCATCATTAAGAAGAACTACGACGAGGTGAAGGAGAACTACGGCGTCGAGTCCATGGTCGCCTTCATGGGCACGGGCCGCCAGGGCAACATCGGCGCGACGGGAGCCCACCGCGTGCTCGGCTCGCCCAACGGCTGCTATCCGCTGAGCGGCTTCTCGTGCTACGGCCCGCGCGTCTCCATCACCATGGACGTCGTGGGCTCCTCCTACCCCGAGATCGACTACGCAGGCGGCCTGCCGGGCGGCTATGACGATCCGGCCTACCAGATCCCCGAGATCATCATCCAGTGGGGCAAGGAGCCCATCTACTCCAGCCCCGACGGCCTCTTCGGCCACTCCATCATCGACCTGATGAAGCGCGGGGCCAAGCTCATCAACATCAACCCCCGCATCACCTGGACCGGCTCGCGCGCCATTCTGAACGTGCAGCTGCGCCCCGGCACCGACGCGGCGCTGGCCATGGCCATGCTCAACGTCATCATCAGCGAGAACCTCTACGACCAGGACTTCGTGGAGCGCTGGTGCTTCGGGTTCGAGCAGCTGGCCGAGCGCGTGGCCGAGATGCCGCCCGAGAAGGCGGCTGAGATCTGCTGCGTGCCGGCCGAGCAGATCTACCGCGCGGCCCGTCTCTACGCCAACGCCAAGCCGGCCTCCATCGCCTGGGGCGTCTCCATCGACCAGAGCCCCAACGGGGCCCAGGCGGGCCAGGCCATCCTTGCGCTCATGTCCATCACCGGCAACATGGACGTGCCGGGCGGCCAGGTGCTCGTCGACATGACCGCCGGCGACGGCGGCATGCAGGAGGACATCGACTCGGTCGGCTGGCCCGAGATGAAGCAGGAGCTCAAGGACGCCATCATCGGCCGCGAGGAGTTCCCCTTCTACACCGGCGGCCTCAAGATGTCGCAGGCCGACCGCCAGCTCGACGCGCTCGAGACGGGCAAGCCCTACGCCATCCACTTCTGCTGGCTGGGCGAGACCAACCTCATCGCCCCCACTTGCTCGGCCCAGCCCAAGCGTTGGTACGACGCCCTGCGCAAGGTCGACTTCAACTTCGCCACCGACACGTGGATGACCCCCACCATCCAGGGCTGCTGCGACGTGGTGCTGCCGCTCGCCTCCTCCCTTGAGATGGAGACCATCGTCCCCACCCACTACGGCGGCTCGCCCAACTACGTGGGCGCGCTCAACAAGTGCGTGAAGTGCGGCGAGGCCGTGCCTGAGTGGGAGCTCTACCGCATCCTCGGCCTGGCCCTCAACCCCGAGGCCTGGGAGAACCGCGAGAAGGACTTCAAGGAGTTCTACGACATCGCCATGATGCGCGCCTACGACTTCGACTACGACGAGGTCCAGGAGAAGGTGGTCATCCAGCGCGACGTCTCCTATCGCAAGTACGAGACCGGCAAGCTGCGGCCGGACGGCGCCAAGGGATTCAACACCTCCACGGGCCGCATCCAGCTCTACAGCCCCATGTTCGAGGCGGTCGGCGAGGATCCCCTGCCCTACTACTTCGAGGCTCCCACCACGCCCGTCTCCACTCCTGACCTGGCGAAGGACTATCCGCTGACCATGATGACCGGCGCACGCGAGATAGGCTACTTCCACTCCGAGGGCCGTCAGATCGAGAAGCTGCGCGACCTGTGCCCCGACCCGCTCGTGGAGCTGAACCCCGTCGACGCCGACGAGCACGGCATCAAGGAAGGCGACTGGGTGCGCATCGAGAATCCCTGGGGCGTGTGCTTCCTCAGGGCGAAGATCACCCCCATCATCAAGGAGGGCTACATCCAGGCCCAGCACGGCTGGTGGTTCCCCGAGGAAGACGCGGAGGCCCCGCACCTCTACGGCGTGTGGAAGTCCAACATCAACACGCTGATCCCCCACTCCCGCATGGGCAAGCTGGGATTCGGCGCGCCGTTCAGAACCACCCTCGTCAAGATCTCCAAGGCGAGCGAGGAAGACCTCGTCGAGGCCGATCGCTATGGCCTGGAGGGCGCCGACGGCAAGCCCCTCGACCACACCGACAACTTCTTCCGCATCGATGACCCGTCGCTCGATCCGGCGGCCTGCTAGAAAGGATGGGAACCATGAGCCAGTACGGACTCCTCATCGACTACGAGTACTGCACCAACTGCCATTCCTGCGAGGTGGCCTGCGAGGAAGCCCACGACTTCCCGCCCGAGGCGCGCGGCATCCGGGTCTTCGAGGACGGCCCGTTCGAGTACGGCGACGGCCAGTGGAACTGGAACTACATCCCCACGCCCTCTAACCGCTGCGACCTGTGCGCCCAGCGGGTCACCAACCACCAGCAGCCGGCCTGCGTGCACCATTGCCTGGCACAGGTCATGAAGTTCGGCCGCATCGACGATCTGGTGGAGGACTTCAAGGCCAAGCCGCGCCAGGTCCTCTGGATGCCCAACTAGCAGACGGGGAAGGGAGACGAGAATGTGCGGCTATGCCTGCATAGGATGCGGGAGGTGCGGCAAGAAGCCCGACCGAATCCTGCCTCCCTTCCGCTGCCCAGCCTGCGGCGGCCCGGTCGAGGCCGGCGCCGCCGCCTGCCCGGCCTGCGGCCTCTCCCTCGTGCCCGGCGAACCGCTGGGAGTCAGGCGAGGGGCGCTCGGGGACGGGCAAGCCGAGGCGGGGGGCGACGCGGTTGCCTCGTCCCCCGCGTGACAAAGGAGGGAACCATGTTCAAAGGACCCCAAGGGTTCGGAAGGATGATGAACATCCTGATGTGCGCGATCATGTGCGCCGTGCTCAGCATCGCCATCCCCCTCATCATCGAGGGAGCCACCGGCGCCCAGGGGCTGCTCAACCCCATAGGCTTCGTCCAGAGCTTCGTGCTGAGCTTCTGCATAGCCTATCCCTTCGGCGATCTGGTGCCCGCCGTCGCCTGGGGCGGCACCCTGGCGGCGCGGATGGGCGCGAGCGGCCCGGTCGCCTACCTTATCCAGTGCGTCGTGACGGCCGTGCTGCTCATTACCTGCATCGCCTTCACGGTGTCGTTCGTCAACAACATCGCAACGCCCGGCGGCATGGGTGCCGTCACGGGATTCTTCGCCATGATCTGGCCTGGCGCGCTCGGCTTCGGCTTCCTGGCCATCTTGCTCACGCTCGGCCCCTGCATGAAGGTCGCCGCCAAGGCAACGGGCTTCGACCCCGCCGCTGCGGCCGCAGCCGCCTAGGGACAGACGCGCGGCCCGGCCCAAGGAGGGCGATCCGGCCGCGAAGATCCGAGAGAAGGGATGCACCCCATGTGCTTCAGACCTGCCGCCGTATCGGCGGATCGACCCTGCCCGTCCTGCGGCGCCGCCTGCGCGCCCGGACTTCCCACCTGCCCGTCCTGCGGCGCCAAGCTGCCGGCTGACGCAGCGCCGGGAATGCCCGCGGCGCCCGGTGCGCCCGGAGTGCCCGCAGCACCGGGCGTTCCAAGCGCGCCCGCGGCCCCAAAGGCCCCCGGCGAGCGCTAAGGCCACGCCCCCAACGCGACGACGCCCTCCCCGCCGATCAACGGGGAGGGCGTCGTCGCGTTGGGGGCGTGGCAACCGACCAGATCTCTTATCGTTACATGTTTTTGCCGATATCGGCAATAAACCGTAGATTCTGCTATGCTGTTTCCGTTGTTTCTTGCCGATGGGAGCAGTGGGCCGATGGGGTATCTTTCCGTTTCCGAGGTTGCCGAAGCCTGGGGCGTGTCCGAGCGGAGCGTTCGGAACTACTGCGCCGCGGGACGGGTGCCCGGCGCGTTCCTCACCGGCAAGACCTGGAGCATACCCGCGGACGCGCAAAAGCCCGCGCGTGCCAACGGGAGGCAGGCGGCGGCCCCTCCCCTCCTCAGGCGCCTGCGCGAGGAGAAGGCCGCGGGCACGCGCGGCGGCATCTACCACAAGGTGCAGGTGGAGCTGACCTACAACTCCAACCGCATAGAGGGAAGCCGGCTCTCGCTGGATCAGACGCGGCTCATCTTCGAGACCGCCACCATCGGCGCCGAGGGCGGCGCCCTGCGCGTCGACGACATCGTGGAGACGTCCAACCACTTCCGCGCCATCGATCACCTCATCGACCACGCGCAGGAGCCCCTGACGGAGGCGTCGGCCAAGGAGCTGCACCGCTTGCTAAAGCAGTCCACCTCCGACGCCGCGCGAGATTGGTTCGCCCTCGGCGACTACAAGCGGCTCCCCAACGAGGTGGCCGGCCAGAAGACGACGGAGCCTGAGGCGGTCGCCCGCGAGATGCGTGCCCTCCTCACGAGCTACGAGCCGGCGCGCGCCCATACCTTCGAGGAGATCATCGCGTTCCACGTCCGCTTCGAGCGCATCCATCCCTTCCAGGACGGGAACGGCCGCGTCGACCGGCTCATCATGTTCAGGGAATGCCTGAGGAGCGGCGTCACGCCCTTCATCATCACCGACGACCTGAAGCACTTCTACTACCGCGGGCTCGCCGAGTGGGACGAGGAGCAGGGATTCTTGATCGACACCTGCCTCGCCGCCCAGGACCGCTTCGCGGCAGCCCTCGACTACTTCCGCATCTCCCACGACTAAGAGAGGGCGCCGGACGCGGACGCGGCGGGTTTCGCGGGGCTAGTCGTCGAGCTCGTCTTCGAGGCGGCGGCGGTTCTTGATGGCGTCGCGGAACAGGGAGGCCGAGAACGCCATGGCCAGCATGAAGGCCAGCCCGAAGCAGACGATGCCGATGGCGACGTCGCCGCCCCAGGCCACGGAGCCCACGCCGACGATCTGCATCTCGGCCAGCACGCGCATCACCACGCTGAGCACGGCCACCACCGCCCCGCACGCCAGGGACGTGAGCAGCACCAGGTCCCACGGGACGCTGTCCACCTGGGCGAAGCGGGCGCGATCGCTCACGATGCCGCAGCGCGCCTGGAGCGCGAGCGGGACGAAGCAGGCCACCAGCAGCGCCCCCACCAGCAGGGCGTTGGGGAAAACCACCTCCGCGCCGGCCGCCGTGAGCAGCGGCACCTCCGTCACGTAGGACACCTGCTCGAGCATCACCCCGTAGTAGATGCACAGGACCACGCCCGCCAGCAGCAGGTAGTAGCCGATCCTCAGGTAGCGGGCCGACTCGGCCTCCAGGCGCTCGTCCTTCGGCCCCAGGTACTCGTCCCAGCGCTTCATCAGGCTCATCGCAGATCCTCCCTAATCCCAGAACAGGTCGTCGAGCGTGACGCCGAGGGCGCGGCAGATGGCACGGCACAGCTTGAGGCTGGGGTTGTAGCGCCCCGCCTCGATGAGCCCGATGGTCTGGCGCGTGGCCCCCACCTGCTCGGCGAGCTCGGCCTGGGACAGTCCGCGCTCCATCCGCGCCGCCTTCATCCGCATGTTCTTCTCGTCCGCCAACTCGGGTTCCCTTCATGCAATATATATCTGACAAATGCAAAGTATATCTTGCATTGGGACGCTGTCAAGGGAGGGAGAAAGGGACGTTGGCGCAATGCGCGCGATTCTCGGAGGCAAATTGGCCAAAATCGTCGGTTTGACGACGAGGCGGCGGCGCGTCCCCCTTGCCATTGGCGGCAAAACCCCAGGTCGCGTTCGATGCTCCTGCGCCAAAGGGCGCTCGGGGGCGCGAAAACCGGGGCGAAGGCGGCCCCAAGCGTCGTCAAACCGTCGCTTTTGGCCAATTTAGGCGCGCGGACTGCGCAGACGGCTCCGCGGACGGGCAGCGCTCTTCGAGAGAGGAGTCGTCACGGGACGCAGCTGTGGGGTTTGGGCGAGGGACCCGAGGCGGGTGGCGCGGAGTGGTAGAATTCTTGGGATTGTGATGCGCGAGGCGCAAGGGCGTCGCGCGACGAGCTCGAGGGGAGCCCATGGGTTCGCAGAGTCCCTACAACGACAGACAGCCGCACGGCGGGGCGCGCCCCCAGACGCCCTACGAGGCCTGCTACGGGGCGCCCGGCTCGCGGCCGCAGACGCCCGGGGCCGACCGGCGCGCCGCCGCGCGTCCGCAGCAGCCCGGTCCCACCGTCACCGGCCCCGGCGC
>NZ_QWKK01000081.1 GCF_009911695.1 Enterorhabdus sp. P55 | reverse complement strand
CGGCTGCCGCCGAGCGCGAGCTGGCCGTGCAGCAGGCGCGGGATGCGGCTGCCGCCTGCCAGCGCGAGGAAGCCGAGCGCGCCGCGGAGCGCCTGCGGGCCCTCGAGCGCGAGCGCGACGGGCTGGCCGCCGACCTCAAGGCGCGCCAGGCCGCCTTCGACGCGGAGAAGTCCCTGGCCGTGCAGCAGGCGGCCGCCGAGCTGTCCGACCAGCTTGCCGAGGCTCGCCGCGCCCGCGACGAGCTCGTGCGCGAGATGCAGTCCCAGGCGCGCGAGGCCGAGCTTCAGCAGCAGGTGGCGCTTCAGGAGGCCGCCGCGGGCGCTGAGGAGGCCCGCCGCGCCCTCGAGCGCGAGCGCGACGAGCTGGCGGGGCGCCTCGAACGCGAGCGGCTGGAGGCAGAGCGCGCTGAGGCGGCCCACGCGAGCGAGCTGGCCATCCAGCTGCGCGCGAAGGACGACATCATCGCCACGCGCGAGCGCGAGATCGACGACATGCGCCATATGCGCGCCGAGCTCTCCGTCAAGATGGTGGGGGAGAGCCTCGAGCAGTTCTGCGAGAACGAGTTCAACAAGCTGCGCGCCACCGGCTTCCAGTCTGCCGTCTTCGGCAAGGACAACGACGCCGCCGACGGCTCGAAGGGCGACTACATCTACCGCGAGCTGGACGCGGATGGCGCCGAGGTGGTCTCCATCATGTTCGAGATGAAGAACGAGGCCGAGGACTCCACCCACCGCAAGCGCAACGAGGATCACTTCAAGAAGCTCGACCACGACCGCCGTGCCAAGGGCTGCGAGTACGCGGTGCTCGTCTCGCTGCTCGAGCGCGACAGCGACTACTACAACACCGGCATCGTGGACGTGTCCTACGCCTCGGGCTTCGAGAAGATGTACGTCATCCGCCCGCAGTTCTTCATTCCCCTGATCACCCTCATCCGCAACGCGGCGCTGCGCTCGCTCGATTACCGCCGCCAGCTGGCCGAGGTGCGCCAGCAGAACGTGGACGTGACCAACTTCGAGGAGCAGCTCGACATGTTCAAGGCGGGCTTCGGACGCAACTTCGACTTGGCCCACCGCAAGTTCGAAGACGCCATCAAGGACATCGACGCCACCATCAAGAAGCTCGAGAAGATCAAGGCCGAGCTGACGAGCTCCGACAACAACCTGCGCCTGGCCAACGACAAGCTCGACAAGCTCACGGTGAAGCGGCTCACGCGGAAGAATCCCACCATGAAGGCGGCCTTCGCCGAGGCGGCCGAGCGCCGCGCCGCCGAGGGCGAGGCCTCGGGCGGCGCGAACGGATGGGAGCTTGCCGACGAGGACGACGATATCCTTGAGGTGGAGCTCGTAGAGGAGGACGCCGACGCATAGCGCCTTGCGCTGCCTGCCTGCGGCCCGGCTCCTATTGCGGGGGCCGGGCCGTTTTCGTCCTGCACGCAGGGCGGCGCTGAGGTCGCATCGAGGGCGCCGCCTGCTTGGCGACGCTGACGCCTGGGATGAGGAGGGCGGGTGGGAGACCTCCGCCTTCGCTCGCCAGAAGAGGTCGTCTTTGGCCTGCGCGACGCCCCCATCGCCTGCGCAAAGGCCCCGCAGGCTCTCGGTTGTGGATGTTTCGTGAAGGTCGGAGCGGCCTGATCCGGCGTGCGCGGCGGGCCGCCGTACCATCGTCATCCCACCGCGACGTCGGCTGCCGTCCAGGCGCGCCCGACCGCTCCGGTGCGTCGAACGAGCCGAACCGCCGCGCCCCCAAGGTCGCCGGCGCGCATCCTGGGCTTGCCGTCTCTTGCGGCGCCTGCCCGCCCTTCGGCTCGCGAACCCCCAAAGAAGCGAAGTGAAGGCACCGCGTGCGAGACGCGGCGGCCGTCCCATGCCCGCCCCCTCGTCGAGGGGCGCGTGAGCACGGGCGGGGAAGGAGGGCGCCATGGAGCAGACGAGAAAGCCGCCGAAGAGCGCCGGCGGGGAGGAGGCGCGCTTGATGGGCGCGGACGGTGCGGCAGGGGCCGGCATGGGGCGCAGCGCGGCTGCCTTCGCGCCGGTCGCATCGGAGGACGGCCGCGCAGGGCGCGTCGCGGGGGACGGCCCTGCGTCGGCGGGGGCCGCGCGGCTCGAGGAGGAGCGGCATCTGGCCGCCACGCTCGCGCAGCTGGGCGCGGCGCTCGCGCAGGCTGAGGGGCTCGCGCGCGCCGTGGCCGGCGGCTATGACGAAACGGCCTCCGCGCTTATGGCGGCGCGCGGCGAGCTTGCGCCGGAAGAGGCCGCCCATGGCAGCCTCGAGCTCGACCGCATGGGCCGTCAGGCGGCGCTTGCCGAGGAGTCGCGCGAGCGCCTGGCTAAGCTGCTCGACGCGCCGTACTTCGCCCGCGTGGACTTCGCCGCCGCAGACGCCGCCGACGACGAGCCGCCGATGACGGCCTACCTCGGCCGCTTCGCCTTCTCCTGGGAGAGCCGATCGGTCGTGTCTGACTGGCGCAGTCCGGTGGCTGGCCTGTTCTACGACTACGAGCCGGGGCCGGCGGCCTTCGAGGCGCCGGGCGGGCGGCGGGAGGGCGCGCTCGTCCTCAAGCGCCAGATTGCGGTGGAGGGCGGCCGGATCGCCTGGGCCGTCGACACCGGCTCGAGCGTGCGCGATGAGGTGCTCGCCCGGGCGCTGTCGCAGGGCGGTGATACGCGGATGCACGACATCGTCGCGTCCATCCAGCGCGAGCAGAACGCCGTCATCCGCGACGAGGAGCCGGGCACCCTCGTCATCCAGGGCGTGGCCGGATCGGGCAAGACCTCCATCGCGCTCCATCGCATCGCCTACCTGCTCTACCGCCAGAAGGAGCGGCTGAGCTCGCGGTCGGTGGCCATCGTCTCGCCGAGCCGCGTGTTCGCCGACTACATCTCCGGCGTGCTGCCTGAGCTCGGCGAGGAGCCGGTGGGGCAGTGGAGCCTCCACGGGCTGGCGTCGCTTCTGCTCGAGGGCGTGGCGCGGGTGGAGGCGCCTCGCTCCTGGGCCGACGAGGCCGACCCGGCTCGCGTTGCGCGCGCCGCCGCGAAGGGAATGCGCGCCTTCGCGGACGACCTGGTCGCGTGGCTTTCCGCCGCCACTGCGCCGGATGCCCCCGAGCCGCTTCTCGACCCGCGCGACCTGACCGTCGGCACCGCCGTGGTCGAGGGCGGCTGGCTTGCGGCGCGCTTCTCCGGATACGGGGCCCTGCCCCTCGTCGAGCGGCTTGACCTCCTGGCGGGCGATGCGCTCTCCCAGGCCGTGGCGGCGAGTTTCGGCCGGGCGCGCCAGGGGCTGCCCACCCGGCGTGAGGTGCGCGGTCGGCTTTTGCGGATGATGCGGGTGCGCGATGCGATGGCGCTCTACCGGCGCTTCCTTGCGGAGACGGGGCGCAGCGCGCTTTTGCGCGTGCCGGCGCGCGGGATGGTGGAATGGGAGGATGCCTTCCCGCTTGCGCTCTGCCGCCTGGCCTTCGACGGCCCGGGCGCCTTCCCCGCGCTCGCGGCCGTGCGTCATGTGGTGATCGACGAGATGCAGGACCTCACGCCCGTGCAGCATGCCGCCCTGGCCCGGCTGCTTCCCGGCGACAAGACCCTCCTGGGTGACGTGAGCCAGCTCGTTGACGGGCGCGTCTCCATGACGCCGGAGGACGTGGCGGCGGCCTACCCGGGCGCGCGCCTCGTGCGTCTCATGCGCAGCTACCGGTCCACCTGGGAGATCACCGAGCTGGCTGCCCGGGTGCGGCCCGTCGAGGGCCTGTGCGCCGTGGAGCGCCACGGGCCGGCGCCGCGCCTCGTCCGCTGCGGCGACACCCGCGGGGCGCTCGCGGCTGTGGACGAGGCGGTGGGGACGTGGCGCGCCGCCGGCGGGCGCACGCTGGGCGTCATCGCCAAGTCCGACTTGCTGGCCGCGCGCTATGCCGAGGTGCTGGCCGCGCGCCATGAGGTGGCGCTCGTCACCGACGAGACCGAGGAGTTTCCCGCGGGCATCGCCGTGTGCTCGGTGCGGATGGCCAAGGGCCTTGAGTTCGACGACGTGGTGCTGCTCGACGCTGACGCGCGCCAGTACGCCACCGAGGCCGACCGCTGCCTGCTCTACGTCGGCATCACCCGCGCCATGCACCGGCTGACCGTCGTCTACCGCGACGAGCCGTCGCCGTTCCTGCTCTGAGTGCGCCCCGCCGGGTCGTGGCGGGGGCGCCCGCTGGGTCGGGGCGTCGGACGTCCCGCCGGATCGCGCGATCCCCGAATCGGCCTTTTTCTGGCGAGCAAGGACGACTCTGCGACATCGGAAAGCCCCCTCTGCCCCGAGGTCGTGCGAGGAGACGGGTCGCCGTCTGCGTTTTTCCTGGTAAAAGCCAAGGCTAACTTATTTCGGAGCCGCCATGGGGCCGGAGAATGTTGCAAACCCGTCTTTGCTCGCCAAAAAACGGCTGATTCGCTGCCCGGTCTGCCCCCGTTGCGGCAGCGGCTCGCCCGCCGGCCCCGGCTATCACCTCCGGGCCTGGCGGATGGCACGGGCGGTCGTCTAGCCACCAGGGTAGTCTGCGCCGCCTCGCCGGTCAGCCGCCCGCCGACTGGCGTGCTCCTGCTCCCACGTCGGCGGGCCCTCGCGCCTGCCCCCCCTCGCCGGTCAGCCCCCGTCGACCGGCGTGCACCAGCACCTGCGCGACAGCCGCTTGGGGCGCCGGCACCTGCGCGCCAGCCGCCGGCCGGCCCCCGGCGGCACTCGGGTATACTGGCGCGAGACGAAAGGGGGCTTGATGGACGAGCACGATCGCGAGCGCCTGGCGCGCTTCGAGGCGGTGCTGGCCGACCTGCGGGCCGAGCAGGAGTCGGCCGCGGCGACGCTCGAGCGCCTGCGTGCCGAGGGCAAGACGCGCACGGCCACCTACCAGCAGATAGCCGGACGCAAGCTCGCCCTGCGCCAGGCGGCCCTGCTGTTCGAGGCCCACGGGCTGCTCTAGGGCGGCCGCGCAAGGAGGGGAGGGGCTCATGGCCCGCGACTGGATAGACGAGCACCTGCTGGGAATGCCCGGCTGCGAGAAGGACTGGAAGGCCGAGTGGGAGTGGTGGCGCTACCAGGTGGGCGGGAAGCTCTTCGCCGCCACCATGACGCCGGGGCCGTCCTATGACGCCGCCTACGCGGGGCGCGACCTGCTCTCGCTCAAGTGCGACCCGGCCTGGGCCGAGGCGCTGCGCGCCGAGCACGCGGGCATCCTGCCGGGGTTCTACGCCGACAAGCGCCACTGGATCTCCGTTGACCTGGGCAGCGACGTGTCCGACGAGCTGCTGCGCGAGCTCATCGGACACTCCCACGCGCTCGTGTTCTCCAAGCTGACGAAGAAGGCCCAGCGCGCCATCCTCGGCGAAGGCGCCTAGCGCGGCGGCGCGGACGCCTCCTCCCCGCGTTCCTCGCGATAGCGGGCGAGCGCGGCGTCGTAGCCGCCGGCCACGCGGCGGTAGTGGAGCGCGTAGCCGGCACTGGCCCCGGCCAACGCCACCAGGTAGATGACGCAGAAGCTCACCCACGGCCCGGCATCGTCCATCGGGAACCATGCGCCGAGCCACGCGCACAGGATGAGCGCCGGCAGCGCCGTCGCGCCGAAGCCGAGCACGCGGGCGGGGTAGGCAAGCCGGCGGATGGGGGCGCCCGAGAACCAGAGCGACTGGAGCGCCGCCAGGAGCGCGCAGGCAAGCAGGATGGTGAGCGAGTAGCAGATGCCCGGCTCGGGCCCCGCGAAGGCGAGTCCGGCCAGCGACCAGATTCCCATCGTGGCGGTGAACAGGACGCAGAAGGTGACGGCGGCGCGCTTGGCTTGCGATCTCATGGCGCTTCCTCTCTGACGGCGGGGCAGGTGGGGTGAACGGATTCGGCTACAGGCCGATCTTGGCCCGGAAGACGGGGGCGAACTGGCGCGAGGCGATGACCGACTCGCCGTTTGCGAGCACGAGCTCGAGCCGGGCGCCCGGGTAGGGACGCAGGGCGCGGACGTGGTCGAAGTTCACGAGCAGCGTGCGCGAGGCGCGGACGAACTCCGTGCCGGTCAGGCGCTCCTCCAGATCGGCCAGGCGCAGGGGGCACTCGATGACGCTGTCGGCGCCGTAGAGGAAGCAGGCGCCGTCCACCGACTCGGCGTAGAGCACCTGGGCGGCGTCGACGATGACGAGCGCGCCGTCGGCGATGCCGGTGAGGCGTCGGTCGAGCGCGCCCACCGCGGCGACGATGGCCTGGACGCGCTCGTCGACGGCGCGGCAGGTGATGAGCACCTCTACCTCGTCGGCATCGGGGCGCTCCTCGACGGTGATCCTCATCAAGGTCCTCCTCCGGGTCGCAGGATCAGGGGTGTCCGGCGGGCCCTCACCGGAACGCCCCTAGTGTGCCGCGCCCGGTTGCCGCGCGCAAGCGGTGCGGGCCCGACCTGCACCAGGAACGTCCTCAGCTGCACGGACGCGGGTCGAAGCCTCCGCAGCCAGCTGTCGGCCCCGGCCACCGGCGCGTGCGATGCCGCGCACCCCGGCGCGCAGCGCGGCGTTCCCTAGAGCGCGCTCTCGGGCTTGCCGCCGGTCGCCGCGACGCCCGCCTGCCCTCGCTGGCTGCCGTGAGGCGCGCCCTCCTCGTCGAGATGGCGCAGGCTCGGCGTCGCGAGCGCCCACAAGGTCACAGCCAGCCAGCAGCCGACCAGGACGAAGGCCGCCAGGGACACGCCGCCGGCCTCGGTCACCGCAGAGCTGGCGAACACGGCCACGGGCGCGGCCGCGAGCATGAGCGAGTTCTGCGTGCCGAGCGCCGAGCCGCGCCGCTC
Source organism: Enterorhabdus sp. P55 (assembly GCF_009911695.1). GTDB lineage: Bacteria > Actinomycetota > Coriobacteriia > Coriobacteriales > Eggerthellaceae > Enterorhabdus. The sequence goes on along the minus strand of NZ_QWKK01000081.1, from coordinate 4,251 downwards.
GGCGGGGATGCGGTCGAAGGTGAAGAACCCGAGCAGCGCCGAGGTCGGGCCGGCGGACAGGCCGACGACGAGCGCGCCGGCCAGCATGACGGGAAGGGAGGCGAGCGAGCCGAGGACGGCCGCGCCCGCGGCCATGCCGCCGAGCGAGACGATGAGCCAGGTGCGGCGACGCAGGCGGTGTGCCAGGGCGGAGTAGGCCAGCGAGCTCACCAGCATGCCGGCCGACATGGCGCAGAGCGCGTAGCCGAGCAGCTCCGGAGAGCCCGCCGCGGTGAAGTGCACCGGCAGGACGATCCCCTGGAACGAGCCCATGATCATGACGATGCCGAAGGTGAGCAGCACCGAGCTGCGCAGCAGCGCGTCGCCGCGGAAGAGCACGCGCACGCCGTCGCGCAGCGCCGCGCGCATCCCGGAGACGATGCCGCCCTCAGGGGCTTCCTCCGCGCTCGCGGCTTCCACGCTGCCGATGGAGCGCGGAAGCGTGAGCGTGACGAGGGCCGCGGCCAGCGACATGGCCGCGGTGAACCACAGCGCGCTCACCCCGTCGGTGACCGTCAGCAGGAACGCGGCGAGCGCCGGGCCCACGATGACGGTGAGCGAGTCGATTGACTGGCTCAGCCCCATGAACTTCTGAAGGCTGCGGCGGTCGTGGTCGCATATCGCGGGCAGCAGCGCATCGCGGGCGGTCATGCCGGGGATGTCGCCGACGGCGCCGAGCAGGCCGAGGGCCACGAACCAGCCGAAGCTCAACCCGAAGGTCAGGTCGACGATGGGCAGGAGCGCCACGCTCAATGCCGACAGCAGGTCGGCGGCGATGGGGACGTCGCGGCGGTTGAGGCAGTCGATGAGCGCACCGCCGGCCAGGCCGATGAGCATCTGGGGCACGGCGCAGATGAGGGCGAGCGTGCCGGCGGCCAGCGCATCGCCGGTGGTGGCCAGCAGCACGAGCGGCAGGATGACGCCGGCGACGGAGTTGCCCGTCAGGGAGAGCGCGCAGGAGAGCAGGTAACGCGGCGATACCGCGGCGCGAGTGGTCATGGTCTCGATCCTTCCTCGATCAGATTCCTTCGTCGAGGGAGTTAAAACTATGACGCTGCGTCGGGGTCAAGCGGGCTGTGGTGGGATTGTGGAGGGCACGGCCGCCCCCGGCCGGGCCCGCGCGGCTACCCCGCCTGCCCGTCCAGCAGGCTCTCGATGGCGCGCTCGATGCGCGCAATCACGTCGCGCTGGGCGGCGTTCATCCCGACGCGGCTCGCCTCCTCGAGCATCAGCTCGCCTTCGGTGGGTGGGCGCAGCCAGTTGTCGCGGCTGAAGCAGGGGATGAGGGGGGCGAGCGCCTCGAGGGCCTCGGCCACAAGCCCCGCGCGCTCCTCCTCGGGTGCGTCGGCGCTCAGGGCCTCCAGGCGCGCCTTGAGCGCCGCGACGGCCGAGGCGTCGAGGCTGTCCTCAAGCGCCTCGGCCACGCGCTTGAGCTCGGCCACGTCGTCGGCGCCGTAGGCGTGCCCGGCGATGACGAGGGTGTCGCGCTCCTCCTCCGTGAGGCCGGCGAGGTCCTCGTCGCTGGCTAGCAGGCGCAGGGCCTGGCCGAAGGGAACCGGCAGGTCGGGCCTGAGGCGCTCGGCTCGCAGCGAGGCGATGACGCGCCGCTGCTCCTCGAGGCGCGCGATCTCCTGCTCGAGCTCGCGGTCGAGCTCGGCGAGCGGGTCGGTCGCCGGGCCGTCGGCCGATGCGCCCGCGTCCACCTGGGCCATCACCTCGCCGATGCTGGCCAGCGGGAAGCCGAGCGAGGCGAGCCGCTTTATGCGGAGCACGCGCGCCAGGTCGGCGGGCGCGTAGTCGCGGTAGCCGTTGGCGGACCGCGGCGGCTCAGGCAGAAGGCCAAGCGCGTGGTAGTGCCGCAGCGTCCTCACCGTCACGCCCGCTATCCGCGCCACCTCGCTGCTTCGCATGAACCCTCCTTCGCGCCGTTCCGTCGTGCTGCCGCCATCATACCCGCCTGTTCCGCAGGCGGCGACGGGAAGGGCGAAAAGACACGGGTCGGCGCCCGCGCGCCGCTTTGGCCTCCGCCACGCGGGCGCGGCGCGGCTTCTCCTATAATCGAAGGCGATGAATCCGGTCGCCTCGCGCGGGCGGGCGACGGCGGGCGACGAGGGAGGCGGCCGATGGGGAAGCGTGGCGCGAAGGCGGGAGGGCCTGCGGCCGGGGGTGACGCTCTTATGCTGTTCTCGGCGCCGGTGCGCGAGTGGTTCGCGCGCGCCTTCGACGCGCCCACGCCCGTGCAGGCCGAGGCATGGCAGGCCATCGCGCGCGGCGAGAGCGCGCTCGTCATAGCGCCGACGGGCTCGGGCAAGACGCTCGCGGCCTTCCTCTTCGCCATCGACCGGCTCATGGCGGAGAAGGCGGCGGCCCAGGCGGCCGGCGAGCGCTGGGCCAAGGGCGTGCGCGTGCTGTATGTGTCGCCGCTCAAGGCGCTCGGCGCGGACGTCGAGCGCAACCTCCGCGGGCCGCTCGCCGGCATCGGGGCCGCGGCGGCCGCCGCGGGCGAGGACGTGCCGGAGGTGCGTACGGCCATGCGCACGGGCGACACGACAGCCGAGGAGCGGCGCAAGATCGTCCGCAACCCGCCTGACATCCTCATCACCACGCCCGAGTCGCTCTACCTCATGCTCACCTCCCAGGCGCGCGAGACCCTGCGCACCGTGCAGGCCGTCATCGTGGACGAGGTGCACGCGCTCGCCGGCGACAAGCGCGGCGCCCACCTGTCGCTCACGCTCGAGCGGCTCGACGACGTGCTCGCGGCGCCGGCCCAACGCATCGGGCTCTCGGCCACGGTGCGCCCGCGCGATGAGGTGGCGCGCTTCCTCGGCGGGCCGCGGCCCGTGCGCGTAGTGGCCCAAGAGGCCCCGCCGTGCCTCGATCTGTCCGTGCGCGTGCCCGTGCGCGATATGACGGCCGTCCCCGCCCTCGGCGGCGATGTGCCTGGCCGCGAGCGGGGGAGCGGCCCGCGCCGCGCGCCCGCCGAGGCGGCCTGGAAGTCCGACCGCGCCCTGCGCGCTCTGATGGCGGGGGTGTCGGGCGCGCCGAACCCCGACGGCCGCCTGGGGTCTTCCTCCATCTGGCCGCACATCGAGGCGGCCGTCCTCGACGAGGTGCTCGCGCATCGCTCGACCATCGTGTTCGTCAACTCGCGCGGCCAGGCGGAGAAGCTGACCGCGCGCCTGAACGAGCTCTACGCCCGGCGCCTCGGGCTGGGCGCGCCGCGCTCGGAGGCGGCCGGCTGGTGGACGGGCGTCGGCGGCGCCGAGGACGCGCCGGGGCCTGGCATGCGCTCGGACATGGGCGGAACCTCGGAGCTGGGCGAGGGCGCGCCGGCGCTCATCGCCAAGGCGCACCACGGATCGGTCTCCAAGGAGAAGCGCCTGGCGGTGGAGCGTGAGCTCAAGGCCGGCGAGCTGCCCTGCGTGGTGGCCACCTCCAGCCTGGAGCTCGGCATCGACATGGGCGCCATCGACCTCGTGCTCCAGGTGGCCCCGCCGCCGTCGGTCGCGAGCGGCCTGCAGCGCGTGGGCCGTGCGAACCACCAGGTGGGCGGCAGATCCCGGGGCGTCGTCTTTCCGCGCACCCGCGTGGAGGTGGTGGACGCCGCCGTCGCGGCCGAGGGCATGCGCGCCGGGGCCATCGAGGCCACGCGCCTCGTGTCGAGCCCCCTTGACGTGCTCGCCCAGCAGACCGTCGCCGCCGCGGCCGTCTGCCCTGATGGCCTGCCGGTCGAGGACTGGTACGCCACGGTGACGCGCGCGGCCTGCTTCGCCAGCCTTCCGCGCGCGGCCTTCGACGCCGTCCTGGCCATGCTCTCCGGAGCCTATGACGTGGCCGACGTGGCGCCGCGGCTCGTGTGGGACCGCGCCGCGGGCGTCATCCGCCCGCGTCCCGGCTCCCAGCGCCTGGCGGTCACCGCGGCGGGCACCATCCCCGATCGCGGGATGTTCTCGGTGGTGCTGCCCGAAGGAGACGCGCGCCAGGGCCGCCGCCGCGTGGGCGAGCTGGACGAGGAGATGGTGATGGAGTCGCGCGTGGGCGATGTCATCGCGCTCGGCACGAGCACCTGGCGCATCACCGAGATAGGGCCCGACCGCGTCATCGTGGAGCCGGCGCCCGGGCGGGCGGCGCGCCTGCCCTTCTGGCACGGCGAGGCCATGAGCCGCCCGGCGGAGGCCGGCCGCGCCCGCGGGGCCCTCCTGCGCGCGGCCG
>NZ_QWKK01000080.1 GCF_009911695.1 Enterorhabdus sp. P55 | reverse complement strand
AACCATGGAGAGGGGGATCACCCGGTCCCATTCCGAACCCGGCAGTTAAGCCCCTCCTCGCCGAAAGTACTGCGGGTCAGCCCGTGGGAGGATAGGGCGTTCCGCTCATGTGGGGTGCTTCCCCGTTTCAGGGCACAAGAGGCCGCCTTCGGGCGGCCTTTCTCTTTTGAAGGACATCCCCTCTGTCGTGCGCCGCTTGCGAGCGGCGCGCTTGCCTTTCGCGCACTTCTCAGGCGCCGCCGTTCGGCGGCGCCCTTTCGCTTTCTGGGCACGCCGCTCGGGTTTCCAGGGGGTTAATTGCCGCCTGCGTTCGCCCGACCCTCGTTTTCGGCGCGTATAATAGTGATGGACGAGTAGTCGTTCGTTCAGACACGATGAGAGGGGTAGCGCGTTGGCAGCTAAGGCACAGGATGCGAAGGAGCAGGCGGAGGCGCTGAGCAAGGACGAGAAGGCCCTGTCGGAGCTGGTAGAGGTGCTGGCTGCGGGGTCGCGCCGTGAGCGTCAGCAGGCGGCGGCAACCATCGCCCAGGTTTCCCGCGCTCATGCTGAGGCGCTGATCCCTCATGCGAATGCGCTGGTAGATGCCCTCAACCGCCCGGAGGCGCAGACGCGTTGGGAGGTTCTGGACGCCTTGACCGAGCTTGTCCCCTACGAGTCGCGGACGTGCGACAAGGGCATCGCAGGCGCTGAGACGGCGCTGTTCGACGAGGACAGCGGCCCGGTGCGCCTGGCGGCGATGCGCTTTCTCTGCCGGCTGGGGGCGACGACCGAGAACCGCTCCGAGAAGGTGTGGCCCCTCATCGACGAGGGAATCCAGTGCTACCACGGCGACCTGGAGTTCCAGGACATGCTGCTGGCGGTCATCGACTTCTCGGCGGGCAAGCTCTCGCCGGAGGTGAAGCGGGAGCTCGGTGAACGCATGAGCTTCGACGCCTCGAACGGCAAGGGGGCGCTGAAGAAGCGCGCCTCGGTCATCGTGGAGAACGTCTCCCAATAACACGAGCTTATCAGAGAGACGCCTTGCGGGGCGCCTTTCTTTCGGTGCCTGCGCGGCGGGCCCAGTGACCTGATGTGATGATCACCCTTTTCTAGGAGGTATTCCATGGCGCGGCATAGCGTGACCCTCATACCCGGCGACGGCATCGGCATCGAGACGTCGGCTGCGATGCAGCAGGTGGTGGCCGCGAGCGGAGCCGAGATCGACTGGGAGGTGGCCGAGGCGGGAGCTGCCTGCATGGACGTCCACGGCACGCCGTTGCCTGATTCGACCATCGAGGCCGTCAAGCGCAACAAGGTGGCCATCAAGGGCCCCATCACCACGCCGGTGGGAACGGGCTTTCGCAGCGTGAACGTGGCCCTGCGCAAGACGCTTGACTTATACACGTGCCTGCGCCCCGTGACGTCCATCCCGGGTGCCGGGGGGCGTTATGAGGACGTGGACCTCGTCATCGTGCGCGAGAACTCCGAGGACCTCTACGCAGGCATCGAGTTCGAGGAGGGGAGCGAGGATGCGCGGCGGCTCATCGAGTTCGTCGACGAGAGCGGCGCCGGCTCCATCCGTCCGGATTCGGGCATCTCCATCAAGCCCATCTCGGTGACGGGCACGCGGCGCATCGTCGAGTACGCCTTCGAGTACGCGCTCAAGCACGGGCGCGAGAAGGTGACCGCCGTGCACAAGGCCAACATCATGAAGCACTCCGATGGTCTGTTCCTGCGCGTGGCGCGCGAGGTGGCCAAGGGCTATGAGGGACGCGTTGCGTTCGACGATAAGATCATCGACGCGTTCTGCATGAGCCTCGTGATGGATCCGTCGCAGTTCGACGTGATCGTGTTCCCCAACCTGTACGGGGACATTGCAAGCGACCTGGCGGCGGGCCTGGTGGGCGGCTTGGGGATTGCCCCGGGTGCCAACATCGGCAAGGACTACGCGGTGTTCGAGGCGGTCCACGGCTCGGCGCCGGACATCGCCGGCAAGGACATTGCCAACCCGACGGCGGAGATCCTCTCGGCGGCCATGATGCTCGACCATCTGGGCGAGCTGGAGGCGGCCGCGCGCATCCGCGCCGCGGTGGCCGCGGTGTATGCGGAGGGTCGCTCCCTGACGGCGGACATTCGCCGCGCGACCGGGTCGGACGCGGTGCCGGCCAGCTGCAGCGAGTTCACGGCCGCGCTCGTGCGCGCGCTCGAGGAGAGGTAGGACGCCGTGGGAAATCGCGAGTTCGAGGCCGCGCTGAGGGTTGGCGAGGCCGGCTACACCTACTATCCCGTGGCGGCCGTCGAGGGGCACGAGAAGCTGCCCTTCTCGCTGACGGTGCTGCTGGAGAACGTGCTGCGCAACGGCGCGACGGGCGCAGAGGCCCGTCTGCTGGCCGAGCGCGTGGTGGAGGCCGGGCTCGCGGGCGCGAAGGGCGCCGAGGTGGAGTTCATGCCGGCGCGCGTGCTGCTGCAGGACTTCACCGGCGTGCCGGTGTTCGTGGACTTCGCCGTGATGCGCGAGGCATGCGCGGATCTGGGCGGCGACCCGGCGGTCATCAACCCGCAGGTGCCGTGCGACCTGGTGATCGACCACTCGGTCATCGCCGACGAGGCGGGGTGCGCCGGTTCGCTTGAGGCTAACATGGCCTTGGAGTTCGAGCGCAACCGCGAGCGCTACGAGTTCCTCAAGTGGGCGCAGGGCTCCTTCCGCAACGTGCGTATCGTGCCGCCGGGCATGGGCATCTGCCATCAGCTGAACATCGAGGAGTTCGCGAGCGTGGTGATGGCTTCGCCGGCGGGGGCTGCAGGCGCAGACGGCACGCCGGTGGTGTATTTCGACACGCTGGTGGGCACCGACTCCCACACGCCGACGGCCAACGGCCTGGGCGTGCTGGGCTGGGGCGTCGGCGGCATCGAGGCGGAGGCCGCGGCGCTCGGACAGTCCATCACGACGCTCGTGCCGCAGGTGGTGGGCGTGGAGCTCACGGGCGCGCTGGCGCCGGGGGTGACGGCCATGGACGTGGCGCTCACCTTCGCCAAGATGCTGCGCGACCGTGGCGTGGTGGGCTGCTTCGTCGAGTGCTTCGGCGAGGGCGTGGCCGCGCTCTCTGCCACCCAGCGGGCCTGCATCGCCAACATGACGCCGGAGTACGGCTGCACCTGCACGCTGTTCCCCGTTGACGAGCGCACCCTCGAGTACCTGCGCTTGACCGGGCGCGATGCGAGCCAGGTGGCGCTTGTGGAGGCGTATGCGAAGGCCCAGGGGCTGTGGAACGACCCGGAGGCCGCGCCGCGCGTCTACGCTGACGTGCTGCGCCTCGACCTGGGGACGGTGACGCCCTCGGTGGCCGGCCCTTCGCGGCCGCATGACCTGATCGCGCGGTCGGAGGCGGCGAAGCGCGTCGCCGCCATCTGCGCCGAGCGCGGGCTGGGCGGCGAGACGGTGACCGTTGAGGTTCGGGGGCAGAACTACGAGCTGGGCCACGGCGCGCTCGCCATCGCGGCCGTGACCAGCTGCACCACCGCCACCGACCCGGCCATGATGCTGGCTGCCGGCGTGCTGGCCCGTAACGCCGCCGCGCGCGGTCTGGCGCCCGCGCCCTGGGTGAAGACCATCCTCGCGCCAGGCAGCCGCGCCACCGAGCTTCTGCTTGAGCGCGCCGGGCTGCTGCCGGCGCTTCAGAAGCTCGGCTTCTACACGTGCGGCTTCGGCTGCATGAGCTGCATCGGCAACTCGGGCCCGGTGCTGCCGGCGCTCCACGCCGTGGCTGACGACATCGAGCTGGCCAGCGTGCTGTCGGGCAACCGCAACTTCGAGGGGCGCATCTCGCCGGACGTGTCGCAGAACTACCTGACGGCGCCGGCTAACGTGATAGCGTATGCGCTGGCGGGCACCATGGCGGTCGACCTGGAGCGTGACCCGCTGGGCGTGGACGCGAGCGGCGGCCCCGTGTACCTGGCCGACATCGCGCCCGACCCGGCTGAGGTAGCCGAGCTGGCCGAGCGCTACGTCACCGCCGACCTGTACGAGGAGGGCTCCCGCGGGCTCTACGAGGGCGACGCGGCCTGGCAGGCCCTTGGCGCGGAGCCGAGCGCCACCTTCGCCTGGGATGATGCGTCTACCTACGTGCGCCGCCCCCCGTACTTCGACGGCATGACGCGCGCGGTGGAGCCGCCGGCTCCCGTGGAGGGCGCCGCGGTGCTGGGGTATTTCGGCGACTTCATCACGACCGACCACATCTCGCCCGCAGGTGCCATCGCGGCTGATTCGCCGGCGGCGCGCTACCTGGAGGAGCGGGGCGTGGCGTCAGCCGACTTCAACACCTACGGCAGCCGCCGCGGCAACCACGAGGTGATGATGCGCGGCACCTTCGCCAACGTGAAGCTTCAGAACAAGCTGGCGGACGGCCGGAGGGGCGGCTGGACGCGCGACGGGCGCAGCGGCGAGCTGAGGAGCGTGTTCGACGCCGCCGAGCGCTACGCTGACCGCGGCGTGCCGTCGATCATCCTGGCGGGGAAGATGTATGGCAGCGGCTCGTCGCGCGACTGGGCGGCCAAGGGGCCGAACCTGCTGGGCGTGCGCGCGGTCATCGCCGAGAGCTTCGAGCGCATCCACCGGTCGAACCTGATCGGCATGGGGATCCTGCCGCTGCAGCTCAAGGAGGGCGAGAGCGCCGAGAGCCTGGGGCTCGACGGCTCCGAGAGCTACACGGTGGGCGCCGTGGACTTCTCCGCGGGGCTTCCTGAGCCGGCCGTGGCGGAGGTGCGTGCCGTGCGTCCTGACGGCACGGAGACCGTCTTCGAGGCCGTGGTGCGCATCGACACGCCCACCGAGGGGCGCTACTACGAGAACGGGGGCATCCTGCCCTTCGTCCTGCGCGACCTGGTCGAGCGGGGGTAGCCGCCCTCTGCCTGGGGCCTGCCGCCTGGCACCGCCGCGCGATGACGACGGACGGATGCGGGCAGATGCGGCGAAAGCGTGTGTTGCGGGGCCGGGCCGTTGAGGGCCCGGCCCTTCCCGTATAATGGGCACTTTAGGCACCATGACAGGGGCGTGCGCGCCCATATCTACGCAAGGAAAAGGGGATCATGGCGAAATCATCTGGTCTTGACGCGCTGCTGGAGGCGCTGAGGCAATCGGGCTTCGACGCGAGTGGCGCGGGAGGCGCGGGCGGCAGCTCGCCCTTCACGGTAGACGCCGAGGACGCATCGAGCGAGCGGGGCGCGGGCGCCTCGGGCTCGCGCGGCGGCGTCGGCGGGTTCGGCAACGGCTTCGGCGGCTTCGGCGGCGCAGGCGCTGGCGGGCGCGGGCGGAGCGGAGGCGGCCAGGAGCCGCACATCGACCTCTCCTTCCTCGACGCCTTCAAGGGCCTGAGCAAGAAGCTGCTCGTGGTGCTGGCCATCGTGCTCGTGCTGGTGCTGCTGGCGGCCTACTGGTGGTTCCATCCGCCCATCAACATCCACTCGGTGGACACCTGGATGTTCGTGGCGGTGTTCGTGCTGCTGCCGCTGTTCCTGTTCTTCACGGCCAAGTCGCGCGCGTACAAGAGCGGAACCGACAAGGTGAACGCGAGCCCGGCCAAGGCCAAGACGTTCAAGGGGCTGTCCTACGTGCCGGTGGCCGTGCTGGTGGTGGGCGTGCTCGGCGCGGTGCTGTCGCTCTCCATCATCCCGGGCAACGCCGAGCGCTACTCCAACGTGCTCAAGACCGACACGCTCGAGTTCGCCCAGGATATCCAGGAGGTCAACTACTCGGAGATTCCCATCATCGACCGCGACTCGGCCATCCTGCTGGGCAACCGCGAGATGGGCTCCATTCCCGAGTACGTGAGCCAGTTCGAGGTGTCGAACCTCTACAGCCAGATCAACTACCAGGGCGCGCCGGTGCGCGTGAGCCCGCTTGGGTACGCGGACCTGTTCAAGTGGTTCACTAACCGCGAGGCCGGCATCCCCGCCTACGCGCTTGTGGACATGACCACGCAGAACGCCGAGATCGTGCGCCTGGGCGACAGCCCCATCTACTACTCGCAGTCCGAGCCGCTGGCGCGTAACATCGACCGCCACGTGCAGCTGAAGTATCCCTTCTACATCTTCGGCGAGAAGTCCTTCGAGATTGACGAGGAGGGCCATCCCTGGTGGATCTGCCCCGTCAAGGACTATACCATCGGCCTGTTCGGCGGCGAGACGGTGAGCCGCGTCGTGCTCTGCGACGCCACCACGGGCGAGACGCAGGACCTCACGGTGGAGGAGTGCCCGCAGTGGGTCGACCGCGTGTTCCCGGCCGAGCTGCTCATCCAGCAGTACAACTGGTGGGGCTCCTACCATAACGGCTGGCTCAACTCGTTCCTGGGCCAGGAGGGCGTGGTGCGCACGACTCCCGGCACCAACGGCACGCTCGGCTACAACTACCTGGCCAAGGACGACGACGTGTGGGTGTACACCGGCGTGACCTCGGCCACGGCCGACAACTCCATCATCGGCTTCGTGCTGGTGAACCAGCGCACCCAGGAGTCGCACTTCTACAGCGTGTCGGGCGCCACCGAGGACTCGGCCATGGAGTCGGCCGAGGGCCAGGTGCAGAACCTGCGCTACACCGCGACGTTCCCGCTGCTCATCAATGTGTCCAACCAGCCCACCTACTTCATGGCGCTCAAGGACGGCGCGGGCCTGGTGAAGAAGTTCGCGATGGTGGATATCCAGCGCTACCAGAACGTGGCCGTGGGCGACACGGTGGCCGACACGCAGAAGGCCTACGAGGCGCTGCTGGCCACCAACGGCGTGGCCTCTGACGCGGCGGGCGAGGATGACGTGAAGACGATGTCGGGCACCATCCGCTCGCTGTCGCAGGCGGTCATCGAGGGCAACTCGCACTTCTACGTGACCATCGAGGGGCAGGACGGCAAGATCTACGACTTCGCGCTGCCGGGCCTCATCGACATCGTGGGCTACAAGGAAGGCGACGCCATCACCTTCACCTACCTGGAGGGCGCCGGCGTGAGCCCTGCCTATGCGATCAAAAAGGCGGGCGAGGAGGAGACCGCGTCCGGCCTGCCGGAGGATGCGGCGGTGAACGTGGCGGACCCGGCAGGGGAGAAGGCTGCGGCCGAGGAGCCGACGGCGGAGGCGACCCAGCCGGCCAAGACGGCCGAGGGCGCGCCGGCCGAGCCGGCCAAGACGGCCTAGGTCGCGCGGCTTCGCGCTGTCTGGCGGCCGAGATTCCCCTGAGGCGGCCCGCGCCGGTGAGGTGCGGGCCGCCTTCGTGTTTTCGGTTGACATCGCCGTGATGGAGGCTATACTAGAAAAGCTGTCGTTTCGACGACGGCTGCTCCATCAGGAATAGTTCCGCTGCTTAAGACAGCAGGTACCCGCAAGGGTTTAATCGCGGAGACGCGGCCCGCCGAGGTGGTCGTCAGCGATACGTTGCTGTGCGACCCCTGCGTGCTCTAAGCGCGGCAGGGGTCGCTTTCTTTCTCAGGCAGCGATCCCACCCCGCGAGGGCGGAACGCGAGTTTGAGAAGAAGGAGGTGTACGTAGAATATGCCCAACGCTCAGAACAAGGAGATGCTCGAGGCCATCAAGGCCGACCTCGACGGCGTGAGCGCGGTGTGGGTGGTCGACTACCGCGGCCTGACCGTGAAGGAGATCCAGAACCTGCGCCACAGCATCCGCGAGGCGGGCGCCAACATGAAGGTGTACAAGAACACCCTCATGCGCATCGCCCTGGAGCAGTCCGAGCTGCCCACCCTGGACGATATGCTGGAAGGCCCCAGCGCGTTCGTCTTCGCGGGCGACGACGTGGCTGCTGCCGCGAAGGCCGTGAAGAACTTCGCGAAGGACAACCAGAACCTGGAGATCAAGGGTGGTCTCATGGAGGGTAAGGCGGTTTCCGCCGCCGAGGTGGAGGCTATCGCCTCTCTGCCGTCCCGCGAGGAGCTCATCGCCCAGATCGCCGGCGCTATCTCCGGCGTGGCCCGTGGCCTTGCCACGACCATCAACGGCGTGCCGCGTGGCCTGGCCCAGGTGGTCAAGGCCGTGGCCGACCAGAAGGAGGCTGCCTAGCAGTCCGCGCGGCGTGAGATGCGTCGCATGACTTGAAAGACACACCGGCTGGGAAGAGCCCAGCCGCCTTTGAAAGGAAACTAACATGGCTGTTACCCGTGAGGAGATCATTGAGGCTCTGAAGGAGATGTCCCTGCTCGAGGCTTCCGAGCTCGTGAAGGACATCGAGGAGACCTTTGGCGTGTCCGCCGCTGCCCCCGTGGCCGTGGCTGCCGCTGCCCCGGCTGAGGGCGGCGCTGCTGCTGAGGAGAAGTCCGACTTCGACGTCATCCTCGAGGGCTTCGGCGACAACAAGATCGCCGTTATCAAGGTTGTCCGCGAGATCACCGGCCTGGGCCTGAAGGAGGCCAAGGAGGTCGTCGAGGGCGCTCCCAAGGCTGTCGTCGAGGGTGCCAACAAGGAGAAGGCCGAGGAGGTCAAGGCCAAGCTCGAGGAGGCCGGCGCCGCCGTCACCCTCAAGTAACTTCGCCTTACTTGGTGTTTTGGGGAGCGCGTGCCTTTGGGTGCGCGCTCCCTTTCGTTTCGGGCGGCGGGATTGCGCTGGCGCGCTTGCGGGGCTCGTGCTGGCGCGCTTGCCGTTCGACCTGCGGGACGGCCGCCGGGCTCGCGCCGGGCTGCGCTCGACCTGCGGGACGGCTGCCGGGCTCGCGCCGGGCTGCGCTCGACGCATCGGGTTCGTTCAACCTGCGGGACGGCCGCCGGGCGGGGAGCGGCCTTCGCTCGACGCGTCGCCCCGGCGAGCCAAGGTCTCGCCGGGGCTTTGGCTTAACCTCGCTGCGGCCGCTCCCCGCCCGGCGGCCTGTACGTTCCTGTGCGTTGTTGAGGAGGATGCTGCTGTGGAGGATGCGAAGAGCCGGCTTCGGCGGGTGCTGGGCGATGCGGGCCTGGCGCGGCTGGATGCGGCCTGCGTGATGGTGGTGGGCGTCGGCGGCGTGGGGTCGAACTGCGCTGAGGCGCTCGTGCGCGGCGGCGTGGGGTCGCTCGTGTTCGTCGACGGCGATGCGGTGCAGGCCTCCAACATCAACCGGCAGGCCATCGCCTTCGTGGATACGGTGGGGCGGCGCAAGGTGGAGGTGATGGCGGCTATGGCGCGGGCCATCAACCCGGACGTGCGCGTGGAGACGCGCGACGAGTTCGTGCTGCCCGAGGGGGTGGAGGCCCTGTTCGCGGGGCTGCCGCGGCGGCCGGACTACGTGGTGGATGCCATCGACACCGTGTCGTCGAAGCTGGCGTTGGCGCTCTATGCGCAACGGGAGGGCGTGCCGTTGGTGGCGTCCATGGGCGGGGCCAACAAGGCCGATCCGACGCGCCTGCGGTTCGCCGACCTGTACGAGACGCGAGGCGACCCGCTGAGCCGGGCGGTGCGCAAGCAGGCGCGCGTGGCGGGAATCGAGCGGCTGGAGGTGCTCTATTCCGATGAGCCGCCGCTGCCGGTGGAGGTGCCCGAGGGCACGCTGCGCCGCGAGCGCGCGGAGCTGGGGACGATGTCGTACATTCCCCCGATCATGGGCCAGATGCTGGCCGGGCGCGTGATCTGCGCGCTTGTGGGGCGGTAGCTGCCTGCGGTCGCCGGCGTCTGCTGGCGCGGCGGGGAAGCCTTGGCTGGCAAGCGGGGGAACTTCGGCGGATGCGCCTTCGCGGCTGGAACGACAGAGGGGGCGGTCCCGATGCTGGGCCCGCCCCCTCTGCGTGTTTTCGCCTGGGCTAGTAGCGGTAGAGGGCCGCCACGCCCTTGGCGCTGGGCATCTGGGCGGCGGGGAGGACGTAGACGTGCGCGCCCTGGGCGAGCGCGGCCTGGGAGAAGGCGTCCACCAGGTCGGGGCTGGCCGGGTCGAGAACCTTGTCGTCGGTCGGGTTGGGGTCGGCGTCGAAGAACACGTCGCCCGTCTGGGGGTCGAAGGTGCCCGGGATTCCCTTGCCCTCCTCGACGAGCAGGGCCGCCACCTTGCGCTCCACCAGGGCCATCGCCAGATCGTTGTAGTCGTCGGTCGCCTTACCCTTCGACAGGTCGTAGGCGAACTCGTCGAGAACCTTCTGCAGCTTGGTCTGACGGTCGGCTTCCATGATGGCCATGGCATCGTCGCGCAGCTGCTCGCCGGTCAGGCTGGCGGGATCCTTCTCGATGGCCGTGGGCAGCAAGTGCTGCAGCGTCGAGACCTTGCGGAAGGCGGCCACGTGCTCAGGCAGCGTGACGAGGATGATGGGCGTCGCGTCGTCGCGCACGAGGTGGTCGTCGACGGCCTTGTTCACGGAGCGGAAGAACTTCTCGGCCTCTTCCTTCGCCACGTTCTTGCGCGACTGGAAGTCGTGGTAGGGGGACATGTGGCCCTCGAGGGTGATGAAGTCGAGGGCGCCTTCCTCGTGCTTGCGCTCGTTGGCCTCGGTTTCGTCAGAGTTGGCGAAGAGCTCGGAGAAGGAGCTCTTGACCTCGGGCGGGAGCGCCATGCGCTTGACGCTGTGCTGGTCGCCCTTGATCCAGCCGAAGCGGTCGGCGCCCAGGGCCAGCAGGTAGTAGTGCGCGCCATATTGGAAGTTGCGGAGCAGCGGCTTGGTGTAGTAGGCGGCGCCCACCACCACGCAAGGGTTGACGGGGAAGTCGAGGTTGAAGGCGTAGACGTCGGTGTTGCTGACCAGCAGGGCCACGCCCTCGCGGGCGTTCTGCCACAGCGGCAGGTCGGGGTGGGCCATGAGGTACTCGAGGCGCTCGTCGATGCCGGCCCAGTCCTTCTCGTTGGGGAACTTCTCGCGCAGGGTGCGCTCGGCCTCCTCCTTGAGATCCTTCAGCTCGATGCCGTCCCACTCGTCGCGGCGCGGCTCCTCACGCTGGTCGCGGTGGATGGGGAGGTAGAGGGAGACCAGGGGCGGCTCCGCCTGCTCGTAGGCCTTGGGATCGAAGTTATCGAGCACGTGGATGCTGTCTTGCAGCTCCTTCAAAGCGTCCTTCATGGGAACCTCCATATACGCGGTTGGTTACTGGTTCGGGAGCGCGTTGGCGCTGGTGGCGGACGATGTCGGCCGCGTGGGCGCGTGCGTTCGAGCCTCAGGATAGACCCGGGGGAGGGGTGGGCGGATTGCCGGCAGGAGCTGTTGTCGTTTGGTTGCCGATCCTGTGCCGAGGGGTTTCGGG
>NZ_QWKK01000079.1 GCF_009911695.1 Enterorhabdus sp. P55 | reverse complement strand
CCCCCGCCACGCCTCCGAACCCCTCCCCGGCGCGTGAGAGCGCCGCCCCAACGCGCCGGATCCCACCCGCACGCGCTGCCTCGCCCGCCGCATTCCGTCAACATCCCACCGGTTTCCGCCCTCTACCCCAACGCCGTGCGTTGCCCCGAGCCGCCGCATCCTCCGCGCCACCCCCGCGCCCCGACGTCGCGTGCCATCCCGCTCTGCCGCATTCCACCACAGACCGCCTCGTCCGCCTCCTCCTCCACCCCGGCGTCGCGCACCGACCTCTGCGCCGCACTCCCTTTGCCCTGCCACACCCCCAGCGCGCCGCTCGACGCACGGCCCCATCCCGCCATCGCGCGCCGCCACCACGCCGCCCGCCTGTCGCATTCCGCACCATATTCCACCAACGCCCCCCCCGAAATCCCAGCCCGGCCATACCCCGAACGGCACCCTCACAAAGCCCGCTCACCTGCGGTTCCTCGCGACATCGTCCGGATGTTTCACGTGAAACATTTGTGCGCTTGGGTTTTGGAGGCGGGCGCGTGGTACGCTGGGGGCGGCGACGAAGTGACGAGAGGAGCACCATGAGCGGTAACCCCTGGCTCGATTGGACGGTGGAGCTTCAGAGCCTCGCGCAGGCCGGGCTTTTCTACGGGCGCGACGCCTTCGACCTGGAGCGCTACGAACGCGTCCGCACCATCGCCGCCGAGATGATGGCCGCCCTGACCGACTTGCCCGTCGCCAAGGTGCGCGACCTCTTCTGCAACGAGACCGGCTACCAAACACCCAAGCTCGACACGCGCGCCGCCATCTTCGACGGCGACCGCATCCTGCTCGTCCGCGAGAACGACGGCCGCTGGTCGCTCCCCGGCGGTTGGTGCGACGTGAACCTCTCCGTCGGCGAGAACGCGGTGAAGGAGGCGCGCGAGGAGGCAGGGCTCGATGTGCGTGCCGAGCGACTCATCGCCATCCTCGACGGCGGTCGGCACAACTGCCCCGTGTCCGCCTACGGCGTGACGAAGGTGTTCGTCGCATGCACGGCGCTCGGCGGCGTCTTCGTCCCGAACAGCGAAACCACCGAAGCGCGCTACTTTCCCGAAAGCGAGCTGCCCGAGCTCTCCGAGGCGAAGAACACCGCAGACCAGATCCGCATGTGCTTCGAGGCGCACCGCTCCCCCACCTGGATCCCTCCCTTCGACTAGCGCCGCGCGCCCTTCGCCCCCAGGGCCCCTCAGCCCCCCCCAAGGATCGCCCCCCTCGGGAGAATAGTTCACCATGGCTCACATTGTTTCACGTGAAACACTCCTCCCCGCCAGCGGGACACGAGCGAGGAAAGGAACAGCGAAGGAGCGCCCGCGAGCCACAGCGAGCACCGATGGCGAGGGGGGGGGCACGCAGAACCGAGCCGACAGGCGAACGCGAAGGCGGCGAGCCAGCGAACAGCGCAGGGGCCGGACGCGGCACGACGACCCCCGCCCTGGAGGGGGAGAGCGGATGTGGCGGGGCCTGCCGGGCGGGCTGTCGGACGGATCGTCGGGCCGGGGGCACTGGCGGCGGGCTTCTTTAAGTGCGCGGAGGATTCTTTTCGGTTTCTCATCAAGCACGAGACGCTAGATTGGGCACTAGGCCGCCAACCCATAATGGGCGAAGCGACGTGACGTGCCACGTTGCTGCGCCCCAGGGCGCAGACGGGGTAGCGCGTATCGGGAAGGAGCGCCTATGGGCAGATCGGGTGGCGGAGGCCGAAGCGGAGGCGGAGGTTTCGGCGGAGGCTTCTCGGGTGGCAGCCGGTCGACCGGCGGATTCTCGGGAGGAACCCGCGGCGGCGGACGCAGCTTCCCGCGCTCGTCACGCAGCGGGTCGCCCTATCGTGGCGGCGGCCTGGGCGGCGGATTCGGCGGCCTGGGCGGATTCGGCGGACTCTTCGGAGGGCTGCCTGCCATCTTCGCCCCGCGCATCAGCATCAACAGCCCCGGCGACGCCCCGTCCCCGCAGCAACCCTCGTCTTTCGGCGCCCCATCGCCCTACGCGACCCCCTATGACGTCCCCGCGTCCAATACCCCCGCCGGCGCGTCTCCCCCTGCGCCACTCGCCCCAGAGTCAGACGCACCCCGCACAGGCAACCCCACCAGCGGCGCCCCCTACGCAGCAGCGCCCACCAGCGTCGGCACTCCCGGCGGTCCGCACCCCGGCGCCCCCGCCACCCCCGGCGGCCCGCTTCCCTACGCTCCCAACACCCCCGACGACCCGCTCCCTGCCACCCTTGCCACCCCCGGCGGCTCGTCCTTCGACGCCTCCAACACCCCCGGCGGCCCGTTTCCCGACGGCCCTGCCACCCCCGGCGGCCCGCTTCCCTACGCCCCCAACACCCCCGACGACCCGCTCCTTGCCACCCCCGGCGGCCCCAACGCTCCCCGCAGCTCGTACCCCGGCGGCCAGCCCTTCGGCGCACCTCCCACCCCCGGCGGCCCGCACCCCGCCACCCCCAACACCCCCGATGGGCCAGGGGCCTCCCGGGGCGGGTGCGGCGTTGCCTTCATCGTCGTGGCGGTCATCGCGCTGGCGCTCCTTCTCTTCGCCACCCTCGGCGGGGGCTGCTCGTCCGACGACGTGACCCGCTCCTCGATCGAACGCGAACCGCTGCCGCAGGGCGCCGCGCTCGTCACCCCCTACTACACCGACGCCGACGGCGACTGGATCCACACGCCCCGCGCGCTCGAGGACGGCATGCGCCGCTTCTACGACGAAACCGGCGTGTGGCCCTATCTCTACATCCTCCCGAACGGCACATCCACGTCCACCGAGGAGCTCGCCCAGTATGCCGACCAGCTCTACGAGGAGCTCTTCAGCGACGACGCGCACTTCATCCTCGTTTTCTGCGACGACGGCAACGGCTCGTTCAACGCGGGTTACGCCGTGGGAAGCCAGGCCAAGACGGTGATGGACGCCGAGGCGGTCTCCGTGCTGGCCGACTACCTCGACCGCTACTACCGCAACCAGGGCCTCTCCGAGGAGCAGCTATTCTCGAAGGCCTTCGCCGACACCGGCGCGCGCATCATGACGGTCACGAAATCGCCGCTCGTGCCGCTGGCCATCTGCGCAGCGGTCGTCATCGTCGCCATCGTCATCGCGCTCCTCGTCAAGCGCCAGCGCGACCAGCGCGAACGCGAGTCGCGGCGCATGGAGCAGATCCTCAACGCGCCGCTCGAGAAGTTCGGCGACCGCGAGACGGAGAACCTGGCGCGCAAGTACGAGTCCGCGAGCGCCGCAGACGCGCCCAACGCGGCCGCATCCAGCACGGCGACTCCCGACGCAGCGGCGTCCGACCCGCTGACGCCCGCCACGCCAGCCGCCAACCACCCCGACGACCCCGGCGCGCCATCCGCGCCCGACGCCGCCTCCAGCACCAAGGGGCCCGACGCCTAGGCGCACCCCTTCCCCCGACAACCCCGCCCGCGAGCGGGAACGACCGGCCTGCAGGCCAGAAGGAGAGACACCATGAGCGGAATCCTCGACCGATTCACCTCCATCATCAAGGCGAACATCAACGACCTGCTCGACAAGGCGGAGGACCCCGAGAAGATGATCGACCAGTACCTGCGCGAGCTGACCGAGAGCCTGGCCGAGGTACGCGAGGCCACGGCCGGCGTCATGGCCGAGGAAGCCCGCTGCAAGCGCGCCGTCGACGAGAGCCAGGCGGATATCGATCGCTACGGCGGCCTGGCACGCAAGGCGCTCGAGGCCGGCAACGAGGGCGACGCCCGCACCTTCCTGGCCAAGAAGCAGCAGCTCGAGGCGCACACCGAGGGCCTCAAGATAGCCTACGCCGCTGCGCAGGACAACGCGACGAAGATGCGCCAGATGCACGACAAGCTGGTCAGCGACATCGAGACGCTCCAGGGCCGCCGCCAGGCCATCAAGGCGAAGGTGGCCGTGGCCAAGACCCAGGACAAGGTGAACGATCTCACGGCCGCCGGCGACAGCGCCGCCAGCGCCATCGGGGCCTTCAACCGCATGGAGGCCAAAGCCGATGAGATGCTCGACCGCGCCAACGCCATGGCCGAGCTGAGCAGCCGCCCCGCCGACCCGGCCGCCGAGCTGGAGAAGAAGTACGAGGAAGCCGGCTCCACCGCCGCCGTCGACGACGAGCTATCGCGCATGAAGGCCGAGATGGGCCTCCAGTAGCTCTGCCCCCGAGACGAGCCGCCCCGCTCCGCCAAACCCCGGGCCCCGGCCGTCGCCCGGAGCCCGCTTCACGGTCGCGCGCAAAAACGAGCGCGCAACGTGGCCAAAAAAGTCGACTTGACGACAAAACTCGGGCACCTTGCGGCTCTCCTGGCGCCTCGTCGACGCGCCCCCCTTTCGCGACCTGGGGTTTTGCGGGCGCGCCGTGTCCGCACGGGATCGGGAAGGCGCCTCCTCTGTCGTCAAGTCGACTTTTTTGGCCACGTTGGCCCCGGAAACGCGCGGCGGGCCCCGACCACCGGCCGAGGCCCGCCCTCCCGAAGCCCGCCAGAAGCGCGAGCGCCCTACTTCACCACCAGCACCGGGCAGCTCGTCTTGTGCAGCGTGGAGTAGCAGACGCTGCCGAGCACGCCGCGCATGGCGCCCATGCCACGATGCCCCATGACGATGCAGTCGTAGCCGCCCTCGTCAGCATACGCGGTAATGGCATCGTGCGGCGACCCGTTCACGACGGCGATGGACACCCGGCCCCCGTCGCCCAAGGCGTCCGCGCATCCGGGGATGCCGGCGATATCCTCCATCACCCGCTCGCTCTCCTCGCGCGCGGCCTCTAGCCCCACGTCGGCGAAGGCGGCGCTGTCTGCGACAGAGCCCACTGCGCCGGACATGCGCGATGCTATCTTGAACGTCTCTGCGTTGAAGTCGCGCCAATCCACCACGCTGAGGACGGTCACCTCGGCGTCAGGCGCGCAGGCCACCAGGTCGAGCGCCTGCGCGAGAGCGCGCCGCGACGGATCGGACTTGTCGTAGGGAACGAGCACCTTCTTGTACATCATGTCCTCCTAACCAAGAACCTTACCGGGCGCGGGCCTCGCCGCGCCCCGCTTCGCCTATGATCCCGCCGGGCGGTAGCGGTGCACGCCATCCGCGTCGAGGCGCCGCGCAAGCCGCCCCTCGGACACCAGGTGGTCGAGCAGCACGATGCCCAGCGTGTAGATGCTCCACTGCTGCAAGGGCGCGCAAGCGTCAATGCGGCCGCCGGGCACCTTCCACCTGATAGCGCGAATGACCTGGGCACCCGTAGGCTCCTCGCCCCGTGCTGCCGCTTCGGACACCGCCTGCTCCATGGCGCCAAGCCGCTTCTCGTGGTGGTGACGCAGCCACTCGATGCGCTCGGGGAAGTCAAGCCGGTTCTCGCCATGCGAGATGAGCAGCCGCGAGCAGCCGAGCGCATCGAGCTTGTCCAAGCTGTCGAGGTAGGTGCGCAGCGCGTCCGACCCGTCCAGAAACAGCGAGAGCCCCGGCGAGATGATGAAGAGCACGTGGTCGCCCGTGAAGCAGATGCCCGATTCGGGGTGCAGCAGCGCCACGTGACCGCGCGTGTGCCCGGGAACCTCCACCACGCGCAGGCGATGGCGGCCCACCGCCACCTCGTCGCCCTCGGCCACCACCACGACCGGGCGCGCCTCCACGTCGATGGGCGTCGACACCCGCAGCGGCGCGTGGGCCCGCGCGGCCTCGTCGGTGGTCAGGCCTTCCTCGACGAAGCGCGCGCACGAGTGGCGGGCGCTTCGCTCGCTGAAGTCCGGGCGGGCGGCCTCAAGCTCGCCGCGACCCACGTAGAGCGTGGCCTCCGCCGGCACGAAGTCGCCCGCCAGTCCGGCATGGTCATAATGCAGGTGCGTGAGGAAGTAGCGCGCGCGACGCGGATCGACCCCCAGCTCCCCGAGGGCCGCTGCGAAGTAGAGGGCAGCCCCCTCCGTCGGCGCGCCAGAGTCCACCACCAGCACCTCGTCGCCGTCGCGCAGCACGTAGACGTTGGTCTCGGTGGTCACCACGTTGGGAAAGGGCACCCGCAGCTGGTAGATCTCCGGGTCGTCGTTTATCTTCTCAGCCAGCACTTCCGTCCTCGCTTCCTTAGGGCCGCCGCGCCGCCGGCGCCCCGATCCGCACCCACCGCGCAACGGGCGCCACCGCATCCTCGCCAGGCATCCAGCGCCCGCCACGCGTCAGTTCAGCTTCTCGTCGTTTCTCATCTGATGGCGGCTCAGCAGGGTGCGGTAGATCACGTACACCCCCAGCACAAGCGCGCCCACGTACCCGAGCACGCCCAGCACCGGCACCCCCAGGAACCGCGGCTCCATGGTAGTGGTGCACAGGATGGACGAGCCCATGAACAGGCCTGCGGATATCATCGCCAGGGCGATGCGCCCGCAGGCGGCGTACAGCGTGGCCAGCGCGTTGGCGGGCACGCGCAGGTCGCCCACCACCGACACCTCCCCGCGGTCAAGCATGTCCAGCGTGTTCGAGAGCTGGCGCGGCAGATGCGCCAGGGCCTCGGCCGACTCGGCCGTGGCGGTCAGCATCGAGACGACCTTCTCCTCCACGTGCCGCGGCGAGAACGCCTGGCGCACCACATGCTGAGAGACGATCTGCACGACGCTGGCCTTCGGGTCGAGCTCCGCCATGACGCCCTCGATGGTCACCACCCCGCGCGCGAGCATCGTCACCGACGGCACCATGATGAGGTTCTGCGTGCGCAGCACCTCCACGATCTCCTGGAACGCGGCGCCCATGTTGATGTCACGCAGATCGGCGGTGCCGTACTCCGTCAGCAGCGCGTCCATCTGGGAGAGCAGCGCGCCATGGTCCACCTGGCCGTGCACGACCGACAGCCCGAGCACCGCCTCCTTGAGGCCGTAGGCGTCTCCCGTCGCCACCGCCCGGAACATCCGCCCCACAAGCAGGCGCTGGCTGGCCGTGAGCGACCCGGTCATTCCCAGGTCTATCCAGACGATGTCGCCGTCGCGCACGAGGATGTTGCCCGGATGCGGGTCGGCGTGGAAGAACCCGTTGTCGAGCACCTGGGTCACGTAGCTCTGCACGAGCCGCTCGGCCAGCGCCGACGCGTCCACGCCCTGAGCGCGCAGCGCCGCCACGTCGTCCACCTGCGCGCCTTCCACGTATTCCATGACCAACACGGAGTCGGTGGAGTAGCGCGGGTACGGCACAGGCGAGGTAACGCCCGACTGGCTGGCCAGCTCATCGTGGAAGCGCACGAGGTTTCCCAGCTCGACGGTGAAGTCCACCTCGTTGGCGGTGGTGCGCTCGAGCTCCTCCAGCGCGTTGCCCAAGCTCAGCATGATGGCCTGGTGGGACGAGGTGGAAAGCTCGGCCAGCGCCAGCAGGTGCCGCATGAGGGTGATGTCCTCGGCCATCTGCTCGACGATGCCGGGACGGCGCACCTTCACGGCCACCACCGTGCCATCCAGCAGCACGGCCCGATGCACCTGCGCGATGGACGCAGCGCCGAGGGGCTCCTCGTCGATGGAGGAGAACACCGTCGTCCACGGCACGCCGTAGGCTGCGTCGATGCATTGGATAACCTCGGAAAACGGCAGCGGCGTCACGTGATCGTGAAGCTGCTCGAGCGCATCGCAGTAGGCGCTCGGCAAGAGGTCGGAGCGGCTCGACGCCAGCTGGCCGATCTTCACGTAGGTGGGCCCGAGCGCCTCGAGCACCGCGACGGCCTTCTCCGGCGTGAGGCCGCGGGCCACGTGGTAGCGGCGCATGATGGAGACGATCTCGCCCATGCGCTTGGAGGACGTCTTGTCCTTGACGGTGATCTCCGCGACGCGCATGAGCTCCCTGAACGTGGGCATCGGCTCCTCCTTCCGCTCGCAACGCCCGCAGGACGGGCGCCTCAGGCCCGACGTCCCTCCATGCTAGCAGCGGAAAAGCAGACCACCCAGGTCATCGCTGGGATGATGACAAGTCGTTTCTCGCGTCGGATCGCACGGCGCGCTGCGGGCGAGCCACAGCGCCGACCTGCCGCAAGCCCGTCGCGGGCCGGCCTACCGCGGGCGAGCCGCGTCGTCGGCGCCTGCGGCCACGTCGTCGGCGTCGTCGCCAGCCGCGTCACCGTAGGCGGCCAGGTAGGCGTCGTAGTAGCCGGCCAGGTAGGCGTCGGCCTCGGCCTCCTTCTCGGCGCGCTCGGCCGCGGCGGCCTCCGCGGCCTCCTGGCGATCCTCCTCGTAGTAGCGGCGCCGATCGGACAGCACGTGCGCGCCCGCCACGAGCGCCGCGAACACCACCACGCCCGCCACGAGCGAGACGAGCCCGCCGGCATGGACGAGCGACACCAGGTCATAGACCAGTCGCGGCGCGCCGTCGACGGGCTCGGCAAAGGGGCTCGTCGGCGAGGCCGCGCGACGCTGGGCGAACAGGGTGGCCTCGCGCTCATCGTCCTCAGGCGCGGCGGAGGCCTCGTCGTCGGGCGCCACCACCACGGTCACGGAGTGGTCGCCGCTCATGCGCTGGAAGATGGTGGACCCCACGCCCACCAGGTCGGGCCGGGTGCTGCCGTCCACCATGACGGCGGCCACCTTCCACCCCTCCTCGGGCTCCCAGGCAACCACGCGGCTTCCGCCCTTAGACACGAGCCCCGCACCGGTAACCCACCCCGGGCCGCCCTCGATGGCGGTGTCCACGATGTACTTCACCGAGCCGGAGGAGGCCGCGTCGGCCTCGGAGAACCGCACGCTCACGGAGTGGTCGGCGTTGATGCCGGAGAAGTCGACGTGCCCGGCAGAGCCGTCGCCCACCAGGTCGGGACGATCCTGCCCGTCCACCTGGACGGCGACCACCTCAGCGCCGGGGTCGGCCTTCCAGTGCACGGTATGGCTGTCGCCCGGCTCCACGCGAGCCGACGCCTCCACCGTGCCGTCCCCCTGGTAGGTCACATCCACCCAGTAAGGCGCCGCGTCTTGGGCGCCCTTGGCGGGAGCCGCCCAGGCAATGCCCGCCGTCCCACGGCCCGACGCGCCCGCAGGGCCGCCGCAAAGCGAGGTCACGGGCAGCACCGCCAGGCCGATGGCCAGCAGCAGAGCGGCCAGCAGGCGCGCGACCCGCCCGCGCGAGCAGGCGCTCCTCAGCGCCGACGCAGCAGTCGCTTCCCTACCCATGGCCATCCCGCTCCTTGCTCAGTGGTTTCGCTCGATGAGAGCCGCGCCTTGAGCGCGCTCAACGCGAATTGTACCGTGGCGGGCGAAAACCCGTCGACCCCTCCACGGGAAATCCCCCCGACCTCGCGCTTGGGCGGCCAAACTGCAAATTTGGTCGGTTTTGCACTCGAAGGCTGCGCGTTTCGCGCCCCAAAAGGCGTCCAAACAGCCCAAGTCGGGCTTTCTGAGCCCATTTCGAGCCGAAAAAGAGGCTCGCAGAGTGCAAAACCGACCAAATTTGCAATCCGCGCCCGAGTTTCCGTGGTTGCCGCCCAAACCGGGCGCCTAGCGGGCCGCACCCTCCTCTAGGTGCCCCTCTCGCGAAACCGCCGCGTCCTCCTCGGCCCTGATCTTCTCGATCAGCTCCTGGCGCGAGTGAACGTCGGCCTTCTGGTAGATGCCGTAAACGTGGGCCTTCACCGTGTGGATGGACACCACGAGCTGCTGCTCGATGGCCCCCATCGAGTACCCCTTGGTCAGAAGCAGCAGCACCTCGGTCTGCCGCGGCGTCAGGCCGTAGTGCTCAGCGAATCGGCGGCAGACCGTCTCCCACGACTCGTGCTCCTCGCGCGGGGCCTCGTCGGCGATGACGGCAAGCTCCTCGTCCATCTCGCGATGCTCGACGAAGGGCGTGTAGTTATCACGGAAGAAGAACGCCTGGATGCAGATGAACGCGATGACCACGCAGCTTCCGAACAGGCTCGGCTCCACCGGTCCGTCGATGGACGAGCCGAAGATGATGCCGCCGCCGCAAAACCCGAGCAAAAGGCCCACGATCTCGCCGAAGCGGCCGACCGTCATGTTGGCGAAGGGCTGCACCTGATGGATGTACATATACTCGGCGACGGCCGACCAACACACCACCTCGTCGATCATGGCCACCACGATGAGGAGGAACAGCAGCGCGTAGCGCACGGGCACCGCCACGAACGGCAGCAGCAGAATGCAGACGGCCGCCACGGGCGCGATGACCTTGATGATGACGTCCACCTGGTAGATCAGCCGCGTCCGCGTGTCGATGACCTTGTAGAGCGCAGCCACCACCAGCCCGCAGACGATGAACCCACCGCCCGCCACCAGCCCCGTGGACACGGCCACGGCGTAGAACCCGAAGCCGAGCAGGAAGTTGTTCGCCACCATGGCCACGGCCGAGTGCAGCAGCGAGGGCAGGTCGGGCGGGCGCGTGTTCTTGGGAACGGCAAAGCCCTCCTCGGCATGCAGCCGGCGCGCCCAGATGGCGAACATCCCCACCGACAGGACGCCGATGGAGATGGCGGCGAAGGGGAACACGTCCTCCTTGAGGCAGACCCGCACCAGCACGAGCAGCGACGTGCCCAGAAGCGCCGAGAGCGCCGTGTAGAAGGGGGCGTAGCTGTGCGCCAGCCGCGCGAGGAAGAAGCCCCACAGCGAGAGCAGCAGCATCGAGCCGAACCCCGAGAGGAACCAGGCGGCGAACAGCACGGTCTCGGACACCGGCACGAGGGCGGCCAGCCCCGGCAGCACGAGGAGCGCGCAGGACACGCCGGAGATAACGCGGATGACCCGGCGCCCCGTCAGGCGCGCGGCGCCCGAGGCCACCACCGCCGCCGCAGCCGCCTCGCCTATCAGGAATGCCGCCACGAGCAGCGTCGCCGTGATCTGGGGGATGCGGGCGTCACCGGTGACGGAGCACGTCATTATCAGATAGACCCACGCGAGGTACAGCCCGAAGCCGGCGATGCCCCAGCCGTCACTGGCGTGGGCAATCAGCGCCCCCCCCCCGTCAGCCTGCGCGTCGTCACCCGCGGTCGTGGCGCACGGGGCGCCCGGATCGATCTCAGCCATGTCGCGCGATGCAGTCAACGTGTCTCGTCCCCCTCTGTCGAAGCAAGCCCATTTCCCATGCGGAGAATTCTAAGCCACCCTCCTCACCCAGCGGCGGAAATGTCGCGCGACACCCCGTCCTCCTCCACAGCAGGCACACCCGCCGGCGCCTCGACGCCCGGCCCCGCCGCGCCCGCGCCCGACAGCGCCTCGGCGCCCGGCCCCGCC
>NZ_QWKK01000078.1 GCF_009911695.1 Enterorhabdus sp. P55 | reverse complement strand
CGCCTCCGCGCCCGCTGGCGCCCGCCGCCGCGTCCGCCGCTCCCCCGCCGGCCGCGACGGCACGCTCGCGCGCGTCGACCAGGCGCAGGTACTCGTCCACGCCGCCGGGCAGGTGGCGCACCTTGCCGTCCACGATGGCGAACTGGTGGTCAGTCACGCGCTCCATGAGGTAGCGGTCGTGCGTGACCAGCAGCAGCGTGCCCGGCCAGCCGTCGAGCAGGTCCTCCACCGCGGCCAGCATGTCGGTGTCCAGGTCGTTGCCGGGCTCGTCGAGGATGAGCACGTTGGGCTCGTCGAGCAGGATGAGCATGAGCGCCAGCCGCCGCTTCTGGCCGCCGGACAGGTCGCATACCGGCTCGTTGAGGTCGGCCTTGGAAAACCCGAGGCGCTCGAGCAGCTGGGCGGGGGTGACCTCCTTGCCGTCAAGCATCGTGCGGCGCGAGTAGCGGCCGATCACCTGGCGCACGCGGTCGTCGCCCCACTTCGCCAGCTCGTCGAGGTGCTGCGAGAGCACGGCGAAGCGCACGGTCTGGCCGATCTTCACCCGGCCGGCCGTCAGCTCCTGCACCCCCTGGATCACCCGCAGAAGCGTCGTCTTGCCCGCGCCGTTAGCGCCGACGATGCCGTAGCGGTCACCCGGCCCGATGATCCAGTCCACGTGGTCGAGCACCGGCGCGGCATCGCCGAAGCGCACCGTGGCGCCCTCCAAGTCGACCACCTGCTTGCCCAGGCGCGCCATGGCCATGCGGCGCAGCTCAAGGGGATTGCGCAGCTCGGGCACGTCCGCGATGAGCGCCTGGGCGGCGGCTACGTGGAACTTGGGCTTGGTGGCCCGGGCGCGCGCCCCGCGCGAGAGCCACGCCAGCTCGCGGCGCAGCTGGTTGCGGCGCTTCTGCTCGGCCAAGTCGGCCAGCCGGTCGCGCTCGACGCGCTGCATGATGTAGGCCGAGAACCCGCCCTCGAACGGGTCGATGACGCGGTCGTGCACCTCCCACATGGCGGTGCACACCTCGTCGAGGAACCAGCGGTCGTGAGTGACCACCAGCAGCGCCCCCTGGCCGGGGCGCCAGCGCTCGCGCAGGTGCGCGGCCAGCCACGTGATGGCGCGGATGTCCAGGTGGTTGGTGGGCTCGTCGAGCATGAGCACGTCCCAGTCGCCCACGAGCAGCCGCGCCAGGTCCACGCGGCGCCGCTGCCCGCCGGAGAGCGTGCCCACCAGCCCGTCCCACGGGATGTCGCCGAGCAGCCCGGCGATGATGTCGCGCACCCGTGGATCGGCGGCCCACTCGTACTCCGGCGCATCCCCCACCACGGCGCGCTGCACGCTGTCAGCATCGACGAGGGCGTCAGCCTGGCCGAGCACGCCCACCGACACGCCGCGCGTGCGGATGACGCGCCCCTCGTCGGGCTCCACCATCCCCGCGAGCAGGCGCAGCAGCGTCGACTTGCCGTCGCCGTTGCGGCCCACCACGCCGATGCGCGCGCCCTCGTCCACGCCGAGCGACACGCCCTCGAACACCGTCTTGGTGGGGAACTCCACCCGCGCGCGCTCGCAGCCCAGCAGAAACGCCATGGCTACCGCACCCTCAGGGCCGTGACCGCCAGCACGCCCACGGCCAGCGCGGCGGACAGGCCGAAGGCCAGCTGGTAGCCGACTGCGGCCGCCACGCCCAGCGAGGGCGCCGCAGTGACGAGGAACACCATGGCCGCGGTGCCGAGCGAGGCGCACGCCTGGCGCGCGGTGGCGAAGAACGCGCTGCCGTCCATCACGACCTCACGCGGCAGCTTGGAGAGGCCCCATGACGCGAACGGCCCGATGAGCGAGCTCACGCCGATGCCGCGCACCGTCTGCATGAGCGTCATGAGCCACAGCGGCGTGCCGGCGTCCATGAACGCCATGGCCAGCGACCCCGCGGCCAGCAGCACGGCGGCCGCCATCGTCACGCGGCGCACGCCCACGCGGTCGGAGAGGAACCCGGCCAGCGGGTTGAACAGAAGCGCCGCCACGGTGGCGGGGATGAACACGATGCCGGCCTCGAGCGCCGTGCCGCCCTGGAGGTTCTGGACGAACAGCGGCACGATGAGCGTGATGCCCATGAACGAGGCGAACAGCAGGTTCTGGGCGACGAAGCTCGCGCGGAAGCGACGCGAGTCGAAGATGCGCAGGTCGATGAGGGGGTCGTCCACGCGGCGCTGCCGGCGCACGAACAGCGCGAGGCACGCGGCGCCTACCGCGACGCTCGCCCACACCACCGGATGGGCCGCACCCAGGCTCGACGCCTCGGAGAACCCGAGCAGAAGGCCGCCGAAGCCCAGCGTGGACAGCACGAGCGAGGGCGCGTCCAGCCGCGCGTCGCGCGCCGGCGCCGGGGAGCGCGGCACAAGCAGCACCGTGGCCAGCACGAGCGCTGCCAGGATGCCGAGCAGGATGACGTAGAAGCTGCGCCACCCAAGCGAGTCCACGAGCGCGCCGCCGATGAGCGGCCCGATGTTGGGCGCGAAGCCCATGGCGATGCCGGCGATGCCCATGGCCGTGGCGTTCTGCCCTGCGGGAAAGCGGGTCATCGCGATGGACTGGAGCACCGGCAGCGTGATGCCCGCGGCCACGGCCTGCAGCACGCGACCACCCAGGAGCACCTCGAAGCACGGCGCCGCGCCCGACACCGCGGCGCCCACGACGAAGACGCCGAGCGCCGTCAGCACGAGCGCGCGCATCGGCATCCGCTGGGAGAGCCAGGTCACGGCCGGCACGGTCACGCCGAGCACGAGCATGTAGGCGGTGGTGAGCCACTGGCCCACGGCGGCGGTCACGCCGAAGTCGGCGTCGACGCCCTCGAGCATGGAGTTCATCACCGTCTGGGTGAGCGAGCCGAGCGCCGTGGCCAACACGACGATGGCGAACAGGGCGTGCACGTGCCCGCGATCGGAGAGGCGGATCATCAGTTGAACCTCTGCTGCGTCTTCTCCAGCCCGTTCTCCATCAGGAAGAGCACCGCCTGGGCGCCGCGATCCACCGCGTAGTCGAAGTCCTCCTTCGCCTCCTTCTTCGGAAGCGAGAGCACGTAGTCGGCCACGGGCATGCGCCCGGGCGGGCGGCCGATGCCCACGCGCAGGCGGAACCAGTCGCGCGTGCCCGTCTTGTCGCAGATGGAGCGCAGGCCGTTGTGACCCGCGTGCCCGCCGCCGAACTTGGCGCGCACGGTACCCGGGTCGATGTCAAGCTCGTCGTGGACGACGATGAGGTGCTCGCCGTCCACGCCGTAGGCGTTCATGAGCTGCTTGACCGGGCCGCCCGAGGTGTTCATGTAGCTCTGCGGCTTGGCCAGCACCACATCGTGGTCGCGCCAGGCGCCCTTGGCGGTCAGCGCGCCGCACTCCGTCTTCCAATAGCGCACGCCGATCTCATCGGCAATGGCATCCACCACGTCGAAGCCGGCGTTGTGCCGGGTGTGCGCGTACTCATCGCCCGGATTGCCCAGGCCCACGATCAGGTACATTCCTCGCCTTTTCTTCCCTTGTCCGCCCCTGCGCGACTGCTACAGCGCGAAGTCAGGGTCGAACAGGTCGCTGACCGAGCGGTTGGAGTAGACGTTGGCGATGGCGCGGGCAAAGAGCGGCGCCACGGAGATCACCTTGATCTTGCCCGTCTGGTACTCCACCGGCACGGGGATGGTGTCGCAGACCACCACTTCCTCCACGTCCAGGTTGGCCATGCGCTCGAGGCCCGGGCCGGAGAACACGGGGTGGGTGCAGCAGACGTAGATCTTCTCGGCGCCCTTGTTCTTGAGCGTCTCCACGGCGGCCACCACCGAGCCGCCCGTGTCGATCATGTCGTCGTTGAGGACGCAGATCTTGCCGTTGACGTCGCCGATGAGGGCCGTGATCTCGGCCTTGTTGTGGCCGGGACGCCCCTTGTGCATGATGGCCAGATCGGCCTCGAGCATGTCGGAGAGCTTCTTGGCCGCCTTGGCGCGCCCCACGTCGGGCGACACGACGCAAAGCTTGTCCTTGTCGAGGTTCTTCACCTTGAAGTAGTCGGCGAGGATGGGCAGGGCCGTGAGGTGATCCACCGGCATGTCGAAGAAGCCCTGGATCTGGCCCTGGTGCAAGTCGATGGACATGACGCGCGTGATGCCCGAGGTGGTGATGAGGTTGGCCACCAGCTTGGCGGTGATGGGCTCGCGGGCCGCCGCCTTGCGGTCCTGGCGCGCGTAGCCGTAGTGGGTGATGACCGCGGTGATGGTGCGGGCCGAGGCGCGCTTGGCGGCGTCGGCCATGATGAGCAGCTCCATGAGGGCGTCGTTGATGTGCTCGCCGGCCACCGACTGGATGAGGAACACGTCGGCGCCGCGGACGCTCTCCAGGTAGCGCGCGTAGATCTCGCCGTTCGAGAACTTCTCCAGCTTCACGTTGCCCAGGCTCACGCCCAGCTCGTTGGCGACCTTCTCCGCCAGCTCGGGGTTCACCGAGCCGGAGAACAACGCCAGGCTCTTCTGCATTTCGGTCATGAAGACGCTCCTTCAGGTAGGCCAGCCCCGCCGCGAGCGGGTTTTCCGTCGTCCGGCTATTGTAGCCCCGACGACCGCCGACGGCACCCCACAACGGGCAATCCGCGCGGGAAAGGCACGGCCCGCGGGGACGGGCGCGACGTGCGGGGCGTGCTGAGCGCGGGGGTGCGGGAGCAGAGCAGGCGTGGCATGCGGGGAGGAGCGCAGGGGGATGCGGGGTGCGGGGGTGCGGGGGGGGTGCTTCGCGCAAAAGACAGGCCCCCGGCCGGCGAGGCGACTGCCTCAACCGGCCGGGGGCCTGCGGCCATCGGGGAAAGAAGGAGGGGTTACTCCCCGTGATGGGCCTCGACCCAGCCGGGCTTCTCAACCTGGCGGGCGCGGCCCAGCCCGAGCGCCCCGGCGGACACGTCCTCGGTGATGACCGAGCCGGCGCCGATGACGGCCCCCTCGCCGATGGCGACCGGCGCCACGAGCATGGTGCTCGATCCCACGAACACGTCATCGCCGATGACGGTTGCGTGCTTCTTGGCGCCATCGTAGTTGCAGGTGATGGTGCCGGCACCGAGGTTCACGCCCTCGCCGATGGTGGCGTCGCCCACGTACGACAGGTGCGGCACCTTCGACCCCTTCCCCACCGTGGACTTCTTGATCTCCACGTGGGTGCCGGCCTTGGCGCCCTCGCACAGATGCGCGCCGGGACGCAGGTAGGCACGCGGCCCGCAGGTGGCGCCGTCGTCGATGACGGCTTCGACGGCGACGGTCTCGTCGATGACGCAGCCGCGGCCGACGCGGGTGTCGGCGAGGCGCGTGTTGGGGCCGACGACGGAATCCTCGCCGATGGCCGTGGCGCCCATGAGCATGACGCCGGGCAGCAGCTCCACGTCGCGCTCGATGGTGACGTCCGGGCCGATCCACACGGTGTCGGGGTCGGTCATGGTGACGCCGGCAGCCAGGTGGGCGTCGTTGATGCGCCGCTGCATGGCCTTGGTGGCCTGGGCCAGCTGGGCGCGGGAGTTCACGCCGAGGCACTCCTCCGGGTCGGCAGCGCGCACGGCCACCACGGGCCGTCCGGCCGCACGGCTGATGGCGATGACGTCGGTGAGGTAGAACTCGCCCTGGGCGTTGTCGCTGCCCACCTGGGCGAGCGCGTCGAACAGCGCGAGCGCGTCGAAGCAGTAGAAGCCGGAGTTGCACTCGGTGAGGGCGGCCTCCTCGGCCGTGGCGTCCTTCTGCTCGACGATGCGCTCCACCTGGCCCGACGCATCGCGCACGATGCGTCCGTAGCCGAAGGGGTCGTCCATCTCCATGGTGAGCACCGCCACGGCCGCGCCGGCCTCCTCGCGGGCGCGGGCGAGCGCGGCGATGGTGTCGGCAGTGATGAGCGGGCAGTCGCCGGAGAGCACCGCCACCGAGCCGTCGAAGCCGGCGAGGGCGTCCTTGCAGGCCAGCACCGCATCGGCCGTGCCGCGCTGCTCGCGCTGGACCACCACCTCGGTGTCGGCCACCAGGGGCTCCACCTTCTCGCGGCCGTGGCCCACCACGGTGACCAGGCGGTCGGCGCCGGCGCCGCGGGCGGCCTCCACCACCCAGCGGACGAGCGGCCGGCCGAGCACCTCATGGGCGACCTTGGGCTTCTTCGACTTCATGCGCGTTCCCGCGCCGGCAGCGAGGATGATGGCAGCAGTTTCCATGGAACCTTCTCTCGTGGCGCGCCCCGAGGGCGCTTCGTGGCAGATCGCGGGAGCGGCGGGCGCCCGCATCGCAAGGCGGCCCCCACCGGCCGCGCTGCGAATGCCCGAAGTATAGCGCACCGTCATGGAGGCCTCGCGAGGCGCCCGACGAGCGCGAGGAGGACCTGCGGGTGCGGAGGGCGGGGAGGGGGCGGAGACGGGGGGTGCTGGGAGTGCTGGGGGCGAGCGGAATAGCAAAGGGAGCGACGCGAAGCGGCAGGAGGGACAAATGAGCGCAGATGGAGGCAGCGGGGCGGGCGCAGGGCAGGCGGAGCGCGCAGGGAGGCGAGGGGGGGGGCAAGCGCGGGCACGCGGGGCGGGAGAGGGGCCTCGGCCGCCGACCGGCCGCCGACCGACGGGCCGACGGGGCTCCTCCCGGATTCTGGCCAAAACCACCGCGCTTTACGCGCCCGGGCCGCCCGCGAGCGCCCTCCGGCCAATCGCGACCTGGGAAAACGCGCACCGGGGTGCACGGCGGGCGCCCGAACCAGCGTAAAGCGCATCGTTTTTGGCCAACTTCTCCGGATGGCCCGACAAACCCCTGCAGCCCAACAGGATGAGAACAATGGCAGAGCGGTGCGTGCGAGGGCCAGACGACAAGCAGGCAAAGTGGGCAGGCGGGCAAGAGAGGGCAGCGCACAAACCAGAGCTGAACGACACAGAACGAAGGGAGCCGAACGAGGAAGGGGTGAATACGGGGCAGGGCCAAGGAGGTCGGATGCGCGGAACAGGACGGGACCCTTGGCCGGCGCGCAAAAGAGATGACGGGGCGCACGGACGAAGCGCGAAGCGGCAGGAGGGACAAATGAGCGCAGATGGAGGCAGCGGGGTGGGCGCAGGGCAGGCGGAGCGCGCAGGGGGTGGGGCAGGTGCGGGCACGCGGGGAGGGAGAGGGGCCTCGGCCGCCGACCGGCCGCCGACCGACGGGCCGACGGGGCTCCTCCCGGATTCTGGCCAAAACCACCGCGCTTTACGCGCCCGGGCCGCCCGCGAGCGCCCTCCGGCCAATCGCGACCTGGGGAAACGCGCGCCGGGATGCGCCGCGAGCGCCCGAACCAGCGTAAAGCGCATCGTTTTTGGCCAACTTCTCCGGATGGCCCGACGGGACGGGCTCGGCGCGCCCAGCATCGCGGCAACGGTCGCCATGGAGCGCCCTGCCGACGCGCCGCGTCTCGGCACGAGGCGCCCGCCAACGCAATCCGCCCCAACGCCAGGAGCGCCCGCCGCCCATCGCCCGCCGCCCGCCGCGCAGCCCGCCCTCCCCTACTTGAACCGCTTGAGCAGCAGCGAGTTGCACACCACCGACACGCTCGAGAGGGCCATGGCCGCACCGGCGAGCGCGGGGGCCAGAATGCCCACGGCGGCCAGCGGGATCATGATGCAGTTGTAGATGAGCGCCCAGAACAGGTTCTGCTTGATCTTGCGCATGGTGGCGCGCGAGAGGCGCAGGGCGCACACCAGGTCGCTCAGGCGGTTGCGCATGAGCACCACCGAGCCGGCGTCGAGCGCCACGTCGGTGCCAGACGCCAGGGCCACGCCCACGTCGGCGGCGGCGAGCGCCGGGGCGTCGTTGATGCCGTCGCCCACGAAGGCCACCACCGCTCGCCTCTCCGCGCCTGCGGCCCTGCGGCCGTCAGCGGGGACTCGCCCGCCGGCAGCGCCCAGCTCCCCCACCTCCGCGGCGCCCTTCACGTCGCGCACGCAGTCGGCCTTCTCCAGGGGCTTCACGCCGGCGAACACGTGATCAGGCGCGATGCCCACCTCGCGGGCGATGGCGCGGGCCGTCGGCGCAGCATCGCCGGTGACCAGGTAGGAAGTCACGCCGTAGCCCTCGCGCAGCTCGCGCAGGGTGGAGGCCGCATCGGGCTTCGGCTCATCGCGGAACTGGATGCGGCCCTTCGGCACGCCGTCGACGACCACCGCCGACCCGGTCCCCTCGCCGCCTTCCGCCGGCCTCACGCCGATGAACACCTCGTGGCCCTCCACCACGCCGCGCACGCCCTCGCCGACCACGGCCTCGAAGGACTCCGCAGCCGGCAGCTCGGCCACGTTCGCGTAGGCCACCACGGCGCGGGCCAGGGGGTGCTCGCTTCTCGCCTCCAGCGCCGCGGCCAGGCGCAGGGCGTCGGCGGGCACATCGCAGGCCACCACCGTCGGCTCGCCCGCCGTGAGCGTGCCGGTCTTGTCGAACACCGCCGCCGAAAGGCCCCCCAGGGTCTCGAGCACCGTGCCGTC
This sequence comes from Enterorhabdus sp. P55, assembly GCF_009911695.1. Taxonomy (GTDB): domain Bacteria; phylum Actinomycetota; class Coriobacteriia; order Coriobacteriales; family Eggerthellaceae; genus Enterorhabdus. The sequence continues at coordinate 2,817 of NZ_QWKK01000078.1, read as the reverse complement.
CTTGATGAGCACACCGAGCTGGGCGCCCTTCCCCATGCCTACCGTGAGCGCCGTGGGCGTGGCCAGGCCGAGCGCGCAGGGGCACGCCACGCAGATGACGGCAATGGCGGGCATGAGCGACTGGGTGAGCAGCCCCGTGGGGCCGTCGGCAGGCGGCACGAACAGGAACCACACGGCGAACGTGAGGGCCGCGATGAGCAGGATGGCCGGCACGAACACCGCGGCGATGCGATCGGCGATGCGCTGGATGGGCGCCTTGGTGCCCTGGGCGTCTTCCACCGCGCGCACGATACGGGCGAGCGTGGAGTCGGCGCCCACGCGCAGGGCGCGCACCGTCACCGATCCCGTGGTGTTCTGGGTACCGCCGGTCACGGCGTCGCCCGCGGCCTTCACCACCGGCAGCGTCTCGCCGGTGAGCATGGACTCGTCCACCTCGGTGGAGCCCTCGGTCACCACGCCGTCTACCGGCATCTTCTCGCCGGGGCGCACGAGCACCGTATCCCCCGCCACCACCTGGGCCAGCGGCACCTCGCGCTCCTCGCCGCCGCGCATCACGCGGGCCACAGGCGGCGTCAGATTCATCAGCGACTCGATGGCCTGGTTCGTGGCGCCCTTCGCGCGGCTTTCCAGCATCTTGCCTAAAAGCACGAAGGTGATGAGCATGGCGCAGGTCTCGAAATAGGGCATGCCGTCATTGATGACGAGTGCCTCATGGCTCGACCAGTCACCGCGCACCACAGGAAGAAACGTAATCCACAGCGAGAACAGGAACGCGATGGAGGTGCCCAGGGCCACGAGCACGTCCATGTTCGCCGAGCCGCCTTTAAGCGAGCCCCAGGCGCCCTGGTAGAAACGCGCGCCGCAGCAGAACTGCACGGGAATAGTCAGCGCCAGCAGCAGAAGGTTTGCCGCGAACATGGCCTGAACGTGCGTGGGGTCGGGCGCGAACACCCCCGCGAGTGCGGCGCCCACCCCCATGTGCCAACCGGGGATCATGCCGATGGCGACGATGGCCACGGTGAGCGCGGCCGCCACGGCGAACACCCCGCGGTCGCGCTTGGCGCGGGCCGCCTCGCGAGCGCGGCGCCTCTCGTCCACGAGCGGCGCGTCCTCGGGAATGAGCTCGGCGGTGAAGGCGAGGCTGTCGAACACGGCGAGCAGGTCGTCCACGCTGGCCTCGGCCGGGTCGAACACCACGCGCCCGGTGTTGTTGGCCAGGTTGACGGCCACGTCGATCACGCCGGGGGTCTTGCGGTAGTGGCTCTCGATGGAGGCGGCGCAGTTCGCGCAGTGCATGCCCTCGATGGCCAGGCGGATGGCGGCCTGGGCGGGCTCGTCGGCCGACCCGATGGCGTCCTCCCCTGCGTCCGGCGCGGCCGGCGAGCCTGCGGCAGCTGGCGCTGACGCGCCCGCGGGGGTCGCAGGCACGCCCGATGCCGCCGTATCCGGGTTCGCGGCCTCCGTCATCGTGGCCTCCGCCGCCTTCACCTCCTTCTCAGCCGCGTCGGCGGCGATCTCCGTCGCGAAGGGATGGGGACCCTCGACGGGCATGACGGCCACCTTGAAGGTGGTGTCGTCAAGGGCGTGCAGCAGGTCGTCTCGGGTCGCTCGATCCGGATCGTAGGTCACCTCGGCTATCTGGGCAGCCAGGTCTACCGCCACCGCCGACACACCGGGCAGCTCCTCGTAGTGCCGCGTCACATTCGCCACGCACTTCTCGCAGTGCATGACGGCCACGGCCAAGCGCTGGGTCTTCATGGGCGTCTCCCCTACTTCGAGAAGCGCCGCATGAGCGCCATCACTTCGTCGACCACCTCATCGTTGCCCGCGCGGATCTCCTCCACCACGCATGTGCGCATATGCTCGGCCAGGAGCATCTCCGACACCCGGCGCACCGCCGACTCGGCCGCGGCCAGCTGGGTGAGCACCTCGCCGCAGTAGCGGTTGTCCTCCACCATGGCCTTCACGCCGTTGAGCTGGCCGATGGCGCGGTTCAGGCGTTTCTGCACGTCAAGCTGCAACTCTGCGCTGCGCGGCGTGGCCTTGTGCCGGCACGCGCATCCCTCATCCGCCGCGGCGGCACCGGGGCCGCCTTCGGCTATGGCGGCTGGCGCCGCGTCCTTCTCGACTTCCATGGAACCTCCCTCTCGCTTCTGGGGATATACCCCCTTAGGGTATTTTCGCTCCATTTTATACCCCTGGGGGGTATTGTCAAGAAAGCGGAGAACCGTCGTGGAGATGTTTCACGTGAAACATTCGTACGCATGGCGAAGCCGGCCGACACCCCGCGCTGGCCGGCGCCCACACGCACTCTCACGCGTCCGGAGTGCCGAAGGCCCCCGGAGCGCCGGGCGTCCGGGCCCCAAAACCAGTCTCGCGCCCGCCCCCCCCTCGCGACCGCTGGCGCGCCCAGGCGCCGACTCTCGCCCGTCCCGCGCGTGCCCTCGCGCGCCCCACGCCTGCATGTACCACGCCCCCGCGCGGCGCCACGCGCCCCGTGACCCTGCTGCGCCCCGCTTTCGCACCCCGCCGGGTTCTCGCCGCCCCATCGCCTGTCGACCCCCGCCTCCCCACCACTCCCACCTCAGCTCACCATCGCACTACGCCACTCCCGCTGCGCCCTCACGCTAGCACAATGTTTCACGTGAAACATTCGTACGTATGGCGAAGCCGGCCGGCGCCCGCACGCACCCTCGCGCGCCCGGAGCGTCGAAGGCCCCCGGAGCGCCGGGCGTTCGGGCCCAAAACCAGTCTCGCGCCCGCCCCCCCCTCGCGACCGCTGGCGCGCCCAGGCGCCGACTCTCGCCCGTCCCGCGC
>NZ_QWKK01000077.1 GCF_009911695.1 Enterorhabdus sp. P55 | reverse complement strand
GGGCCGCGCCGGAGCCCAGGCGCCCGGCGCGGCCGACGAACCGGCCTGCGCCTCGGCCAGGACGGCGGCCGCCCCGTCGACGCCGCGCGCCTCCTCGTCGTCGAAGAGCAGCGCCTCGCCGTCCTCGGCGGCCAGGTCGGCTGCCATGAGGCGCGCCTGCTCCTCGGACACGCCCGCCTCCGAGCGGGTCGCGGAGAGGCGCTCGGTGATGAGCCGGCGCGTCTCCTCGTCGGGCGCGAACTCCGCCAGATCGGGCAGGTCGGCCGTCGTGCGCAGGCCGAACTTCTCCAGGAAGGCGCGCGTGGTGGCGTAGAGCGTGGGGCTGCCCGGCGTGTCGGCCGTGCCGGCCTCGCGCACGAGCCCCTTCTCCACGAGCGAGTTGATGGTGCCATCGGAGTTGACCCCGCGCACCGACGCCACCCCGGCGCGGGTGACCGGCTGGGTGTAGGCGATGATGGCGAGCGTCTCCATGGCCGCGCCCGAGAGCTTGCGCGTGTCCCACGACAGCACGTACTTCTCGATGAGCTCGTGGTAGACCGGGTGGGTGAACAGCCGCCACCCGCCGGCCACCTCGCGCAGCTGGATGCCCCGCTCGGAGCCGGCCAGCTCGTCGCGCAGCTCGGCGCAGGCGCGCTCCACCAGCGCCGGGTCGCACTCAAGCATGTCAGCCAGGGTAAGGGTGCCCACCGGCTCGTCGGTCACGAAGAGCATAGCCTCCACGGCCCCCTTGACCTGGGATTCCTGAAGTCCTTGGAACATGGTCTAGCCTTCCTCTCCCACGCTGGTCAGCCCGTCGGGGCCCTCCAGGTTGAGCTCGCCGGAGCCCTCGATGTAGTCGATGGTGATGTCGCCGAAGGCCACGGCCTGGTCGAGGCGCACCATCGAGCGCTTGTACAGCTCGAGGATGGCCAAAAACGTGACCACCACCACAGCCGGCGCCGTGGACTCGTTCACCAGATCGGAGAACATGAGGTGCCCGCGGTTCACGATGCGCTGGTGGATGGCGCGCACGTGCACCTCCACGGGGATGGGCTTGGCGGCGATGTGCTCCGACTCGAGCAGGAACACCTCGCGCCGCGCCATGGCAGCCGCCGCCAGAAGCGCGAGCGAGTCCACGGTCACGTCGCGCAGGAAGTCCGGCATGAGCGCCAGAAACGGCGCGTCCGGCCCGAAGGGGCGCGTGTGCATGCGGCCCTCGGAGAGGAACCGCGCGTAGAGCTCGGCCGAGGCGTTCTTGAACTTCTTGTACTCGAGCAGCCGCGCCACCAGGATGTCGCGCGCCTCGGAGGGCGCAAGCTCTGCCAGCTCCTCGTCCACCTCGTCACGCGGGCGCGGGATGAGGCTCTGGGCCTTGATCTCCAGCAGCGTCGAGGCCACGAGCAGAAAGTCGCTCGCCACGTCCAAATCGAGGTTGTCCATGTGGGACACCTCTTCGAGGTACTGGTCGGCGATCTGGGTGATGGAGATGGCCCCGATGTCCACCTTCTGGCGGCTGACCAGGTAGAGCAGCAGATCGAAGGGGCCCTCGAAGCTCTCGATGCGAACCTTGTACGACACGCGCCCCTCCTAGTAGATGCGGAAGGGGAACAGCAGGTTGCCGAGGTTGCCCGCCGTGGCCCCCAGGTACCACGAGAACGGGTTGACATGGATGAGGTAGGGCAGCAGCACCACGCAGATCATGAACACCGGGAAGGCGTAGCGCTGGATCTCGTAGTACTTCGGCAGGTACTTGGCGGGAATGAGCAGCGCGAAGATGGACGAGCCGTCAAGCGGCGGGATGGGCAGCAGGTTGAAGAACATGAGGAACAGGTTGACGAGCGCGAACTGCGGCAGGAACCAGATATAGAAGTAGGAGAACAGGTCGTTGTCGAGCAGGCCGCCGCGCGCCGGGTCGAAGAGCGCCCACGCCACGAGCGCGGCCACGCAGGCCATGGCCAGGTTGGCCGCCGGCCCCGCCAGGCCCACGATGACATCGCCCTTGCGCGGGTCCTTGAAGTAGCGCGGGTTGTAGGGCACGGGCTTCGCATAGCCGAACACCGGCATATTCATGAGCATGAGCATGAGGGGCAGAAGCACTGTGCCAAACGGGTCGATGTGCTTGAGCGGGTTGAGCGAGAGGCGCCCCGACCGCTTGGCCGTAGGGTCGCCGAGCTTCCACGCCGCGAACCCGTGGGCAACCTCGTGCAGCACGAGAGCCGGCACGAAGCTCAGCACCGAGCAGAGGATGTATATGAGTTCATTGCTAGCCATGGCTCGGTATTCTAGCGTACCGAGCCGCAGGCGGCGCCTTCGGTTCCGCCGCCGAGCGGCGCTCACCTTCGAAAAACGCGCCGTCTCCGCAAATTCGCGCGGTTTTGCACTCTCCATACCGCTCGCGCGCCGCGTGGGCGGGGCGCGCAGTCGCAAAAACCCAGGAAAGCGAGGCCCGCACCGGTCGTAGAACGCTTCACGGGCCGCCGGAGAGTGCATAACCGCGCGAATTTGCAATCGGCGGCCGCAAAACCGAGGGCGAACAGGAGGGAGGGGCCCTCCCCTGCTTCAGGATGAGCTGCCGTGGTGCGCGCGGGCAAGTCGGCGGAACCCGGGCGCAAGCCCTCCCCTACTCCAGGGTGAGCTGCTGGATGTAGATGTCGTTTCTTAGCTCGCGGGCGTGATCGGGAGCGATGGCGCCGGCCAGGCGCAGCTCCTTGAGGTACTCGAGCTCGCGCGCGAGGGCCTGGGCCTGGACGTCCTCCACCGCGTCGTAGACGGCGCGCAGGGCGCGGAAGCGGGCCGTGAGCCCCGAGCGGGGGTCAGCCGCACCGTCGGGGCTGTCCTCCTCCAGCGAGTCGAGCTCGCCCACCTCGCGGGCGATGTCGTCGATGCGCCCGTAGAGCGCCTCCACCGCGGCCGCCGTCGCGCGCGCTCGGGCCGCGGCCTCGGCGCTGGCGTGGGGCGCCAGCTCCTCGAGCACCTCGGCGTAGCGCTGCATCACGATGACCGTCGCCGGCTCGTCCGCCTCCTCGGCGACGGCAGACGGGGCGCTCCCGGCAGCCGAGGTCCCCGGCACTGCGGCCGGCGCGCCCGTCGGGGCCTTCGCCGGTTCGTCCGCGCGCACGGCGCCTGTGAGGTGAGCGTCGGCCTGAATGGACTCGATCACGCGGATGACCAGGCTTATCTCCGCGTCAGCGCGCTCGGCGGCGCGACGGGCCGATGCCTTGCGCGGCACGAGCAGCGGCACGGCGAAGTTCGCCAGCAGAAGCGAGCCTAGGATGATGCCAGCAGCCATGGTCACGAGCGTCGTGCGCTCCGGGAACGTCGCGCCCGAGCTCAGGTACGTGGGGATGGACAGCATGAGCGAGAGCGTGATGCCGCCCTTCGGCCCAGCGAAGGCCATGGCGAGCGCACCGCGCAGCCCCTCGGGCGCCAGGCACGAGCGCGCCGGCTCGCCCGCGCGGCGGGCGGCCACGGCATCCATGGCGAGCACCCAGAGGAAGCGCACGCCCTCGAGCACCGCCGTCAGGAGCACCACCGCGCCCACCACGGCCACCGGGTCGCCGAGCCCGCCGTCGGCCGCCGGCTGCAGGCCGCGGGGCAGCTGCATCCCCAAGATGACGAAGATGATGCCGTTGAGCACGAACTCGATGGTCTTCCAGACGCTCCTCGACTGGAGCTTCTGGCGCGCCGTGGCGGTGGTGTGGCGCTGCGGCAGAAGCGACATGACCAGGCCCGCGGCCACCACGGCGATGACGCCGCCGATGTGCAGGCTCTTGGCCGCGAGGTAGATGACGAAGGGCAGCAGAAGCTCGAGGGTCACGTGCAACGTGGGGTTGTCGAGCCCCCGGCGGCGGATGAGCTCCATGAGCGCCCAGGCCAGGCCTCCCATGACAGCGCCGCCAGCCAGGCCGCCGAACAGGTCGAGGGCGAACTCCTCCCCCGCGTGCACGAGCGAGAACGCGCCGGAGCCCACTACGGCGATGGCGCACTGGAAGGCCACCGTGCCCGTCACGTCGTTGAAGAACGCCTCGCCCTCGAGCAGCGTCGCGTGGCGCCGGCCGAAGCGGAAGTCCTTGGAGAGCGCCGTCACGGCCACGGCATCGGTAGACCCCATGGCGGCGCCGAGCGCGAGGGCGGCGGCCAGCGGCACGGCGGGCATGAGCGCGTGGAGCGTGCCGCCCACCGCGAGCATGATGGCGAAGACAAGCCCCACGGCCAAAGACGCGATGCCCCAGCGGTTGCGCCAGAGCGCGCCGGAGTCGGCGTGGCGCGACTCGTTGAAGTGCAGCGGCGCGATGAACAGGATGAGCAGCAGCTCGGTGTCGAGCCCCTGCTCGAAGGGCGACGACACCGTGAACGCGATGAGCGCGCCCAGGGCAATCTGGACGAGGGGCAACGACAGGCGCGGCAGAAACCGCTCGAGGATGCTCGAGGCGATGACCGCGGCCAAGAGGAACAAGATGAGCTCAAGCGCTTCCATGACCGGCTTTCCACGAGAGGGACGATTGGGCGGTATGGTACGACGGCGCCACCCGGCGCTGCCCCGCGCACCGGATCGGCGGGCCGGCGCGGCCGGCGGCCGGGAAGCGGAGGCTAGCCCTGCGCCTGCTGGCGGGCCATCTCGGCCTCGAGCTCCTCGTTGAGCGCGAGCCACTCCTCCTCGGCCGCGGCCAGGCGCTTCTTGAGCTGGGCATGCTCGGCCACCGCGTCGGAGGACGCGTCCTCGTTGATGTAGAAGTCCGGGTCGGCCATGAGGGCCAGCAGCTCCTCCATCCGCGCGTTGTCACGCTCCATCTGCTCGTCGAGCTGGGCGATGCGCTTGCGGTGGTTCTTGAGCGCCGCGTAGGCGCGGTTGCGCGCCTCGGCCTCGCGCCGCTTCTGCTCCTTGGTCTTGGGGGCGCTCGCCTTGGGCGCCGTGAGCGGGGCCGGATCGGCCGGCGCGCTTGCGCGGTCGCGGCGGCGGTTGACGGTGACCGTGGTCTTGGAGCCCTTCGCGCCCGCTTTCCCCGCGCCCTCGTCGAACACGTCGTCCACGAGCGATCGGCTCGCGGGGTCGGGGTTGTCGAGCTGCCCCGACTTATAGAGGTAGTAGTCGTAGTCGCCGTCGTAGCAGGTGATCTTGCCCGGCGTCACCTCCACGATGCGGTTGGCCACCGAGCGGATGAGGTGCCGGTCGTGGGTGATGAACAGGATGGTGCCCTCGAAGTGGCGCAGGGCCTGCTCGAGGATGTCGGCGCTCGCGATGTCGAGGTGGTTGGTGGGCTCGTCCAAGCAGAGCAGCGGCTTGGGGGCCACGAGCATCTTGGCGAGCGCCAGGCGGCTCTTCTCGCCGCCGGAGAGCACGCCCACGCGCTTGTCCACCGCGTCCCCGCTGAAGAGGAACGCGCCCAGGAGCGTGCGCACCTGGGAGATGGACCAGCCGGGCGCCACGCGGTCGAGCTCCTCGAACACGGTGTTGCCGGCATGGAGCTCCTCCAGCTGGTGCTGGGCGTAGTAGGTCAGGCTCACGTTGACGCCGTAGTCGATGGTGCCCGCGTCCGGCGCCATCACACCGGCGATCATCTTGAGCAGCGTGGACTTGCCCGCGCCGTTGGGGCCCACGAGCGCCACCTTGTCGCCGCGGTACATCGTGAAGTCCTGGCCGTCGTAGACCGTCTTGTCGCCGAAGCGCTTCACCAGGCCCCGGGCGCGCACCACCTCGTCGCCGGTGCGGGGCGGCTGCTGGAAGTTGAAGCGCACGGTCTTTTTCTCCTCGGGGATGACCGGCAGCGTCTCCTTGATCTTCTCGATGCGCCGCTCGCGCTCCTGAGCCTGCTTGGCCTTGGTGGCCTTGTAGCGGAACCGGTCGACGAAGGCCTGGAGGTGGGCGATCTCCTCGAGCTGCTTGGCGCGCTCGGCCTTGAGGCGCTCGAGGCGTTCCTCGCGTTCCACCAGGTACTTCGAGTAGTTGCCCTTGTACAGGTTGACCTGGCCGTTGTCGATCTCGGCCACGCGATCCACCATAGCGTCCATGAACGCGCGGTCGTGGCTGACCACGATGACCGTGCCCTCGTAGCCGCGCAGGAAGCCCTCGAGCCACTTGACCGACTCCAGGTCGAGGTGGTTGGTGGGCTCGTCGAGGAGCAGCACCTCGGGATTGCGGATGAGCAGCTTCGCGAGCGCGATGCGCATCTGCCAGCCGCCGGAGAAGCCGTCGGTGGACGTGGCCATGTCCGCCTCGGTGAAGCCGAGGCCGAACAGCACGCTGCGCACCTTCGCCTCGATGGAGTAGCCGCCGAGCATCTCGTAGGCGTCGCGCGCGCGGCCCACGGCCGCCAGCTGCGCCTCGGTGGGGTCGGCGCCGAGCTCGGCCTCGAGCCGATGGAGCCGCTGCTCGGCCTCGAGCACCTCCACCTGGGAGGAGAGAACCTCCTCGAACACGGGCAGCCCGCCCATCTCGATGGCCTCCTGCTCCAGGTAGCCCACGCGCGCGCCCTTGGCGAACAGGATGCGCCCCTCGTCCGGGTCATCCTCGCCGGAGATGATGTTGAGCAGCGTCGTCTTGCCCGCGCCGTTGGGGCCGACGAGCGCCAGGCGGTCATACTCTTCCAGGCGGAAGGTGACGTCATGGAACAGCTGGCGGCCGCCGTAGGCCTTTGAGAGGTGCTCTGTCTGGAGGATCATGGTATCGCCTTGTATCTCGGAAGGCGCCACCGGAATCCACGAGACGCCTTTGACTATGCAACCCTCGTATTATACGGCACCGTCCCTCGATGCGGGGCGAGGTACCGGTCGGGATTCACCAGGAAGCCGAGCTTCCCCACGTGGTTCATCGCCCACAGCACACCGACGGGCAGCACGTAGACGACAGCGAGGCCCCCAAAGACGTGCGCCGGCACGAACAGCACGGCCCCGGGGCCGGCTGCGGTCACCCCCGCAAGCGCCAGGACGTGAAACAAGCCCCGCATGAACACCGGGTGCAGAAGCCAGATGGCCTTGGTGTAGCCGCCGACGAGGCGGTAGAAGCCCACTTGGTCGCCGTCCGCGAAGCGGCCTCCGAACAGCACCGCGAGCCATCCGAGCCCCGCCGCGGTGAGCACGGCCTCGCGCACGGAGGCGGGCGCGCCGCACGCGAGAAGGCCAACGCCCAGGATCAGCCACCCCATCGTGCAGGCCGCGGGGCTCAGGGAGAACAGCCGGCGCGTGCGGGCCTCGGGCTGCCAGGCCAGGGCCATGCCGGCCACAAACCAGACCCACGATCCGCAGAATCCCTGCGCCACGTAGGGCCAGGCGGCGTACGAGACCGCAGGCAGCGCAGGCCCCGCGACGGCAAGCGCCTTGAGCGCGATCGCGGCGGCCAGGACGCCCGCCGCCTGCCGGCCCGACGCAAGCGTGGGGGTGAGCGCGTACATCACCAGCACCACGAGGAAGAACCCCACGGGGATGACCGGGTCGACGAGCGTCGCGCGCAGGAAGCTTGCAGGCGCGAGGGTCGGCTCGGCGCCCATCCAGCCGTTGGCCAGCAGGGTGAGCAGCGTCACGAAGACGAGGGGCACCAGCGTGTAGACCGCCTGGTATCCCATGGCGCGAAGCCACTGGCGGCCGCTGCGCACATGCCACTGCCGCTGATAGCGATAGCCGAAGCCGAAGTAGAACACCGGAAGCTGAAGCGGGAAGAAGCAGGCCTCGGCCCACCGCCAGACGGGGCCACCGGGAAGGCAGCCGAGCCCGACCAGGGCCCCGCCGAGGCCGCCCAGCGCGATGAGCAGCGAGGCGGTGGACTCCAGGTTCAGGATCCACGTATCCGATATGCCGCGGCGCTCTTCCATACGCCCCAGTATAGGAGGCAGCCGCAGCAGGGCGACCGTGGCGGCAAGCCGTAAGCGAGCAGACACGCAGGCGCAGGGGCGGCGACACCGTACGCCGCCCCCTACCTCCCCCGCCCTCCTCCTCGCCTCCCTGCCCGATTCTGCACACTTTTTTCGACTTTGCGACAACAGCGCCTCTGCCGACGGGGATGCGGCGGGCGTTTGCCCAGGTCGGCTCTGCCGGGTGTCCGGAAACCTCCCCCACCGGGGTCTCCAGGCGCCTCGGAGGGCTCGGTTCTGTCGCAAAGTCGTCGAAACTGTGCAGAATCGGGCGGGAGGGGGCGAACCAGTCGCCGCACGCAAGACGAAAAAAGGCCCCTCCGAAGAGGGGCCTGCTGTATATGGTGGTCGCTACAGGATTTGAACCTGTGACCCCCGCCGTGTGAAGGCGATGCTCTCCCGCTGAGCCAAGCGACCGGGTTGCGTATCAGGCAGCTGCCCGATGACGTTCGACTATTCTAGCCGTACCGCGCTAGGCGCGCAAGGGGTGAATTTGTGGAGAAACGAAGGGGGCGGCATCTCAGTCGGATGCCGCCCCCGAAGGCGTCTGGTAGGGCCGCCCGGACTCGAACCGAGAACCAAGGGATTATGAGTCCCCTGCTCCACCATTGAGCTACAGCCCCGTAAGCGCCGCGGCGCATGCCGCGCAGAAACGCGAGGGATATTCTAGCGCATAACGCGGCCCGCGACCCCTAGAACCTCGCGGGCCGCGCAACCGGCAGCCAGCGCCTAGTACACCATGCCCATGGCCGCGCGCACCTCGTCGAGGGTGGCGTCGGCAATCTCGTTGGCGCGGCGGTTGCCGTCGCGCAGGACTTCCTCCAGGTAGGCCGGATCGGCCTCGAGCTCGGCGCGGCGGGCGCGGATGGGCGCCAGGTAGTCGTTGACGGCCTCGGTCACATAGGCCTTGAGGGCGCCGGAGCCCGCCTCGCCTATCTCGGCGGCTATCTCCTCCTCGCCACGACCGGTGCACAGCGCCGCCGTGGTGAGGAGCGCCGACACGCCGGGGCGCGCCTCCTTGTCGAAGGTGATGAGGCGCTCGGAGTCGGTCTTGGACTTCTTGATGAGCTTGGCCGTCTCCTCGGCGGTGGCCGACAGCGCGATGGCGTTGCCGTAGCTCTTCGACATCTTGCGGCCGTCGAGGCCGGGGATCTCCACCGCCTCAGTCAGAAGCCCGTGGGGCTCGGGGAACACGCGCCCGTAGCGCTCGTTGAAGCGGCGGGCGATCTGGCGGGTCTGCTCGATATGGGGCAGCTGGTCTTTGCCCACCGGCACGATGTTGCCCTTGCAGAACAGGATGTCGCAGGCCTGGTGCACCGGGTAGGTCAGCAGCAGCCCCGTGAGCGCGTGGCCCGAGGCCTCCTGCTCGGACTTGACCGTGGGGTTGCGCAGCAGCTCCGCCTCGGTGACGAGCGAGAGGAACGGGAGCATGAGCTGGTTGAGGGCCGGCACGGCCGAGTGGGTGAAGATGATGGTCTTTTCCGGGTCGATGCCGCAGGCCAGGTAGTCGATGACCATGTTGCGCACGTTGTCGGCGATATGCTCGGTGGTATCGCGGTCGGTGATCACCTGGTAGTCGGCGATGATGATGCGCGAGGTGACGCCCATGTCCTGCAGGCGGACGCGCTCGCGGATGGTGCCGAAGTAGTGCCCGAGGTGGAGGCGGCCGGTGGGACGGTCGCCCGTGAGCATGACGTACTTCTCGGGGTGAACCGGAAGATCCGCCTTGATCTCGTCGCTCACGCGCTTGCTCGCCTGGAAGGTATCGCTGCTCATCGGGTCCCTCTCCTCACTCGCCCTACTCGGGGCGCCTGCATGAAAAAAGCCCGCCGCAGCGCGACGGGCCTATCATTTCGTGGTGCTCCGTGAAGGACTCGAACCTTCGACCTTGGGATTAAGAGTCCCCTGCTCTACCAACTAAGCTAACGGAGCACGTGTCTGCGCAAAGCGCCTTGCTATTGTAGGCGAAGCATCCCATGGACGCAAGCCTGAATTTCAAAGCGCGCATGGGGTGGATGATGGGACTCGAACCCACGATCTCCAGAGCCACAATCTGGCGCCTTAGCCAACTAGGCCACACCCACCATTTTGCGCAAGGTGGAAGTATAGAGTTTCGTCGCCTGTTGCGCAAGGGGCGGGCGCCAATTTATACGATTATCATCCGAATTAGCGATTGACCTGGCAGAAGTCCCGCTCAAGGGGTATCATCGACCGTTGGCATAAGCCGATACGAGGGCGCGCGGCGCCGCCGCCCCCTCGCCCGCACCGCCGCGCCGACGCCTCGCGTCTGCCCCGCGGCGAGACACCAAAGGAGACCGCCCGCCCATGGAACCCAAGTCTTCCTCGGACAAGCGCTTCGCGCTGCTCATCGACGCCGACAACGTGTCGGCCAAGTACATCAAGCCCATCTTGAACGAGCTGTCCAAGTACGGCACCGTCACCATCAAGCGCATCTACGGCGACTGGACGCTCACCCTCCACGCCAAGTGGAAGGACGCGCTGCTGGAGAACTCGCTCACGCCCATCCAGCAGTTCGGCTACACCTACGGCAAGAACGCCACCGACTCGGCCATGATCATCGACGCCATGGACATCCTCTACGGCGACAACGTGGACGGCTTCTGCCTCGTGTCGAGCGACAGCGACTTCACGCGCCTGGCCAGCCGCCTGCGCGAGAGCGGCCGCACGGTCATCGGCATGGGCGAGAAGAAGACGCCCACCCCCTTCCGCCGCGCGTGCGACATCTTCACCACGCTCGAGCTGCTGCTCGACGGCCGCAAGGGCGAGCGCGGCAACGGCAACGGCGCCCCGGCCATCAGCAAGGCCGAGGTGGAGCAGGCTGTGGTGGACATCATCACCGACAACCAGAACAACGGCAAGTCCACGGGCCTGGGCGAGGTGGGCAGCCGCCTGCAGAAGCGCTACCCCGACTTCGACGTGCGCAACTACGGAACGAACCTGCTCTCCAAGCTGCTCGACGAGTTCACGCGCGTGACCATCACCAAGGACCGTTCCTCGGTGACGGTGGAGCTCACCGACGCCCACCACGAGGCGGAGCCCGAGCCCGAGGTCGCGGCAGAGGCGATCGTCGAGGAGGCTCCCGCCGAGGACGCGCCGGACGCGGGGTCGCGCCGCTCGCGGCGCGGGCGCGGGGGCCGGCGCATCGCCGCCCGGACCCATGCCGAGGACGAGGCATCCGAGGAGGCCGTCGCCGAAGAGGCTGTCGAGGAAGCTGCAGAGGCCGCGTCCGCGGAGGAGCCGGCAACCGCAGAGGAGGCCGAGGCGCCGCGCAAGCCCACGCGCCGCGGGCGTCGCGGCGGTCGCCGTCGTAGCGGCGAGGGCGAGGCGGCCCCCGCAGCCGCAGAGGAGCCGGCCGCGAAAGCCGCTGAGGCCGAGGAGACGGAGACGCCCGCGTCCGCGGAGGAGCCGGCAGCCGCCGAGGAGGCCGAGGCCCCCAAGCGCAAGGCCGCGCGCCGGGGCC
>NZ_QWKK01000076.1 GCF_009911695.1 Enterorhabdus sp. P55 | reverse complement strand
GCATCCCCGCGCATCCCCGCGCCTCCCCGCGCCCCCCGCGTCCGCCGCCCGGCACCTGGCATCCGCCGCGCCCGTGGGGGGCCGCACCCGCATCCCCGCGCATCCCCGCGCCTCCCCGCGCCTGCGGGCCGCATCCGCACCCCCCGCGCTCGTAGGCCGCATGCGCACCCTCGCGCTTGCTACCGCAGCTCGTCGTCGGCGGCCTCTGCGAGGGTGATGCCGGCCAGGTAGTCGCGGATGGCCTGCTCGAGGCCGCCCCAGATGCGCTGTGAGAGACAGCCGTCCCGTCGCTCGCAGGAGAAGACGCCGCTCATGCAGTCGAGCAGCTCCAAGCCATCCTCGCTGGCGGACACGACGTCGGCTAGCGTGATGTTCTCGGGCGCGCGAGCCAGCTCGTAGCCGCCTTGGTAGCCGCGCGTGACGCGCAGCAGCCCTGCGCCCGTGAGGGGCGCCACCACCTGCTCGAGGTACTTCTTCGAGATGCCTTGGCGCTCGGCCACGTCCTTGAGGGCCACGCAGCCCTCGCCGTGATGCTGCGCCAGGTCGATCATGAACCGCATTCCGTAGCGGGTCTTCGTCGATATCTTCATCGGATGCTCCTCCGTCGTGCTTCTTCTTGAATCCTACGGTAACGAGGGGATTTTCTGTCGCTGAAAACAAAATCCACTAAAACGCTTGACATTGATTGGCGCCAGTATATATTAAAGTCCAGTAAACTACTAGACAATAGTCACGAGGACAGAGACATGAAGCAGATCTACCTGGACAACGCCTCTACCACCCCGGTTCGCCCGGAGGTGCTCGAGGCCATGCTGCCGTACTTCTCCGAGGACTTCGGCAACCCCTCGTCGCTCTACCCGGCTGGGCAGCGCGCCTCTGACGCCGTGGCCGCGGCCCGCGCTACGCTCGCCGGGCTCATCGGCGCGAAGCCGGCGGAGGTGTACTTCACGAGCGGCGGCTCCGAGGCCGACAACTGGGCCCTCAAGGGATTCGCCCGCGCCAACGCCTCGCGCGGACGCCACCTCATCACGAGCGCCATCGAGCACCATGCGGTGCTGCACACCTGCCAGGCGCTCGAGAAGGAGGGCTTCGAGGTCACCTACCTGCCCGTCGACGGTGACGGCCTGGTGGACCCGGCCGCCTTCGAGGCCGCCATCCGCCCCGACACCATCCTCGCCTCCATCATGTTCGCCAACAACGAGATCGGCACCATCGAGCCCATCGCCGAGCTGGCGGCCATCGCGCATGCGCACGACGTCGTGTTCCACACCGATGCCGTGCAGGCCTTCGGCCACGAGGACATTGACGTGCGCGCCCTGGGCATCGACCTTCTGAGCGCATCGGCTCACAAGCTGAACGGCCCCAAGGGCGTCGGCATGCTCTACGCGCGCAAGGGGCTGCGCCTGGCCAACCTCATCGACGGCGGACAGCAGGAGCGCGGGCGCCGCGCCACCACCGAGAACGTGCCCGGCATCGTGGGCTTCGCCAAGGCCGCCGAGCTGGCCTGCGCCGAGGCTGCCGACGAGCGCGCCCGCCAGACGGCCCTCCGAGACCACGCCATCGGGCGTGTCCTCGCCGAGATCCCCCATGCGCGCCTCAACGGCAGCGCCACGAGCCGCCTGTCGAACAACGTCAACTTCTCCTTCGAGTTCATCGAGGGCGAGGGGATGCTCCTGCAGCTGGCCGCGCGCGGCATCTGCGTGTCGTCGGGCAGCGCCTGCACCTCCGGCTCGCTCGACCCGAGCCACGTGCTCTTGGCCATCGGCTTGCCGCATGAGATAGCCCACGGCTCGCTGCGCATGACGCTCGGCCGCGAGACCACGCGCGAGGACGTCGACTTCGCCATCGACGCGCTCAAGCAGACGCTCGACAACCTGCGGATGATGAGCCCGCTGTACGAGGACTACCAGCGCGGCAACGTCGAATCGGTCATCGAGCGGATGGCCGCCTAACCTTCCCAGCTAGCGAAAGAGAGGCCCTCATGGCTATGAACTACTCCGAGGCGGTCATGGACCACTTCACCAACCCGCGCAACGTCGGCGAGATCGAGAACGCCAGCGGCTGCGGCACCGTGGGCAACGCGGTGTGCGGCGACATCATGCGCATCTACCTGGACATCGACGGCGACAGCGTTATCCGCGACGCCAAGTTCAAGACCTTCGGCTGCGGAGCGGCCATCGCCACCAGCTCCATGGCCACCGAGCTGGTCAAGGGCAAGACGATCCAGCAGGCGCTCGAGGTCACCAACAAGGCCGTGATGGAGGCCCTCGACGGGCTGCCGCCGGTGAAGGTGCACTGCTCGCTTTTGGCCGAGGAGGCCATTCATGCGGCGCTGTGGGACTATGCCGAGAAGCACAACCTGGTGATCGAGGGGCTCGAGAAGCCTGTGAGCGACATCGGCGAGCACGACCACCATGCCGTCGAGCTGGTCGAGGACGAGGACGAGCTGTAGCACTAAGCGATCCTCGCCGCGGACGGGCTCCGTCCGCCCCACGGCTCGCGTGCCTTTCCCATCGGGGCCCCGCCACGTGCGGGGCCCCTGTGCGTCGGCGCGATTTTACCCAAGTCTTACAAAACCCTCGCCTGCGCCTTACCCGCGGCGCCTATCCTGCTCGCGTAACGAGAGAACCCAAGACGCAGGGAAGGAAGCCTGATGAACGAGGTGCTGACGGTAGGACTGGGGCTGCTGGGCGGCCTGGCCATCTTCCTCTACGGCATGAACGCCATGAGCTCCAACCTCCAGGAGGTGGCAGGCGACAGGATGCGCGCCATCCTGGGCGCGGTGACGCGCAACCCGGTGATGGGCGTGCTCGCCGGCGCGCTGGCCACGGCCGTGCTGCAGAGCTCGTCGGCCACCACGGTCATGACCATCGGCTTCGTGAGCGCCGGCCTCATGCGGCTGCCGCAGGCCATCCCCATCATCATGGGCGCCAACATCGGCACCACCATCACGGCGCAGATCATCGCGTTCAAGCTGTCCGACTACGTGCTGGCCTTCGTGTTCGCCGGCTTCGTTGTGATGTCGCTGGCGAAGGAGGAGCGCACCCGCGCCATCGGGCGGGCGGTGTTCGGCTTCGGCCTGCTGTTCCTCGGCATCGACACCATGGGCGACGCGATGAAGCCGCTCGCAGCAAGCCCCGTGTTCACCCAGCTCATCGGCGAGGTCGCGCATATTCCCGTGCTGGGCATGGTGGTGGGAACGCTCATGACGCTCATCGTGCAGAGCTCGAGCGCCACCATCGCGGTGCTGCAGAACTTCGCGTCGCAGCCGGGGCCTGACGGCGTGACGAGCGTCATCGGGCTTGAGGGCGCCATCCCCATCCTGCTCGGCGACAACCTGGGCACCACCATCACGGCGCTGCTCGCCGCAGTGGGCCAGTCGCGTGACGCCAAGCGCGTGGCGCTGTCGCACTGCCTGTTCAACCTGTCGGGGTGCCTGCTGTTCGTGGGGCTGGTGGGGCCGTTCTCCGCCTTCGTCGCGATGATTCCGCCCACCGGCCCGGAGCTCGAGGTGATCGCGCGCCAGATCGCCAACGCGCACACCTGCTTCAACGTGGCCATGACGCTCATCTGGCTGCCGCTCGTCTCGCTCATGGTGCGCCTGGTGATGGCGATCCTGCCCGACGACCCGCGTCGCCCCCGCGTCCGCCGCTGGGGGAGCGCGCCGGGCGCGTCCGGTTCCGACGCCGCTCCCGCGTAGGGGGGGCGGCCTAGCGCCTGTGGGCGCGCGGGCACCGCACGGGCGGCTGGCGGTGCGGCTAGCGGCTGCGTGGCCGCGCGCGGGGCTGGCGGTGCGGCCAACGGATGCGTGGCCGCGCTGACGGAGATCGCCGATGCAGCCGATAGCTCGGGTGGCTGCACCGGAGCCGGCCGTGCGGGGAAGACGTCCCGAATCCGCCAAAAAACGAGGTTGTGCGTCGTTTCTGGCCGGTGGCGGCGGGCGCATTATCGACGAGGGCGTGTTTCGTTTGCGTTTGCCCTGGAAAAGGCTGCGGCTCACTTTGCGACAGGAGAATTGGCGCTTGTCGGTGGGCGCACAACCTCGCTTTTTGGCGGATTAGGGACGCAAACGCCGCGCGCGGGTGCTGTGCACCGTCTAGCGCGGGGCCTCGACGTGTCTTCGCTGCCAGAAAAAGTCGCTGCAGTGGCACTCTTTGGCACTTCGGTACGGTCTGGCGAGCCCGCAGCGTGCGGCCTGGCGGGGATCGTCGGCGTTTCCCCAGGTGAGAATTTCCGCGGGGCCTCAGCGTGGCGCTCGACGAGGCGCACAGGCGTACCGAAGTGCCAAAGAGTGCCAATTTCGCGCGAAAGAGTGGCTGCGGCCCCTTTGGCGTTGGATCCCGCCACGCCCCGCAGTGCGTCAGCGCACGACGGCGCCGAAGGGGAGCAGCGAGAGCTTGGCCATCTTGAACAGCTGGATCCCCGGCGGCAGCCCGATGATGGTGACGCAGAACAGGGCGCCTCCCACGGCATAGGCCAGCGCCATCGGGATTCCCGCCAGCAGGGCCCAGACGATGTTGGCGACAAGCGAAGGCGCCCCGCCCCCGTACTCGACGGTCTTGCCAAAGGGCGCCAGCGTGAGCGCCGCCATCTTGAACGCCTGCCGCCCTAGCGGAATCCCGATGATTGACACGTAGAACAGCACGCCTGCCACGCACCACCAGAGGGCGGTGAAGATGCCGCCCAGCACGATCCAGATGATATTGGCAATGGTGCTCATAACTCCCCGCTCTCGGCTCGCCTTTCTATGCTAGGATGATTATAGCGGCTTCTTTTATGAAGCTATCAGAAACGCTAGAGGGAAGGGGAGAGGCATGGCGCGAAAGCGTGCCGGGAGCAGTCTGAAGTCGTTCGTCGGGGGCGTCGTTGTGGGGCTTGTCGTCGGGGCCGTCGTCGTGACCCTCCTCTTCACCTACAATCCTCCCGACCAGCGCGAAGGCGACGAGGTGGACGCGGCCATCCTGATGGAGGAGATCGCGCAGATCAGCGAGCTCGCCACGGCCGAGCAGTCGTATACCGTCGCCGAGAAGGTGTCGAGCAGCAACACGCTCTTCGACCTGGTTGACATCCCCTTCACGGAGAAGTTCTTCATCCTCACGTACACGGGGAGCGTCAAGGCGGGCGTCAACTTGGATGACGCGTCCATCGCAGTCGAGGGCACGACGGTGCGCGTGAC
Organism: Enterorhabdus sp. P55; assembly: GCF_009911695.1. Taxonomy (GTDB): domain Bacteria; phylum Actinomycetota; class Coriobacteriia; order Coriobacteriales; family Eggerthellaceae; genus Enterorhabdus. The sequence continues at coordinate 6,161 of NZ_QWKK01000076.1, read as the reverse complement.
GCTGCCGCCGGCGCAGATCCTCTCCGACGCCATTGACACGGAGAGCTTCAAGACGCTCCACGAGCAGGAGGGCCTCTTCAACCCCCTCCACGTGGATGACGTCACCCAGTACCTCGACAAGACGCGCCAGGAGGCCGAGGCCGCCGCGCTTGCTGGCGACGTGCTCGCCGAGGCTCAGGCAAACGCCGAGGAATCCGTGCGAGCCCTCCTCGGCGCCGCCCTCCCCGAGGGCTACGCCATCGAGTTCGAGATCGAGGGGACGGCGGAGTAGGATTCTCGCTGACAGCTAAGGCGCCATGGTGGCTAAACAGGCGGTATCGACCGGCGAAGGAAAGCGAGAGAGGAGCCGAAGTGGCGGAAGAGGAGGCAGAGGGACAGGCTGTCGAGACGCTTCAGATAGTGATAGCCTCGGCAGCGCAGATCCCGGGAGTGAAGATCAGCCGCGAGAAGTACCTTGCCAGCGCGTTGCGGGGGAAGTTCTCCCCGGAGGTTGTCGCCTTGGCGATAGCGTCGTCTCCGGCGGCCGCTGGCATCTCTCCGGATGAGCTGAGTCCCATCGCGGACGCCTCTATTCGCTACGAGGCGACCAAGGTGACGGCCTTGTCCGCGGTGGCGGGCCTTCCAGGCGGGTTGGCGGCGGCGGGAACCGTGCCCGCTGATTTGGCTCAGTACTTCGCCCACGTAATCCGGATAAGCCAGAAGCTCGCGTATCTCTATGGGTGGGAGAATATCTTCGAGGGAACCGCCGAGGAGCTAGATGACGAGGCCAAGAGCCTCCTGATCCTCTTCATGGGGGTTATGTTCGGCGCGAACGGGGCGGCCGATGCGGTGGCGAAGATCGCGCAGAACGCCGCCGGGGCCGCGCAGAAGCAGATCGCGCAGAAGGCGCTGACCAAGGGAGTCGTCTATCCGGTGGTGAAGAAGGTTTCAGGATACCTTGGGGTTAAGATGACCAGGGATGTCTTTGCAAAGGGGGTCTCCAAGGTCATTCCCCTCATAGGCGGCGTGATATCGGGGGGCATCACCCTGGCGACGTATGCGCCTATGTGCCTGAAGCTGAAGGGCTATCTGGCGGAGTTGGAGATGGCCAATCCCCGGGCGTTCGTGGTGGAGGTGGCGCCTTGCGAAGGCGGGGACGACTGCGAAAAGTAACCCTCACCCTTGCTGCAGGTACCCCGTGAGGTGGGGGATCGCTATGGCCACCCGGCCGCGTTCGGGGGCGGTTATCACGCCGGCATTGAGGAGGCGCTTACGGTACTTCTGGGCGTAGTCGGGGGTGACGCCCATGCGCTTGGCGACGGCGGACATCCGCGCCCGTCCGCCCTCGGCGGCGACGGCACGCAGGAAGGCGACGTCCTGATCGGAGAGGCTCGCCAGGGTGGTCTCGCAGATGTCGTTCTCGAAGTCGCGCCGTGCTGATTCGAGCGCTGATTCCAGCGCGCCTTCATCGACGGTGCCGTCGTCGGCCGCGTAGAGGACAAGGTTGTGGCCGACGAGCTGCAGGAGATAGGGAGAGCCCTCGGTTGCCTCGGAGGCTCGGCGGCGCAGGTCGTCTCCCACGGCCAGCCCCAGCGTCCTGAAAGCTTGCAGGAAGAAGGCATCCACCTCGGAGAACCCGAGGGGTTCAAGCGTGACCTTGCGCGCGCGGTTCAGGAAGGTGAGCACGCGGTCGTTGAGCGTGGCGGACACCGCTCCGGGCAGTCCGGCCATCACGAGCGCGATGTTCTGGCCCTCGCCCACGAGCTCCTGGTAGGTGGCGATGAGGGAGCGCACCTCGGGCGAGTTGGCCTGAAGCTCGTCGACGAGGACGAGCACGCCGCGGTCTCTCTCCGTCAGACGGCGACAAAGGTGCGTGAGCTTGTAGGCGTCGCTTTTCGTCTCCTGCACGTCTCGGGTGAACTGAAGCCCGGCGGAGAACCCGAGCGCGCCCATGCTACCGCCGGTCACGCGGGCTGATCGCTCGCTCACGTAGCGGCTGCCAGCGTCCTGGATCTTCTCGACGATGCGACCGACCATACCCTCGGCGGCGATGGTCGGCGTCGCGACGGCGAATCCTGCCGCGGTCGCCTGGTCGGCCAGCTCCCAGAGAAGGACCGTCTTGCCCGACCCTCGTTGGCCCAGCATGACAACTGCCCGCTCGCGGCTGCCCGGCGTGGTCTGCAGCCCCGCGAGCAGGCTCGACAAGACGTCCTCGCGACCGACTAGCTGCGAGGGCCGGTTGCCGAACGACGGCGAGAAGATGGTGTCCTGGCGCATGGCTCGTTCCTTTCCTTTTTTCCCATTTTTTCCTTTTTTCCTCTTTTGTAAAGAATGGGGAGTGACGGGGGGCGGCTTGACCAGTGTCGTAGATTGGCGCTGAAGTGCACAGAATTTGCGAGTTTGCGACTTTTAGGGGTGCTTTTTCGGGCTTTTGGGGCGGAATAGGGCGGAAATGCCCGGATTTTCGGGGGCAGCGCGCCCCCGAAGTCGTCGATGTGCGCACAAAGTCGTGAATTTTGTGCACTTTGGCGCATATTAGCGTTCCGGCGCGCGCTGACGGGCGTGCCCCGGTGGCGCTGGCGGGCTCCGGCGGCAGGCGCGCTGGCACGCGCATCCGGCGCGCCGGCGGACGCGGTACGCGCGGTACGCGTGCGGTCGCGGCGTTGCGGCGCCGGCGGGTGCGCTTCGGCAGGCGCGCTGGCGCGCGCATCCGGCGCTCGGTCGGGGGCTCGTGGTACAATGAGCGGCTGTATGCAGGCGGGCCGACGTGCGTCATCAGCCGCCGCGCCCCGACACGAGGAGCCGCCCCATGACCAAGGGAACCTACGCGTTCACCACGCCGATCTACTACGTCAACGCCGCGCCGCACCTGGGCACGGCCTACACCACCATCGCCGCCGACACCGTGGCGCGCTACCAGCGTATGAACGGGCGCGAGGTGGCCTTCGTCACCGGCATGGACGAACACGGCCAGAAGGTGGCCGACGTGGCCGCCGAGCACGGCATGACCCCGCAGGCCTGGTGCGACTCGATGGAGCCGGCCTTCCGCGACGCGTGGGAGATGCTCGGCATCACCTACACCGACTTCGTGCGCACCACCGAGCCGCGCCACGCGCGCACGGTGCAGAAGTTCTGGACCGACCTCTACGACAAGGGCTACCTGTACAAGGGCGCCTATGAGGGTTGGTACTGCGTCCACGAGGAGACCTACTACGCCGAGAGCGACCTGGAGAAGGACGAGGAGGGCACCTTCGTCTGCCCGGACTGCAAGCGTCCCGTGCAGCTGATGGCCTCGGGGGAGGAGAACTGGTTCTTCAAGCTCTCCGAGTTCCAGGAGCCGCTGCTCAAGTTCTACGAGGAGCACCCGGACTTCATCCGCCCCGAGTCGCGCCGCAACGAGATCGTCTCGTTCGTGAGCCGCGGTCTCAAGGACCTCTCCATCAGCCGCTCCACCTTCGACTGGGGCGTGCCGCTGCCCTTCGATGAGGGGCACGTGGCCTATGTGTGGGCCGACGCGCTGCTGGCCTACCTCACGGGCATCGGCTACGCCGATCCCGACCGCCCCGGCGAGTTCGACGCCGCCTGGCCCATGCAGTACCACTTCGTGGGCAAGGACATCATCCGCTTCCACTGCGTCATCTGGCCGGCCATGCTCATGGCAGCCGGGCTGCCCGTGGCCCACACGGTGTTCGGCCACGGTTTTCTGCTCACCAAGGGCGAGAAGATGTCGAAGTCCAAGGGCAACGCCGTCAAGCCGGCCGACCTCGTGCGCGCCTTCGGCGTGGACGCCTACCGCTACTACTTCATGAGCGACGTGCAGTTCGGCCACGACGGGTCCATCTCGCTCGAGCGCATGGTGCAGGTGTACAACAACGAGCTGGCCAACACGTGGGGCAACCTCGTGTCGCGCGTGTTCAACATGACGAAGAAGTACTTCGACGCGCTCGTGCCCGCGGTGCCGGCGTCGCTGGCGGGCGCCGAGAACCCGCTGCGCGACGAGGCCGCAGGGCTCTACGCGGCCTACGACGCGGCCATGGAGCAGGTGGACTTCACCGCCGCCGCGGCGGCTGCCCAGCGCCTGGCCGCCCGCGCCAACCGCTACATCGAGGAGACCGAGCCCTTCAAGCTGGCCAAGGACCCGGAGCGCGCTGACGAGCTGGCCTTCGTCATGTACAACCTGCTCGAGGCCATCCGCATCCTGGCGCTGTACTTCGCGCCCTTCGCGCCGTCCACGTCGGCCGAGGTGTTCCGTCGCCTGAACCTGGGCGACATCGCCCAGGTGGACGATATCGAGGCGGCCACCGCCTGGGGCCAGCTGCCCGCCGGCAACCTGGTGGAGACGGGCGATCCGCTGTTCCCGCGCCTGGACGCCGACGAGATCGACCTGGAGATGGAGTAGCCCGCGCGGCCGGCGCGAGCGAAGGCGAGCGGACGGGAAGGAGCCGCCATGGAAAGGGAAGTCGAGCCGCTGTTCAGGGACGGGCTGTTCCGGAAGAAGAAGCGCAACGGGGAATGGGAGGTGGTGGCCTCGCCGATCATCTACACGCCCATCGCGGACTCGCACGCGCACCTGCAGATGCTGCCCGACCCGCCGCTGTCGCTGGCGCGCGCGGCCCTGCACAAGGTGGAGTTCGTCGAGACCATCGTGGATGTGTGGGAGGACGGCGCGGAGACCTTCGAGCGCCTGGACGACTGGGCGTTCAAGGCGGCCATCGAGATCCGCACCATCGGCCGCCACTGTTGAGGCGTGCCCATCCCGCGCGTGCCGCGGGTTCGGATTGCCGTGGGGTGCCATCCCCATAACGCCCAGCACTACGACGACGCGCTCGAGGCCGTGCTGCGCGAGCGCCTCCATGACGCCCGCGTGAGCGCGCTCGGCGAGGTGGGGCTCGACTACCACTACGACCTCTCGCCGCGCGAGGCGCAGCGCGAGGCCTTCCGCCGTCAGATCCGCCTGGCGAAGGAGGCCGGCCTGCCGGTGGTGCTCCATATGCGCGAGGCGCATGACGACGGGTTCGCCCTCCTCTCTGAGGAGGGCTTCCCGGAGGCGGGCACGCTGCTGCACTGCTTCAACCTTGATGCCACCGAGCTCGCGCGCTGGGTGGACGCCGGCTGCTTCATCGCCTTCGGCGGGCCGCTCACGTTCAAGAAGGCGGAGGAGGTGCGCGAGGCGGCCAAGCTGGTGCCGGCCGACCGGCTGCTCACCGAGACCGATGCGCCCTACATGACGCCCGAGCCCCTGCGCGGCACTACCTGCGGTCCCGAGCACGTCGCGTTCACGGCGGCCAAGCTGGCCGACGTGCGCGGCTTCGAGGATCTGCGTACCCCCGCGCGCGGGGAGTTCCTGCGCCAGACCTACCTGAACGCGCTCGGGTTGCTCGACCGCGAGCCCACTGCCTGGCAACGCGGCGAGGGATAGGGAAGGCGCGCCGGAGGGCGCTCATGACGAAGAGCGGGCCCCGCTGCCTTCTGGCTGCGGGGCCCGCGTCGTGTTCTGGCGGAGATGTGTGCGAATCGAACACACCCGAGACGTTCTGCGCGCCTCACAACGGCTTTGAAGGCCGCGGGAGCCACCAGGCCCCATCCATCTCCGTGAAGGGGCGGCCTGGTGAGGAGCCGCCCGCAGTGATGGACATGATACCTGATGCGCGCGCGAAGGGAAGGGGAAACTTCGCGTCGCGACGAGGTTGTTTCCCGTGCGCTTGCGATGGCGGCCCGGGATGCGGGGCGCAGGTCCATCGCGGGAACGCGGATGCCTGCGGCGTCGGGCTTGCTCGGCCGCTGCAGGCGAGCAAGCCCGACGCGTCCTACCGCTCGACGAGCACGCGGAGGTCGCCCTCGCGGCGGGTGAGGCCGGTGGCGTCGAAGAGCTCGAGCAGGGGCATCGCGTACTTGCGGCTCACGCCCATGGCGTCCTTCAGGTCGGCGGCGGTGGCCGGGCCGTTCGCGCGGATGACGCCTGCCACTACCTCGCGCAGGCCCGCCACCACCTGGGCGTCGTAGAAACGCTCGGAGTCGATGCGCACGGCGCGCCCGTCGCGTTCGAGGGCCGCCGCGGCCTTGCGGGCCTGGGCGGGCGCCATCCCCGAGCTCGCGCAGAACTCGGGGAGGGTGGGCGGCGCGGCACCGGCCGCGGCGAGCGCGGCGGACAGCTGGTCGGCTGCCGCGGCCTCGGCCATGCG
>NZ_QWKK01000075.1 GCF_009911695.1 Enterorhabdus sp. P55 | reverse complement strand
GCGCGGCCCCCACTCGCGCGGCGGCCCCAGGCACGGCGGCCCTCGAGGATGCGGCGGCCCCAGGTGCGGGGGCTCCCGCAGGCGTGGCGGCCTCTGCGGGCGCGGGGCCGGTGGCGGGTGGGCGGCTGGCGCTCGTGTTCTTCGGGCTTATGCTCGCCATGTTCATCAGCTCGCTCTCCGAGACCATCGCGGCGACGGCGCTGCCCACCATCGTGGGCGACCTTGGCGGCGTCGAGATGATGCAGTGGGTCTCCACCGCCTACATTCTCACGTCTACCATCACCATGCCCATCTACGGCAAGCTCGGCGATCTGCACGGTCGCAAGCGCCTGCTCATGGGGGCGCTTGGGCTGTATGCGGCGGGTAAGTGCCTCTGCGGCGTGGCCGCCGACATGACGCTGCTCATCGCCGGACGATGCGTCTCGGGGCTCGGCGGGGGCGGCCTCATCATCTTGTCGCAGGCGGCTATCGCCGATGTGGTGCCGCCGCGCAAGCTGGGCACCTACATGGGCGTGATGGGCTCGGTCTTCGCCGTGTCGAACGTGCTCGGACCGCTTCTGGGCGGCTGGTTCGTGCAGGTGACGGGATGGCGATGGATCTTCTGGTTCACGGTGCCGCTGGCCCTGCTCGCCATCGTGGTGCTGGCGCGGTGCCTGCCGCGCGAGCCGCGCCGCGAGGCAGGCCCGCTTGACGCTGCCGGTATGGCGGCGCTCACCGTGGCCGTGACCTCGCTCGTGCTGGGTTTGGCCTGGGGCGGCGTCCGCTTCCCCTGGGTGAGCTGGCAGATCGCGGGGCTGCTGGCCCTGGCGGCCGCGGGCGCAGGCGCGTTCGTGGCGGCTGAGCGTCGGGCGCGCGAGCCGCTGCTTCCCCTGGCGCTGTTCTCCAACCGCAACTTCGTGCTGTGCTCGGTGACGGGGCTGCTGCTCAACATCGGCTTCATCGGGTCGGTCAACTACCTGCCGACGTACTTCCAGATCGTGGCGAACCTCTCACCCGAGGCGGCCGGCCTCGTGTGCACGGCCATGAGTGCGGGGATCGTCGTGGCCACCACGGTCACCGGCTGGCTGGCCTCGCGGACGGGCCGCTACAAGTGGATGCCCATCGCCATGTGCGCGGTGAGCGCGCTCGGGTTCGGGCTGCTGTCTACCTTGCAGGTGGGGCAGCCGATAGGAGTGGCGGTGGCCTACCTGCTCGTGCTGGGGACGGGCATCGGCCTGGGGCTGCAGATTCTCGTGCTCGTGGTGCAGAACGAGTTTCCCCACGCCATGGTGGGCACGGCCACGGCGGCTGAGAACTTCTTCCGTCAGATCGGCTCGTCGGTGGGAACGTCGCTCGTCGGAGCGCTGTTCACCGCACGCCTGACGGCCGATCTGGCGGGGAAGCTGCCGCTGGCGGACAACCTCTCGCTCGCCTCGCTCACGCCGAGCGCCGTCGACCATCTGCCCGCCGCAGCCCAGGCCGCCGTCGCGCAGGGCTACTCCGAGGCCCTCGTGCCGCTGTTCCTCTGGTTCGTCCCCCTCATGCTGGCGGGCCTTGTGCTGATGCTCTTCCTCAAGCAGCACCCCCTCGCCAAGACGATCGACCACAGCGGCCAGGGTCGCTAGCGCCTGATGGCGAAGCGGCGACCGCCGGTCGCGTGAGGGAGCGCCAAGGGCGGGTGCGGATTGCGCGAGGGCGCCGGAGAAGCAGAGGCCGCCGGCGTCTCGGCCGCGCGAGGACGCCGCGGCGGCGGACGGCATGGCGGCGGGCGCCGTGGCGGCGAGAGAATGTTTCACGTGAAACATCGGTTCGGGTATTTTGGAAAGGAACGAATGTTTCACGTGAAACACCCTGCGCGCGTTGGGCGGGGAAGACGCCTTGTCGTGTTCGGCGCCGGTGGCGCGCGGGGTGGGACAAACGAATGTTTCACGTGAAACATTCTGCGAGGAGCCGCGCGTGGTTCGCGCTCCTGGGCGTCGATGCTCTCCAGGCCTTCAGCCGCCCGTGTGCTGGCGCGAGCTTCGGCGGCTCTGGCGTCGTGCGATCGCCCGTGCATGGCCCGCGAGCCTCGGCGGCCACGGCGCGTGCGGGCGTGCCGCCTGTCTGACGGCCCGTTCGCTAGGATTTCTCTGCTGCCTGTGTGGCGTGCCAGTCCTCGCGGTCGAGGCGCGTGAAGCAGACGTCGCGCACGCCGCCCATGAGATCGTTGGGGATCCCCTCTGTCACGTGGTGCGGCACGAAGCCGCACTTCTCCGCGACGCGGCGTGATGGCTGGTTGCCCGTGTCGTAGCTGCACCAGAGCGCGCTGACTCCCAGGCTCTCGAACGCGCGGCGCTCGACGGCTCGCACCGCCTCGGGGATGAGGCCGCGCCCCTGCCAGGGCACGCCGATCCAGTAGCCCACCTCGGCCTCGTCGGCGGACAGGGGCTCGGTGCCGGCGTCGCCGAACAGCAGGCCGACGCACCCGATGGCATGACCGTCCTCGCGCAGGGTGACGGCGAAGGTCTCGGGCGCGGAGAATACGGTGCGGATGACCTCGAGGCTTTCCTCGACGCTTGAGTGGGGCGGCCATCCGGCGATGGGTCCCACACGGGGGTCGCGCGCTACGCGGAAGAGGTCGGCTGCGTCGCTATGGCGCCAGGGGCGCAGGATGAGCCGCTCGGTCTCGAGGGCGCACGGCCATGGGACGCCTTCTTTCGCGTCCGCGTCTCCGCCCGTCGCGGCGTCGGCCCCCTTTCCGCCTGCGCTCTCCTTCGCCTGGGTCGCGGGCTGCGCGCCGGCGGCCTGGGGGCTGCCGGCGTCGGCGCCCGTCGTATCGTCGGCCAGCTCCAGGTGAAGCAGGGGGTAGGGGTCGCCCTGAGCGTCGAGCTCGGAGCGGCCGATGACGCGGAAGCCCCGGTGCTCGTAGAAGCTGCGGGCGGCGGGGTTCTGCTCGTTTACGTCCACGAGGCGCGTGCCCCACGTGAGCACGGCGTGCGCGAGCAGCGCCGTGCCGACGCCGCGTCCACGCGCCTCGGGGGCGACGAAGAGCATCTCGAGCCTGCGGCCATCCGCCCCTGCGAAGCCAAGCGCGCCACCGCCTGCGTCGCGGGCCACAGCCAGGAGCGGAACCTCGCGCAGGGCGTCGGGCACATACTCGGCGATGCGTTCCACGTCGGCGGGGCCGAGGAAGTCGTGGGTGGCCTCTACCGAGGCGCGCCAGAGCGCGGTCAGCTCGCGTATGAGGCTGTCGTCTCGCTTCTCGGCCAGCGTGATCTCCACAGGCCCCCCTTCCGCTGTCTGCCAATCTGCCCAGCATAGGACACGACACCCTGTCTGGCAATGTTCCCCGGTCTTCAGGCGCGCCGGTTGCGCCGGATGACGCCCGCTAGCCTCCCGCCTCCCGCCTCCGGCTCCGTTGAGCGTTGCCGCGCCCGCCCCGCCCGTCGCGCCTCGTCCCGCTGTCCTCGTCGGCTTTCTCGCTCCGCCGGGCGTCGCCTCGTCGGCTCCTCGCTGCCGGCTCCGCTATGCTTTGCCCCGCGGTCTCTTCAGCCCGTCACCCCCAGGCTTCGCCGCTCGTGCGCCCGTCGGCAGCACCTGACGCGTCGCCAACTCCCGACGCCGTCCCGTTGCCCCGGTCCCGCCAAGCGTTGTCGCAGCCGTCGTCCCGTCGCCCTCGACTTTACCGGCTGCCCCTCCTGCTCCGCCTCGCCCGCCGGGTGGCCTCCTGCTTCATGCCGCCCGCTTTCCCCGTCCCGCCGCCCGCCCTCCGCGGCGTTCCGGTAACGATGCGGCAGCGGGTCGTCAATGATGTCTCGCGGCATCGTCGTCCTGCTCCTGCGCGCGGTATGGTTGGGTTGCCCGCCAAGGGCGGCTGCGGGGCCGCGTCGCGCGGGCTGACGAGGAGACGAGCCCATGGCCAGACGATGCCACCAGAGAATCACCAAGTCAGACGAGGTGGGCTACTTCGCGCCGCATGCCTGGCCGTTCTGGCGCGCGCTCATCGTGTGCTTCTGCGCCGGCACCATCGTCGGCCACTGGCTGGAGATTCCCTACTGCCTGTTCATGGACCGCTGCTTCGGCATCGTCTCCGAGGGCTATCCCGTCTGGACCGATCCGTGGTACCACCCTTACTGGATCTATGGCGTGGGTGCGGTGGTGATGACGCTCGTCATCGAGCCGCTCAAGGAGCGCTTCGTCATGCGCCGGCGCACGCTGGTCGGCGCCCTGCTCGAGTCGTTCGCCTTCGCCGTAGCGCTGAGCCTTGTGCTTGAGCTGGGCATCGGCCTGCTCGTCAACCAGCCGGATGCGTCGGGAACCTATCCCTACTGGGACAACTCGCAGCTGCCCTTCAACGTGCTCGGCCAGGCTTGGCTCGTCAACGACGTGCTCATCGGGCTCGTGGCCATCATCTACGTCTGGGTGGTGTTCCCGCTCGTCTGCGAAGGGTTCGCGCGTCTGCGCTCGCCCGTCGCCAACGCCCTGTTCGCCCTCGTCATCGCCGCTTTCGCCGCCTGTTGCACCGCTTCCTACCTCCAGCTTTGGCTGAGCTAGCAAGCAAAAGCCGAGCCTCCTGGGTCTGCCCCGGCGCCCACAGGCGAGAGGAAGTTCATGGCAAGGGATACCATGGCCTCCTTCTCCTCTGGTCGCGACTCTGCGATCATGATGGTCATGGCGACGAGGGCCTCGTCACTGAGCTGCTTCCTGCCTTGCGCGTAGAGCAGATGATTCTTGTCGAGGAAGTAGAGGAACACGCTCGCCGCTATTCTCTTGTTCCCGTCATGGAACGAGTGGTTCTTAACGATGAAGTAGAGCAGGTTTGCCGCCTTCTCCTGAACTGACGGGTAGAGTTCTCGGCCGTCGAAGGACTGGTAGATGGCTGCTATGCTGCTTTTGAAGGAGTCGTCCTTCTCGATGCCGAAGACGGTGCTGGCTTCGGAAAACCCCATGCTATCAATGATGTTTCGACACTCGTCGTACCCGAGGACGTAGGTGCCGTGCGTTCCAGTTGGTCGGGAGATGCGTTGGTGGTCGTAGTCATCGAGCAGCGAAAGCGCCGGCGCATAGCTTCGGACGATTCTGAGAATCTGCTCAGACTCAAGTTCGCGGGGGATGCGCTCGATGACGGATATGACCTGGGAGAGCTGGGCGAGGCGTCGCTCGTTCTCGACGCGACCCTCGATGATGTAGCGACGCAGCACATCGGTGGCCCAACGGCGGAACTCGACGCCGCGCTGCGACTTCACGCGATACCCGACAGATATGATGACATCAAGGCTGTAGTGCTCTACCTGGCGCTCGACGGTTCTTTCTCCCTCGATTCCAACTGTCGCAAATTTTGCGACAGTTGGAATCGAGGTGTCGCACAACTCTTCCCTCAAGGCGTTCGCGATGTGCTTGCCTATGGTTTTGACGTCGCGATCGAACAATGCGGCCATCTGCGCACGATTAAGCCAGATTTCGTTTTTCGCCAGGTCAATGGTAACGTCAAGCGATATCTCACCATCCGATGACTCGAAAAGCACTATTTGCGAGGATGCGTTCTCATGCGTCATTTCACAGCTCCCGTTCTTCATGCTTGGTGAACTGGATTGTAACACATAAAAGAACAAATGTTCTCTAGTTTGGGATTCATTTGCAGCGAATCCGAGACCGCCAGCTGACGCGCTAGGGGCGGGCGGGCTTGGAGGTGAGGTGCCAGCCGTTGCAGTGGGGGCAGCGGTAGGCGTGGAGGCCGCGGGTGCCGTAGGCGGCGCAGGAGGCGATGGCCTCCTCGGCGTCGGCGAGGCTGGCATAGCGGTTCTTCGACTCGCAGGCGCGCAGGCGCAGGGCCGCCTCGCGGGCGGCGGACGCCTCCGCGCGACGGCGCTCCTCGCGGGCGAACAGGTCTCCCAAATCGCCCGCACCCGCCTCGAACGCCGCCCGCTGCCGCGCCTTCGCCGCTCCCTTTCTGCTGGTCATGCTCGCCTGCCTGGAGCTAGCGCTCTTCGCGGGGCAGGATCTCGATCCACTGCCCCTCGGGGTCGGCTATGAAGTAGAGCCCCATGGCGGGGTTCTCGCGAATGATGCAGCCCATCTTCTCGTGGAGGGCGTGCGCGGCGTCTAAGTCGTCGACGGCGAACGCGATGTGCTGGTCGGGGCCGCCGTTGGCGTAGGGCTCGACGCGCCCGCGATTCCAGGTCAGCTCCAGCTGGAAGGGGCAGCCCGGCGCCTCCATGAACGTGTTCGTCCACGAGCCGTCGTCAGGCCCCATCTCGCGCACGACGCGAAAGCCGAGCGCCTCCTCGTAGAACCGGATGGTCTTCTCCTTGTCGAGCACGTGGGTGCAGCGGTGCAGAAACGCGGCGTCCATGGCATCCCCTTTCCGGGAAGGTGTTGTCGGGCTCATTCTATAGCATAGGGGGAGGCGGGGCGGGGAAGCATTCGCTGCCTGTTTCGCGCTTCCGGAAGGCGGCCGGTGCCGGTAATCCTCTAGAATGAAAGCGAACTTGCCGCTGGGGAAAGGTGATGGGATGCTCGAAGATGCACGAAGGCACGTGGGCCGTGCCACGGATGTCCTTGCCAAGAAGGCGAGGATGGCGATGGGAACCGCAGGGGAGGCGGTTGCTGAGGGGAGGGATCGCGCGGCGGAGGCAGCTGCGGCGCTAGCGGAGGCGGCTGCTGAAGGCGCCCAGAACGCGACGGAAGCCGTCCGGGAGAAGTCTCGTCGATTGATGCTAGAGCATTATCGCCCCGTTTTCCCCGCAGACTACCTTGCGCCCGACTACGACCTCCCCAAGATGATCATCGTCGTCGATGAGGACACGCGAAAGGGCGTGGAGGTCTGTGAGGGGGCCATCGGCTGGTTCAGTGACGATGACGATCTTGAGGTCTTGCACCTCTACGAGTCCGCGATCGAGATGAGCGGGCTGACTTTCTTCCCAAGGCCGGTGTGCGACTCGGCATACTTCGTCGATCCGTTCGACGATGGGCGCTACCTCAATTTGGCGAAGTTCTTTGAGATTCTCCATCAAGACCAAGTGACGGAGCTGAGGAGCATCGCCCACGCGCTCGGTGCCAGGGAATGCCGTTTGGAGAGTTATAGCAAAACGGTAGAACGTAAGGCACGCGGCCTGACGGCGCGCGCTGAGGCGACGAAGAAGAAGGGGAAAAGGAGAAGAAAGGAGCTAGGGAGGGCTTATCGGCGGAGAGCTGCGGAGAGCTGGCGAGGGAGTTGGAGCAAAGCCAGGAGCTGACCTTGGAGTTTCACCAGACCTTTGAGGATGTGCCGGCTGCCTGTGTTCCTCCGCTGCGCTGGTTTGCGGAGGACAAGGAGATAGAGTTCCTCATCAAGACGCGTTGCGAAGAAGGCCTCGGAAGAACCGCGCACTACAGTCTGAACGTCGACAGCTCGGTCTCGTCGTTCATGTCGGGAAAGCTCGCCTCAAAGATAGACGCCACTTTGTCCCGGTGTCAACTGTTGGCCGCAGTCTCGATGGAAGAGCAGGTTGAGGTGGAAATGCGCAGGAGGCTGCAGTTCGTCGTCGATTTCTAACCCGCTCCGCCTCCCGATGGGGGGCGGTCGCCTGCCGGGGTGCTTTGCGGGCGGGCGGCGAGCCGGCGCTACAATGAGGGCGACGACCGTTCCCGCCGTGTCCGAGGAGGCTCCCATGGACGAGCGTGACCTGCGCTACCTGCGACTGCTGTCCCAGTCGTTTCCCACCATCGCCGACGCATCGGCCGAGATCATCAACTTGAGCGCCGTGCTCAGCCTGCCGAAGGGCACCGAGATCTTCGCCTCGGACATCCACGGCGAGCACGAGGCGTTCTCCCACCTGCTGCGCAACGGCTCGGGCTCGGTGCGCCTCAAGATCGACGACGCCTTCGGCGACGTGCTCACCGCGCAGGAGAAGCGCGACCTGGCCACGCTCGTCTATTACCCGCGCGAGAAGATGCGGCTCGACCTGCCTGCCGCGCCGGACGAGGACGCCTGGGTGTCCACGGCGGCCGAGCGACTCGTGGCGCTCTGCAAGCAGGCGTCGGGCAAGTACACGCGCTCGAAGGTGCGCAAGGCGCTGCCCGCCGAGTTCGCCTACGTCCTCGAGGAGCTGATGACCGAGAACAACCACGCCGTCGACCGCGCGGCCTACCACCGCGCCATCATCGACGCCGTCATCCGCACCGGCCGCGGCCAGGCCTTCGTCGAGGCGCTCTGCCTGCTCGTCCAGCGCCTTGCCGTCGATCACCTCCACATCGTCGGCGACGTGTACGACCGCGGGCCGGCGCCCGACGCCATCATGGACACGCTCGCCGGCTACCACTGCCTCGACATCCAGTGGGGAAACCACGACATCGTGTGGATGGGCGCCTCGCTCGGCCAGCGCGGCTGCATCGCGCACGTGGTGCGCAACTGCGCGCGCTACGGCAACCTCTCCATCCTCGAGGACGCCTACGGCATCAACATCCTGCCGCTCGCCTCCTTCGCCATGGACGCCTACCGCGACGACCCCTGCGTGGCCTTCGGGCTCAAGGGCGATCCGGGCCTCACCGAGCAGCAGCGCGAGCTCAACGTGAAGATCCAGAAGGCGATGGCCATCATCCAGTTCAAGGTGGAGGGCCAGCTCATCGACGAGAACCCCGGCTTCGGCCTGGACGACCGCAAGCTGCTGCACCGCATCGACCACGAGCGCGGCACCGTCGAGGTGGACGGCGTGACCTACGCGCTCACCGACCGCGTGTTCCCCACGGTGGACCCGGCCGACCCCTATCGCCTCACGCCGGAGGAGGAGGCCGTCATGCAGCGGCTGGAACAGGCCTTCGTCGGCAGCGAGAAGCTCCAGCGCCATATGCGCCTGTTCCTGGAGGCCGGCAGCCTCTATAAGGTGTGCAACTCCAACCTGCTCTTCCACGCCTGCGTGCCGCTCAACGCTGACGGCTCGCTCAAGGAGGCGGACGTGTTCGGCGTGCGCTACCGGGGCCGCGAGCTCTACGACGTGCTCGAGCGATCGGTGCGCGCGGCGTTCTTCAGCACCGATGCCGAGGAGCGCCGCCGCTGCCGCGACCTTCTGTGGTGGCTGTGGCTCAGCCCCTGCTCGCCCCTGTTCGCCAAGAGCAAGATGGCCACCTTCGAGCTCTACCTCATCGCCGAGAAGGAGGCGCGCAAGGAGGTCAAGAACCCCTTCTACGCGCTGCTTGACGATCCTGAGGCCATGGCGGTCATCTTCGAGGACTTCGGGATGGACCCGGACGCCTCGCGCATCATCTGCGGGCACGTACCGGTGAAGGCCAAGGACGGCGAGGATCCGGTGAAGTGCGGCGGGCGCGTGCTCACCATCGACGGCGGGTTCTCGCGGGCCTACCAGCCCACCACCGGCATCGCCGGCTACACGCTCATCTCCAACTCCTACGGCTTCGTGCTGGCGGCCCACGAGCCGCTCGAGTCGGCGGAGGCGGCCGTGGAGCGGGGGCTCGACATTCACTCGTCGCGGCGCGTGGTGGAGCGGGTGGAGCGGCGCACGCTGGTGGCCGACACCGACACGGGCGCCGGGCTCAAGCAGCGCGTGGCCGACCTCGAGCAGCTGCTCGCGGCCTACCGCCAGGGCCTCATCCCTGAGCGCGCCTAGCCTGCGCGCCGCGGTGCCGTGCCGCCGTCTGCGGCCGGCGCCGCGGCCGGCACGGCGGGGGAGGGCGCGTCGAGCGGCGTCATGTCCAGCCGGAGCGTCTGCTCGACCACCTTCATGAGATCCTCGTCGCTGATGCGCGGATTCACCTTCACGAGTCCCACCAGGCCGAACACCACCAGGCAGAACATCTCGTAGACGAGCTCGATCTCCAGGTGGTGCCAGGCTGCGTACTCCTTGGCGACGTGGTCGTTCAGGCAGGCCGCCGTCTCCTTGGTGGCGCGCACGTCGAAGGCGTCGCGGATGCCGAGCTCCTCGAGCACGGCGATCATGGGGCGCGGGCGCCCCTCGGCGTCGTAGAGCGCGTAGCGGAACGTGCGCACGCAGGCGCGCAGCGAGCCGGCCGTGTCACCGAAGGTGCGCGACTCGTTCCAGACGATGACGCTCTCCACGAGGTCTTCCACGTAGTCGTCGATGAGCGCCTCGATGAGCCCGTTCTTGTTCCCGAAGTGGTAGTACACCAGCTCGCGCGTGACGTTGGCCTCGCGTGCGACGGCCGTCACCGTGGTGGCGCGCACGCCGTCGCGCTCGAAGAGCTTGCGCGCGGCTGCCAGGATGACGCCGGGCGTGCCGGTGAGCCTGCGGCTCTCGGCGAGCGTGCGGCGGGAGGGGCGCTCGGCGGCCGCCGCCTCGCGCGGGTCGCGGCCGGAGTAGAGGGAGAGCGGGGGCATGGGGCTCCCTTCTCGGAGATGACGGGCTGATCGCGCCATTATACGCCGCCGGATGGCTGTTCATCGGCCTGCTCAGGCAGCTTTCTCGCTTGCTTTGGGCGAGCATGCCTTCACAATTGGCCCGCATCTGTGAAAGACTGCGCGCAAGACGCGCCGTAGTCTGTCCTCATCAGGCAAAACGATGACAAGGAGGCGGGAAGATGGGCATTCTCTACGAGGCAGCCGACCCTATCTACTGGGCAATCTGGCTGTTCGTCCTGTTTGCGCTCATGGCGTTCAACGAGCTGGGGCGCGTGAAGCTGTGGTGCGGAATCGTTCTGTTCGCGGCGGTGCCACTCGCGCTCACCGTGTTCGTGTGGCCCACCACGGCGGCGCCGGGCAACGAGTACGGCACGGGCACGTGGTTCAACTGGGTGAAGACCTACTCGGCCCTGGCCGGGTGCCTCGGGTTCATCGCCCTGCGCTTCGTCAAGTGGACGGGCGCGGACGGCACAGTGCACCACCTCTACGAGAAGAAGTGGGCGCTGTGCTTCCCGCCGCTCATTCTGGCCATCAACATCGCCGAGGCCGTGGCGCGCGACTTCCAGGTGTTCAGCTTCGCGCTGTGGGAGGGCGGCGTGGTCGAGAACCTCTGGACCATATCGGGGCCGTGGAACATCATGAACGGCATCGCCGGCATCCTCAACATCCTCACCATCTGCGGGTGGTTCGGCATCATCATCTCCAAGGATCCGGCGCGCGACATGATCTGGCCCGACATGATCTGGGCCTGGGTCATCGCCTATGACCTGTGGAACTTCGCCTACACCTACAACTGCATCTCGGACCACTCCGCCTACTGCGGGCTGGCCCTGCTTCTGGCCTGCACCATCCCCACGTTCCTCATCAAGCGGGGCGCCTGGCTGCAGCACCGGGCGCAGACCCTCGCGCTGTGGATCATGTTCGTGATGACGGTGCCCCAGTTCGCCGACGTGCTGGCGCCCATCCCGACCACCCACAACCCCACGGCGTTCTTCGTGGTGAGCGCCCTGGCGCTGGCGGCCAACGCGGCGCTGGCCATCTACCAGCTCGCGCGCATCCGCAAGCTGCACCTGAACCCGCTTAAGGACGAGATCTATGCGGGCACGAAGCCCTACGAGCGCGTGCTGAAGGAGAACGAGTAGCGCGGCGGCGTCAGGTCGTCACCGTGGCTGGCGAAGGGGGCGCGTCCGATGACGGCGCGCCCCCTTCGCGTGGAGGCTGGGGACGGCCGCGGGCCCTGGGCGGCCTTGGGAGCGCGGCGCGGCGCGGCGAGGCGCGTCGTCGGCGGTCGGAGGCGTCGCGGCGAGGGCGAGGCGCGTCGTCGGCGGCGGTC
>NZ_QWKK01000074.1 GCF_009911695.1 Enterorhabdus sp. P55 | reverse complement strand
GCCGCGCCCGCGCCCGCCAGCGCCGCGCCCGCCAGCGCCGCGCCCGCGCCGCATCCCGCCCGGCGCCCCATCGCAGACGCAAACGGGGCGCCCCCTCAGGGACGCCCCGTCAATCGCAGCGCGCAGGAAGCCCGCGCCTCGCAGCTTGCCGCTCCTCGCGAGCGCGCCAAAGGCGCTAGCCCTCTCGCTCCACCACCTCGGCGAGCTTTCGGGCCTCGGCGGCGGCCTGCTCGGCGTCGAGCGCCTCCACCATCACGCGGATGACCGGCTCGGTGCCGCTCGGACGCAAGAGCACGCGGCCGTTGTCCCCCAGGGCCTCCTCGGCGGCGGCCACGGCGGCCACGATGGCCGGGTTCTGCGCAGCGGTGTGCTTGTCGCGCACGCGCACGTTGATGAGCTCCTGCGGGAAGCGCGTCATGACGGCCACGGCCTCGGCCACCGGCTTGCCGGTGCGCTTGACCGCCGCGAGGAACTGGCAGGCGGTCATGAGGCCGTCGCCCGTGGAGTTGTACTCCAGCAGGATCATGTGGCCCGACTGCTCGCCGCCGATGGCGTAGCCCTTCTCGCGCATCTCCTCCAGCACGTAGCGGTCGCCCACCTTCGTCTGCACCACGTCGATGCCGGCATCGCGCATAGCGTGCACGAAGCCCAGGTTGCACATGACCGTGCTCACCGCAGTGTTGCCGGCCAGCACCCCGCGCTCCTTCATGTCGAGCGCGCACACGGCCTCCACCATGTCGCCGTCTATCTCCAAGCCGCCGGGAGCCATGAGCATCACGCGGTCGGCATCGCCGTCGTGGGCGATGCCCACGTCCGCGCCGGTCTCCTCCATGAGGGCGGCCAGCGGCGCCAGGTGCGTGGAGCCGCACTGCACGTTGATGTCGGTGCCGTCGTAGTCCTCGTTGATGGCGATGACCTCGGCGCCCAAGCGACGCAGGGCCTCGGCGCTCGTGAGCGCGCTGGCCCCATGGCCGGCGTCCAGCGCGATGGTCATGCCCGAGAAGTCGATGCCCTGGGCGCGGATGCTGTCCACGGCATGGTTGATGTAGATCTCGCAGGCCTCCTCCACGGGAATGGCCACGCCCAGCGCCGGGCCAGACGGCATGGCGGCCTCCTCGCCGGCAGCCACCGCGCGCTCCACCAGGCCCTCCAGGCCGCTGCCCGCGACGAACGCCT
The DNA here is from genome assembly GCF_009911695.1 of Enterorhabdus sp. P55. Lineage (GTDB taxonomy): Bacteria > Actinomycetota > Coriobacteriia > Coriobacteriales > Eggerthellaceae > Enterorhabdus. Next base: position 10,507 of record NZ_QWKK01000074.1, on the reverse strand, counting down.
CGATCTCGTCCTCCACGGAGTCAGGCAGCTTGAAGCCCTCGGCGTCGAAGAACTTGATGCCGTTGTACTCCGGCGGGTTGTGCGAGGCCGAGATGACCACGCCGCCGCCGGCCCCCAGCTCGCGCACGAGCAGGGCCACGCCCGGCGTGGGGATGACCCCGGCCAGAAGGGCCGTGCCGCCAGCGCTCGTTATGCCGGCCACCAGGGCCGCCTCCAGCATGTCGCCGGACAGGCGGGTGTCCTTGCCCACCACGATGGACTCCCCCAGGGTGGTCACGGCGGCCTGGCCCAGGTGATAGGCCATCTTGCAGGTCAGCTCCACGTTGGCGATGCCGCGCACGCCGTCGGTTCCGAACATTCTGGGCATCTTACTTCCCCCTTCGCACATACTCGTCGTATAGACGGACGGCGCCAGCAGGGCGCTCGTCCGCAGTCATGCGGTTGTTGAGCTCGGCGGCCAGCTCGTCCAGTCCGATGCCGAAGCGCTCAAGCACCACCAGAAGATGGTAGACCACGTCAGCCGCCTCGTAGCGCAGGTGGTCGACCGACTGGCTGGCCGCCTCGGCCAGGCGCTCGGCAGCGGTAGATCCGGGAGCCACCTCGGCGGACTCACCGGCGAAGTAGAGCGCAGAATCCGCGTCCTTGGCCGCCAGGGCCACCTCTCCGGCCTCCTCCATGACCTTCTTCAGCACCGCGTCCACGTCCCCGGTCAGCAGGCGGTGGGTGTAGCTCTCCTCACCCGCCTCGCGCCGGGCAGCGATGGTGGCCGCCAGGGCCTCGAGCGAGGCACCCGCCTGCGATGCCGGGGGCTGCTCGCCCTCGGGCACATAGGTCTTCTGGCCCATGCCCGTCTCCTTTCCTCCGTTTTTCGCCCCGAACTTGCAGATTCGGACGGTTTTGCACTCATGCGGGCACGGCTGCACGCCCTTGCGGCCAGGCGGCGCGACCAAACCCCCAGGTCACCGATGGCCATCCCAAAAGACAGTCCATCAGACGGCTCCACAAAGCCCGCAGCAGGGTGCAAAACCGTCCGAATCTGCATGATAGGGGGCTGATCGTGCACTGTCACGAAAAGGGGCGAGCCGAAGCCCGCCCCTTTGCCTTCGATCAGCGGCTACTCGTCGTCCTCGTCGTCAGCCGCGGCCTCGGTCTCCTCGCTGGTGATGCCGAAGCCGAAGGAGCCCACGGAGCCCAGCAGGGCGTCCAGCTCCTCGAGGTTACGCTGGTAGGAGCGGGGCGGCAGGGCCTCGCCCAGCATCTCCTCGTCGTCGGTGTTGAACGTCGGGGGCTCGTCACCGCCGATGAGGATGGTGTCGTCAGGCGAGAACACCATGTCGAGCAGCTGGCTCATGTCGTCGCTCGTAGCGGCCAGGTCGTCCTCGATGACGTGCATGAGGTCGCGGGCCTCCAGGCCCTCCTTGAGCTCCTCGATGGCCTTCACGCCGATGCCCTCGATGCGCAGCAGGTCCTCCTCGGTGTGTCCCACCAGGTCGGCCACCGTCTCGATGCCGGCCTCGGAGAACTTGTTCGCCCAGCGCTGAGACACGCCCAGATCATCGTAGATGTACAGGCGCGCATCCTCGTCGGACAGGTTATGACCGCGGTGGCCCAGCGAAAGGGCGCTGTAGTAGCCGCCGAAGCCGCCGCCCGCGTTGAAGTAGCCGTCGCCGTCCAGCGACCAGTCCTGAGGCTGGGGCAGCAGGTCCTCGATCTCGCGCAGGGCATCCGGCGCGAAGTCCGGCAGCGCGTCGCCCGCCACGCCGTCGATCGGGCGTCCCTTGTAGGTGAGCCGCACGTCGCGGTAGCGCTTGAGGCCCGTGCCCGCAGGGATGGGCTTGCCGATGATGACGTTCTCCTTCAGGCCGGCCAGGTGATCCGTCTTGCCCTCGATGGCGGCGTCGGTGAGCACCTTGGTGGTCTCCTGGAAGGAGGCGGCGGACAGCCACGAGTCCGTGGCCAGCGACGCCTTGGTGATGCCGAGCAGCAGCGGCTGGCCCACCGGCGGCTCCTTGCCCTCGGCGATGAGCTCGTTAGCCACCTTCTCGAACTCGAAGCGGTTGACCTGGCGACCCGGCAGGAAGTCGGAGTCGCCCGAGTCGAGCACGGCCACCTTGCGCAGCATCTGGCGCGCGATGACCTCGATGTGCTTGTCGTTGATGTCCACGCCCTGGGAGACGTACACGCCCTGGACCTGGCTCACGATGTAGCGCAGGGTGGAGTTGGGGTCGGTCAGGCGCAGCAGGTCGTGCGGGTTCACCGAGCCCTTGGTGAGCTGCTGGCCCACCTTCACCTGGCAGCCGTCCATCACGCCGGGGAGCAGCTGGGCGCGCGCCGACACGACGTACTCGCGGTAGTTGCCCTCCTGGTCGTGGATGGTGATGGTCTTGGAGGTCTTGTCGCCCGAGACCTGCATGGTGCCGGAGATCTCCGCGAGCACCGCCTGGCCCTTGGGCTTGCGGGCCTCGAAGAGCTCCTGGACGCGGGGCAGGCCGTGGGTGATGTCCTCGCCGGCCACGCCGCCGGTGTGGAAGGTACGCATCGTCAGCTGCGTGCCGGGCTCACCGATGGACTGGGCCGCGATGATGCCGACGGCCGTGCCGATGTTGACCGGGCGGGCGGTGGCCAGATCCCAGCCGTAGCACTTCTGGCAGACGCCGTGCTCGGCATGGCAGGTCATGATGGTGCGGATGATGACCTCCTCGACGCCAGCCTGGCTCATGGCGCGCAGCTGGTCCATGGAGGTGATGTACTCGTCGGCGGCCTGAACCAGCTCGCCGTCGGTGCCGCGCACGTCCTCGAGCAGGCAGCGGCCGATGAGGTTCTCGTCCAGGTCGCCCTTCTCGTTGACGATGGGGTACGGGACGCCCTCGGTGGTGCCGCAGTCGATCTCGCGGATGATGACGTCCTGGGCCACGTCCACCAGACGGCGGGTCAGGTAGCCCGAGTCGGCGGTACGCAGCGCGGTGTCGGCCAGGCCCTTGCGGGCGCCGTGGGTCGAGATGAAGTACTCGAGCACGGAGAGGCCCTCACGGAAGTTCGCCTTAATCGGGCGGTCGATGATCTCGCCCTTCGGGTCGGACATGAGGCCGCGCATGCCGGCCAGCTGGCGGATCTGCTTGATGTTGCCGCGAGCGCCGGAGAACGCCATCATGTAGATGGGGTTGAACTTGTCGAAGTTGGCCGCCATGGCCTCGCCGACTTCCTCGTTCGCCTCGTTCCAGATGTCGACGACCTGCTTGTGGCGCTCGTCGTCGGACATGAGGCCGAACTCGTAGTCCTCGTCGATGGCCGCCACCTTGGCATCGGCCGCCGCGAGGATCTCCGCCTTGTTCGGCGGCACCGTGGCGTCGTAGACCGACACCGTGACGCCGGCGCGCGTGGCGTAGTGGAAGCCCGCGTCCTTCAGGCCGTCCAGGATGGGCGGCACCTCGGAGAGCGCGTAGCGGTTGCACACGTCCTCCACCAGGCGGCTGATCTCCTTCTTGTTCATCTCGTAGTTGAGGAACGGGTAGTCGGCGGGCAGCACGTCGTTGAAGATGATGCGGCCCACGGTGGTCTCGATGCGCTCGCCGGCAGCGTGGTCCTCGAACTCGCCGAAGGCGGTGGCGATGCGGGTGTCCATGCGCAGGCGCACCCAGATCTTGGCCTGGAGGTCCAGGTCGGCGCGGGCGTCGTAGGCGTTCATGGCGTCGTCCATGTCGATGAACACGCGGCCCTCGCCCGGGAACCCGTCGCGGGCGGCCGTCAGGTAGTACAGGCCGATGATCATGTCCTGGGTGGGCACGGTCAGCGGGCGGCCGTGAGCGGGCGACTTGATGTTGTTGGACGACAGCATGAGCACGCGGGCCTCGGCCTGGGCCTCAGCGCCCAGCGGCACATGCACGGCCATCTGGTCGCCATCGAAGTCGGCGTTGAAGGCGGTGCAGACCAGCGGGTGCAGCTTGATGGCCTTGCCCTCGACGAGCACCGGCTCGAAGGCCTGGATGCCCAGACGATGCAGGGTTGGCGCGCGGTTCAGCAGCACGGGGTGCTCGGCGATGACCTCCTCCAGCACGTCCCAGACGTAGCTGGCGCCACGATCCACGGCGCGCTTGGCGGCCTTGATGTTGGCGGCGTACTCCAGCTCCACCAGGCGCTTCATGACGAAGGGGCGGAACAGCTCGAGCGCCATCTGGCTCGGCAGGCCGCACTGGTGCAGCTTGAGCTGCGGGCCCACGACGATAACCGAGCGGCCGGAGTAGTCGACGCGCTTGCCCAGCAGGTTCTGGCGGAAGCGGCCCTGCTTGCCCTTCAGCATGTCGCTGATGGACTTGAGCGGGCGGTTGCCCGGGCCCGTCACAGGGCGGCCGCGGCGGCCGTTGTCGAAGAGCGAGTCCACGGCCTCCTGCAGCATGCGCTTCTCGTTGTTGACGATGATCTCAGGCGCGCCCAGGTCGAGCAGGCGCTTGAGGCGGTTGTTGCGGTTGATGACGCGGCGGTACAGGTCGTTCAGGTCCGACGTGGCGAAGCGGCCGCCGTCCAGCTGCACCATGGGGCGCAGGTCGGGCGGGATGACCGGGATCACGTCGAGGATCATGTCGGAGGGCTTGTTGTCGGACTTGAGGAACGCGTCCACCACCTTGAGGCGCTTGATGGCCTTGGCGCGCTTCTGGCCCTTGCCCGTGGCGATGGTCTCGCGCAGCTCCTCGCCCGTGGCCTCCAGGTCCATGGCATCCAGCAGGTCGCGCACGGACTCGGCGCCCATGCCGCCGGTGAAGTAGTCGCGGTAGTTGGCGCGCATCTCACGGTAGAGCGCCTCGTCGGGAACGAGCTGCTTCGGCTCGATCTTCATGAAGGCGTCGAAGGCGTCCTGGCGCAGGGCCTTGCGCTCGTTGAACTCCTCGTAGATGTCGGCGACCTCCTCGTCGACCTCCTCGGGGGTCATGCGCTCGTCCTCCTCGACCTCGTCCACGAAGTCGTCGTCCTCGGGGACGTAGTCGGTGGACAGGCGGCGGGTGGCCTCGATGAGGCGGTCGCGCTCGGCGTCCAGCTCGTCGAGGTCGGCGGCGAGCTCGTCACGCAGGTCGTCGGCGTCCTCCTCGCGAGCCTCCTTGTCCACGCTCGTGATGATGGAGCTGGCGAAGTACAGGACCTTCTCAAGCTCCTTCGGCGGGATGTCAAGCAGGTAGCCCAGACGCGACGGGCTGCCCTTGAAGTACCAGATGTGGCTCACGGGAGCAGCCAGCTCGATGTGGCCCATGCGCTCGCGGCGCACCTTGGAGCGGGTCACCTCAACGCCGCAGCGCTCGCAGACGATGCCCTTGAAGCGCACGCGCTTGTACTTGCCGCAGGCGCACTCCCAGTCCTTGGTAGGACCGAAGATCTTCTCGCAGTACAGGCCGTCCTTCTCGGGCTTGAGAGTGCGGTAGTTGATGGTCTCGGGCTTCTTGACCTCGCCGCGCGACCAGCTGCGCACGTCCTCGGCGCTGGCCAGGGAGATACGCAGGGCGTCAAAGTTGTTCACGTCGTATTCCGTGGGCATCCTAGGCCTCCTCTCCCTCGCCGATGAGTTCGTTGATATCAGTGTCAGTAGAGACGTCGCTCATCAGTTCTCCCAGTTCAGCAGCAATGTCATCGATGGCAGAGGCCGTCTCGTCCTCGGTCTTCTTCGCGTCAGCGGCCAGGGCCTCGTAGAGCGCCTGGTCCACGTCGAGCTCCTCCTCGCCGTTCTCGGAGGGCAGGTCGTGGCCCTCGAGCTCGATGTTGAGGCACAGCGACTTCATCTCCTTCACGAGTACCTTGAAGGACTCGGGCACCTCGGGCGCCGGGATGTTCTCGCCCTTGACGATGGCCTCGTAGGACTTGACGCGGCCGGCCGTGTCGTCGGACTTGACGGTCAGGATCTCCTGCAGCACGTTGGAGGCACCGTAGGCGTAGAGCGCCCACACCTCCATCTCGCCGAAGCGCTGGCCGCCGAACTGCGCCTTGCCGCCCAACGGCTGCTGGGTGATGAGGCTGTAGGGGCCGGTCGAGCGCGCGTGGATCTTGTCGTCCACCATGTGGCCGAGCTTCAGGATGTAGGTCTGGCCCACGGTGATGGGCTCGCGGAACTTCTCGCCCGTGCGGCCGTCGTAGAGCCAGGTCTTGCCAGTACGGGACAGCTGCGGCACCAGCTCGTCGCGGGCCATGTCGCCGTACTTGGCATGGTTGATGTTGATGAGGTTGCGGTTGGCGTGCTCGATGGCGTCCGAGATCTCCTTCTCGGTGGCGCCGTCGAAGACGGGCGTGGCCACGAACATCGGGCCCTCGACCACCTCGTCGGTCTCCTCGGCGTCCGACCAGCCCCACTTGGCAGCCCAGCCCAGATGGTTCTCGAGCAGCTGGCCCACGTTCATACGGGAGGGAACGCCCAGCGGGTTCAGGATGACGTCGATGGGCGTGCCGTCAGCGAGGTAGGGCATGTCCTCCACGGGCAGCACGCGGGAGATGACGCCCTTGTTGCCGTGGCGGCCGGAGAGCTTGTCGCCCTGCTGCACCTTGCGCTTCTGGGCCACGTAGATGCGCACGAGCTCGTTCACGCCGGGCGCCAGCTCGTCGCCGTTCTCGCGGGAGAAGCGGTGGATGCCGATGACGCGGCCGCCGGAGCCGTGAGGCACCTTGAGGGAGGTGTCGCGCACCTCGCGGGCCTTCTCGCCGAAGATGGCGCGCAGCAGGCGCTCCTCGGCGGTGAGCTCCGTCTCGCCCTTGGGGGTGACCTTGCCCACCAGCACGTCGCCCGGGAACACCTCGGCGCCCACGCGGATAATGCCGTCGGCGTCCAGGTCCGAGATCATGTCGTCGGAGATGTTGGGGATCTCGCGGGTGATCTCCTCGGGACCGAGCTTGGTGTCGCGGGCGTCAACCTCGTACTCCGAGATGTGGATGGAGGTCAGCAGATCCTCGGACACCACGCGCTCGGACACGATGATGGCGTCCTCGTAGTTGTAGCCCTCCCAGGGCATGTAGGCCACCATGAGGTTCTGGCCCAGCGCCAGCTCGCCGCCGTCGCAAGACGGGCCGTCGGCCAGCACGTCGCCGGCCTGGACCTCGTCGCCCTTGCGGACGAGCGGGCGGTGGTTAATGCAGCCGGACTGGTTGGAGCGCTGGAACTTGGGGATGAGGTACTCGTCGTACTCGCCCTCGTCGTTCAGGATGATGATGGTCTGGCCGTCCACGTAGTCCACCACGCCGGGGCGCTGGGCCACGAGGATCTCGCCGGAGTCCACCGCGATGCGATGCTCGATGCCGGTGCCGACGAGCGGTGCCGTCGGGCGCAGCAGCGGCACGGCCTGGCGCTGCATGTTCGAGCCCATGAGGGCGCGGTTGGCGTCGTCGTGCTCGAGGAACGGGATGAGCGAGGTAGCCACCGAGGTCATCTGGCGCGGGGACACGTCCATGTAGTTGACGCGCTCCGGCTCCACCTCGTCGGGCTCGCCGAACTCGCCGGCGGCGTTCTTCGTGCGGCACAGGACGCGGGCGGCCTTGTGGAACACGCCGTCTTCGTCGGTGTAGCCGAACTCGCGGGTCTCAGGATCGAACAGGTCGTTGGCCTGCGCGATGATGTAGTTCTCCTCCTCGTCGGCGGTGAGGTAGTCCACCTCGTCGGTGACCTTGCCGTCCACCACGCGACGGTACGGCGTCTCGATGAAGCCGTAGGCGTTGATGCGACCATAGGTGGCCAGCGAGCCGATGAGACCGATGTTCGGGCCTTCAGGCGTCTCGATGGGGCACATGCGCCCGTAGTGGGAGGTGTGGACGTCGCGGACCTCAAAGCCAGCGCGCTCGCGGGACAGACCGCCCGGGCCCAGGGCCGACAGGCGGCGCTTGTTGGTGATGCCGGCGGCGGGGTTGGTCTGGTCCATGAACTGCGAGAGCTGCGAGGAGCCGAAGAACTCCTTGGTGGCCGCCACGATGGGGCGGATGTTCACGAGCGACTGCGGCGTGATCTCGTCGGGCTCCTGCATGGACATGCGCTCGCGCATGACGCGTTCCATGCGGGACAGGCCGATGCGGAACTGGTTCTGGATCAGCTCGCCCACGGAGCGGATGCGGCGGTTGCCGAAGTGGTCGATGTCGTCGGTGGCGTAGCCCTCCTCGCCCTCGTGCAGGGCGATGATGTAGCGCATGGTAGCCACGATGTCGTCATCGGTGAGGGTGGAGGAGTCGTTCTCCTCCGGGTCGAAGCCGAGCTTCTTGTCGATCTTGTAGCGGCCGACCTTCGCCAGGTCATAGCGCTGCGGGTTGAAGAACAGGCCCTCGAGCAGGGTGCGGGCGCTGTCGATGGTCGGCGGCTCGCCGGGACGGAAGCGCTTGTACAGCTCGATGAGCGACTCCTCCTTGGTGGTGGCGGGGTCGCGGTCGAGGGTGCGCAGCACCATCTCGGAGTCGCCGAGGAGCTCGATGATCTCCTCGCGGGTCTCGGCCAGGCCGAGGGCGCGCACGAGCAGCGTGGCCGGCTGCTTGCGCTTGCGATCGATGCGCACGGAGAGCAGGTCGCGCTTGTCCGTCTCGAACTCGAGCCAGGCGCCGCGGGAGGGGATGACCTTCGCGGAGTAGATGGTCTTGTCGGAGGTCTTGTCACGCTCGGCGGCGAAGTAGACGCCGGGCGAGCGAACCAGCTGGGACACGACGACGCGCTCGGTGCCGTTGATGATGAAGGTGCCGCGCGGGGTCATGAGCGGGAAGTCGCCCATGAACACGTCCTGCTCCTTGATCTCGCCTGTCTCGCGGTTGATGAAGCGAATCTCCACGAAGAGGGGCGCCTGGTAGCTGACGTCCTTCTCCTTGCACTCGTCCACCGTGTACTTGGGCTCGCCGAACTCATGACGGCCGAACTCGACGGCCATGTCCTTCGTGTTGTTCTCGATAGGACAGATGTCGGCGAAAGCCTGCGCCAGGCCCTCTTCCTTGAACCAGTCGAAGCTTTCCGTCTGGATGGCGATAAGATTGGGGACGTCCATCACGTCCGGAATCTTCGCGAAGCTTCTGCGATCCCTATAAAGGCTGGTGGGAGCGGTGTTTTTTCCTTGAGCCACGAGGCTGTTCCTCCTTCACGCGCATCGCAAATCTGCAAAAAAGTTGCAATTTGCTAAGATATGACGCCCGCAAAACCAAGTCAAGGAAAATTTTAACCAGCTGTGGAAATTCTTTGGACTTTTACGCAAAAACCCCGCCCGAACTGGGCGGGGTTTCTCATTTGAAAACGGATGCTAGGCCTTGCCTATCACCATATGGCCGCTCGTCATGGTGACCCACACATGCATCGGGCCGCCGTCGCCACTTATAGAGAGGTTGCCGTCGGTGGTGCAGGGGAAGGCGCTCTCGAAGCTGCCGGAGACCTTGTCCACCTGGGCTGTGAAGCCGGTACCGTCGGGCACGAGCAGCCGCAGGTCCCCGCTGGCGAGGGACGCGGTCACGTCATGGGGCACCTCGCCGCCCAGGCGTGCCTCGACGTTGCCCGAGGCGATGTCGAACTCGGCGCGCTCGCTCACGGACACGCCCAGGACCATGGCGCCGCTGGCCAGCTCGACATCCATCTCGCGGGCTGTCACGTCCGATGCCGTGGTGCGCCCGGACGCCTGCTCCAGCAGCAGCCGATCGCACCGGATGCCGGAGAGCGCGTAGTCGCCGGAGGCCGCGGACAGCGACACCAGGTCGAGCCGCTCGGCCAGGGACGCGGGCACCTGAATGACCAGCTCCTTGTGGCCGGCGGCGCAGCCGAACATGAAGCCGCCCGTCACGCCGTAGTCCACCACGAGGGTACGGCCGTCCACGTAGGCGACGGTCTGGGGCTGGCGCCCCGGGCCCACGTAGGTCTCCGCGAGCGTCACGTCGGCGCCGTCGCCCACCACCTCGATGGTCACCGAGCCCGCCGCCCAGTCCACGTCCAGGCTGTCGATGTCCGCGGCCGTGAAGGTGCCGCCGCCGGGCGCCAGGGACTCGCCGGAGCCCCGCGCGCACGACCCGGCTCCCCCGAAGCCGCCCCAGAGGCGGCCTACCGACGCGCAGCCGCCCGTCAGCGCGCCCAGCACCGCCAGGCACAGCAGGATGATGAGGGCCACCTTGACCCACGTGGTCTTCGTCAGCCTCATGGCGACCCCCTATCGTCCCTGCGGCGGAACGGCGCCCGCCGGCGGCATCGACTGCTGGGCAGCGGCCTCCTGGGCTGCCCGGTAACGCTCCACGCGCCGGGCGTGATAGAGCGGGTCGGCCTCGATCACGTTCACGATCCAGTACCAGAAGGGGATGGTGAGGTAGACCGCCCACGACAGGCCGAAGCCCACGGTGAACCCGCCCAGGAAGAACAGCACCACGCACAGGAGCGGATAGGGAAACGAACGCAGGGCGCTCTTGGGAAGCAGGGGCTCCAGGGACGGCGCGACAGGCGGCGCGGCGGGGGCCGGAGCCGGCGGGACCTGGTAGCCGGCGAACCCGTAGGGCGGGGGCGGCGGGGGCGTCGCGCCGGCGGGTGGCACGGCGGGGGCGGGCT
>NZ_QWKK01000073.1 GCF_009911695.1 Enterorhabdus sp. P55 | reverse complement strand
GAGGACCGCGGGTGCGGAGGCCGCGCCGAACGCGGAGGGCGCGCAGGCCGCGGCGCCCGCGCCGGCCCCGGCCGCCCCGCAAGACACGGCGACCCCCGCAGGCGTCCCCGCCCCCGCCCCCGTGGTGATTGCGCACCTCTTCCCCGACCTGCTCAACCTCTACGGCGACGGCGGCAACGTCCGCATCCTCGAGCAGCGCCTGGCCTGGCGCGGCATTCCCGTGGAGGTGCGGCGCGTCCACTACGGCGACGTGGCCGATCTGACCGGCGTCGACCTGGTGTTTTTGGGCGGCGGCCCCGACCGCGAGCAGCGGCTGGCAAGCGAGAAGCTGGCGGAGATGCGCGACGACCTGGCGGCCTACGTGGCCGACGACGGTCCGCTGCTGGCCATCTGCGGCGGCTACCAGATTCTTGGCAGCCAGTGGCTCTGGGGCGACGAGCTCGTGCCCGGCCTGGGTATCGTCGACCTGGAGACGCGTCGCCCCGGCACCTCGGCCGACCGCCTGACCGGCGACCTGGTGATGTCCTCGCCCCTGGCGTCGCACCCGGTGGTGGGGTACGAGAACCACGCTGGCCGCACGTATTTGGGAGAGGGCGTGGAGCCGCTCGGCGCCGTGGTGTCCAAGGCAGGCCACGGCAACAATGACGCAGATCGCGCCGATGGCGTGCGCTACCGCAACGTGGTGGGCACCTACTCCCACGGCCCCCTGCTTTCGAAGAACCCCGAGGTGGCGGACTGGCTGCTCGCGCGCGCCCTGGAGCGGCAGGCCCGGCGTGCTGGCACCGAGCCCCTCGCGCTCGCACCGCTCGACGACGCGGTGGAGCTGGCCGCCAACCGCTGGATGGTCGCGCGTCTGGGCGTTGAGGGCGCGTAAGGGTTCGTTAAGGACCGTGAAAAACTTGTGGAGGGGATGACGATGTCCTGTGGCTTTTGCATGGGGCAGATGCGGGGTTTGTTGCCAAGGAATCAACGAGATAGCAGAATAAAGGCTCATGAGAATCCCCAAAACCGCAGGCCATAGCGCTCGGGATACAAGAAACGGAGTCTCGCACCATGGCTAAATCGTACAATCGAAACTCCTACGGCTCGGGAGGCCGCTCCGGCAACGCGCGTTCCCGCTACTCAACTTCCAGCTTCTCGCCCGTGGGGTCGCACATGAAATCGGCACGCGCCCACGAGCGCCAGCGCACGGAGCAGGGCTACGGCCCCTCGCAGGGGCGCCCCGGCTCGTCAGGCTATCCGGCTGTCCCGAGCAACCCCTACTCGCGCGGCTCGCACAGCGAGGCCTACCAGGTGGGAAAGGCAAAGAAGCGCAAGCGCAAGAAGATAGCGCTCATCTCGCTTATCGTGGTGTGCGTGCTCGTGCTCGGCGGCGTGGGCATGGCCTTCGCCTACGTCAACAACATCCAGTCCAACATGCAGCGCAACGTCGATCCGGAGATGATGAAGGTCCTCGAGCAGACCACCCCGCCGGGCGACCCCTTCTACATGGTGCTCATGGGCACCGACGGCTCGGCCGAGCGTGACGCGTCGGCGGAATACGCCGGTGACCAGTACCGTACCGACAGCCTCATGCTCGTGCGCGTCGATCCCAAGCAGAAGAAGGTCACCCTCGTCTCGCTCATGCGCGACACCAAGATCGACATGGGCAAGCACGGCGTCCAGAAGCTCAACGCCGCGCACGCCATCGGCGGGGCGCCGATGACGGTGCAGACGGTGTCGCAGCTGGCCGGCGTCCCCATCACCCACTACGCCGAGATCAACTTCGACGGCTTCAAGGAGGTCGTGGATGCGCTCGGCGGCATCGAGGTGGACGTGCCGGTGAAGATCGCCGACCCGCGCGCAGGCTACCTGGAGGCCGGCGTGCAGACGCTTGATGGCGACGGCGCGCTCACGCTCTGCCGCTCGCGTCACACCTACGACGCTCTGGGCGACGGCGACGGCTATCGCGCCGCCAACCAGCGCATGGTCATCAGCGCCATCGGCAAGAAGATCCTCAGCAGCGACCCGGCCACCATGGCCGCCACCATCGAGGCGCTCTCCAAGTACGTGACCACCGACATGGGCGTCATGGACATTATCAGCCTGGCCACCAACCTGCGCGGCATGAACATGGAGACCGACTTCTACACCGCCGTCGAGCCTACCACCTCGGAGTACAGCAACGAGGTCTGGTGGGAGATCCTCAACAAGGACGAGTGGAAGAAGATGATGGACCGCATCAACCAGGGCCTGCCCCCGACCGAGGAGGACGTCGTCGACGAGGCCACCGGCATCGTCATCGCGAGCGCCGGCGGCGGGGCCATGTCGAGCGACGAGGGCAACACGGCTCGCTCGCGGGCAAAGCGCTCGGGCACCGTGTCCGTCCGCAACGGATGCGGCGTGGCCGGCGTGGGCGCCGAGGCGGCCGAGGCTATCACCGAGCTGGGCTACAAGACCGAGGCGGGCAACGCCAACCACAGCGACTACGCCGAGACGGTCGTCGTCTACGGCAAGGACGATCAGAAGCAGGACGCTCAGGAGATCGTCGACCTGCTGGGCAAGGGCCGCATCGTCAAGAACAACAACGAGTACATCTACAGCAGCGACTTCCTGGTGGTCATCGGGAAGGATTGGGTGCAGTAAGGCCGGCGCCCGCCTCCCGGCGGGGTGCGCGTTAAGACGATAGACGGAGGGGGCGCCACGGCGCCCCCTCTTCGCGGAAGGAGCCCTGATGAGGATAACTGTCGTGGCGGTGGGCAAGCTGAAGGAGCGCTTCTGGGCCGACGCCTGCGCCGAGTACCTCAAGCGCCTCAAGGCCTACGCCCGCGTGACGGTAACGGAGGTGGCCGACGTCGATCCCGGTCGGGCTGGCGGCGTGGCGGCGGCCCGCGCGAAGGAGGGCGAGGCCATCCTGGCCGCCCTGCCCGAGACGGCGCATGTGGTGCTCATGGCTATCGAGGGAAAGCAGCGTTCGAGCGAGGGGCTCTCCCGGCGCCTGGACGAGCTGGCGCTCTCCGGTCGCAGCGACATCGCCTTCGTTATCGGCGGCAGCGACGGGGTGAGCCGTGCCGTCTACGACCGGGCCGATGAGACGCTCTCGTTCGGGCCCGTCACGCTGCCTCACAACCTGGCGCGCGTGGTTCTGCTCGAGCAGGTCTATCGCGCCTTCAAGATATCCCGCGGCGAGCCCTACCATAAGTAGGTTCGCAAGCGGTGGAGGCGATGGAGGAGGGTGTCGTCCCCGAAAAGGCGAGCCGCGATTGCAAATTCGAACGGTTTTGCACCGAGGAGGGACGCAAATCGGATCGAATGACCGCCGCAAGCGGGCAAAACCCCAGGTGAGCGCTTGCCGCCAAACGGCTTTGGCGCGAAAACGGCCTCCGAAGGAGTGCAAAACCGCTCGAATTTGCATCGTGACGCTCGTTCGGGAAGTTCGGGGCCGCTGCAAGAGGCCGGCCGGCCCTCTGGTACGCTTAGGGCGAGCAAGCAGAAAGGAGCTGCCATGCGCCTCATATCGTGGAACGTCAACGGCCTGCGGGCTGCGCTGAAGAAGGACTTCAGGGAGTCCTTTGACCTGCTGGACGCCGACGTGTTCGCCCTGCAGGAGACCAAGCTGCAGCCGGGTCAGGTCGATCTCGAGCTGCCGGGCTACTGCCAGTTTTGGAGCTACGCGCAGAAGAAGGGCTACTCCGGTACCGCCGTGTTCTGCAAGGCGCGTCCGCGCCAGGTGCTTCACGGCCTGGGCGACGAATACCTGGACGCCGAGGGTCGCATCGTGGCCGTGGAGTTCGAGCAGTTCTGGTTCGTGGACGTCTACACGCCCAACGCCCAGGATCAGCTGGCGCGCATCGACCACCGCATGCAGTGGGATGACGCTTTCCGCGATTTCTGCAAGGGGCTTGAGGAAGGGGTGCTGCCGGCGGGCGTGCCGGTGGAGCGCGACGGCGACGAGGGCTTCGGCGTGGGGCATGCCGCCGAGGACCTGCCGCTCACCCAGCCCGGCGAGGCAGCCGACCCCAAGCCGGTGGTGATGTGCGGTGACTTCAACGTGGCGCACGAGGAGATAGACCTGAAGAACCCAGGCCCCAACCGGGGCAACGCCGGATTCTCGGACGAGGAGCGCGGCAAGTTCACCGAGCTGGTGGAAGCCGGGTTCATCGACACGTTCCGCCTGCTGCACCCCGATCTGCCGGGCGCGTACTCTTGGTGGAGCTACCGCTTCAAGGCACGTCAGAACAACGCGGGGTGGCGCATCGACTACTTCCTGGTGAGCGATGCGCTGCGTGGCGCGGTGACGGGCGCCTCCATCTACAGCGAGGTGATGGGCAGCGACCACTGCCCTGTAGGCCTCGAGCTCGACTTGGATTAGAAAGGAATGCTGACGTTGGATACCCAGAAGATCGAAGAGGGCGTGCGCCTCATACTCGAGGGCGTGGGAGAAGATCCTGACCGCGAGGGGCTGCTGGAGACTCCGGCTCGCGTGGCGCGCATGTACGAGGAGATTTTCGCCGGCCTGACCGAAGATCCGGCGCGCCACTTCGAGACCACCTTCGACGAGCACCATGACGGCATGGTGCTCGTGCGCGACATCCCCTTCTACTCCCTGTGCGAGCACCACCTGGTGCCCTTCTTCGGGAAGGCGCACGTGGCCTACATCCCCGGGCCCGACGGGCGCGTGTGCGGGTTGTCCAAGCTGGCGCGCCTGGTGGACGCTTACGCCAAGCGCCCGCAGGTGCAGGAGCGGCTGACCACCCAGGTGGCCGACACGCTCGTGGCCGAGCTGAACCCGCAAGGCGTCATCGTGGTGATCGAGGCCGAGCACATGTGCATGTCTATGCGCGGGGTGCGCAAGCCGGGCGCCAAGACCACCACGAGCGTCATGCGCGGCGTGTTCGAGAACGCCGCCACGCGCGCCGAGGCGATGTCCCTCATCCTGCGGGGGTAGCGCCGACGTGGCGCGCGCTCGGCTCCGGCGGCCGCGTTAGCTGTGGGGCTGGGACGCGTGGGCCTCGTAGTAGGCGCGGAAGCGGGCGACGTCGCGCTCATAGGTGACCAGGTCGGCCTGGGGCTCCTCTAGGTAGAAGGGCACGCCATCGAGCGCGGGGTGCACGGTCAGGGCTGCTAGCGCCTCGAAGCCGATTTGGCCCTCGCCGATGGGCGCGTGTCGGTCGGCATGGGCGCCTCGGCCCTCGCGGATGTCGTTGAGGTGAACGGCCTTGAGGCGGTTCAAGCCGACGACCTGGTCGAACGCGTTAAGCACGCCGTCCAGGTCGTTCTTGAGGTCGTACCCGGCGGCGAAGGCAGCCGACGCGTCCAGGAGCACGCCGACGGGCGCGTCCGCGCCGATTCCGTCGAGGATGGCGGCCAGCTCTTCGAAGGTCGCTCCGATCTGCGAGCCCTCGGCGGGCATGTTCGCCAGCAGCAGCGGCACGTCGCCGTGCGCGTCTAGTACCTGGTGCAGCGTGGCCGCGGCATTGGCCAGCCCCTCTTCTACGGGAATGCTGCCGATGGAGCCGGGGCGCACGAGGTAGCGCGAGCCGGGCATGAGCTCCAGCCGCTCCAGATCCTCCGTCATCACCAGGTGCGCGAAGTCTTGCTTGGCCTGGTCGGCTTCGCCGGGGGCCAGGTCGTAGGGCGCGTATCCCATGAAGTCGTGCAGCCCGTGATCGGCTGCGTAGGCGTTGAACGCGTCGACGTCCTTGCGGTCGAGGGCGCGCCGGGCGCCGCCGCGGGGGTTGCGGGTGAAGTACTGGAAGGTGGCGGCGCCGATAGAGACGGACTCCTCGGCCATGCGGAGGTACCCGTAGCGTGTGGAGAGATGGCTGCCGATGGTGAGCATGATGGCTCCTTCGATTTGGGTGCGGGCGTCGCGCGGGCCGCGCGGGCGGCAGGCAGGGTGCGGGCGGCGGCGAGCGTCCGCCTTGGTTGCACCGCGAGGCCGAGCCCGGGGCAGCGAGCCCGGCCTGCGGACGAAACCATCCTAGGCACGCCGGAAAGCGCCATCCGGGGCACGCGCCCATCTGTGGCCGATCCGTTGAGCTAGAATTACCCTCGTAACCGACCGATGCCCGACGGCGCCCGGCGCGCAAGGCCCGCGGCGGCGCGGAGACCCAAGGAGAGCCCCATGAAGTGCGTTATCTCGGTACTCGGCAAGGATCGCAGCGGCATCGTGGCCGCCGTCGCCACCACCTTGGCGGAGTGCAGCGCCAACATCGACGACATCAGCCAGACCATCCTCGGCCAGGGCGAGATCTTCTCGATGACCATGCTCACCACGCTGGCCCCCGAGGCCTGCGACTTCAACACCGTCCAGGAGAAGCTGGAGAAGGTGGGCGAGGATCTCGGTGTCCAGATCATCATCCAGCGCGAGGACGTCTTTCAGTTCATGTACAAGATTTAGCGTGACGCTGCTGTCGACGTAGCGATGACGAAGCGCCCGGCCAAGGCTGAGCGCTTCTGTTTTGCGGACTCCCGTTGCCGGGCTCCTTGGGCGTCGTGTGCGCGAGATGCGGAGGGGCGACCGGGGTCTTCGGGGCGCCAAAATGGTGCGGGATTCCGGAAAGGTGGCCAAAAGCTATGCGCTTTACGCATGGGGAGCGCCGTTTTTCATCCCTTGGACATTTGCGACCTGGGGAAACGCGCGAGCGGTTGCGTTGGCAATGCCGGGATTGGCGTAAATCGCGCTGTTTTTGGCCAAATTTTCGGAATCCCGCGTGAAGGGTCGCGGAACCGGGTGCCGGCGAGTTTTGGGTCGCGTGCCGCCGGGGCGCGGGGCTGCAGGTTGAGGGTCGTAGGCCGCCGGGTCGCGGGACTGCGGGGCTGCAGGCCGCGGGGCGGTTCCTCCCATCCGCGAGACCGTTTGGAAACTTCTGGAAAACGTGCCACAGGCTGCCCATATGTTGTGCTAGTATGTGCAAACCTCAACAAGATGTGGTGTCATTTGTGGGAATCCGCAGATGGCGCGCTGGGAGATAGGAGCCATCTATGGACAACATGACGACCGTCGACGGCGTGAAGGTGCAGGTCAACTACGCTCATGAGAGCGACGCGCCTATGACCGAGCCTGAGGTACAGGCCTACATCCAGCGCGCCTACGAGAAGTATCCCCATGGCAAGCTGGAGTCGCTCGTCCTGGACGTGGACGGCGAGGACGTGGGCATCCACTACGGCCTGGCTCCCGAGAAGTTCGACCGCATCCGCCGCATCACCGGCTATCTGGTGGGCACGCTCGACCGTTTCAACGACGCCAAGCGCGCCGAGGAGCACGACCGTGTGAAGCACCAGG
The DNA here is from genome assembly GCF_009911695.1 of Enterorhabdus sp. P55. Lineage (GTDB taxonomy): Bacteria > Actinomycetota > Coriobacteriia > Coriobacteriales > Eggerthellaceae > Enterorhabdus. The sequence continues at coordinate 4,464 of NZ_QWKK01000073.1, read as the reverse complement.
TGGGCTGCTGCTAGTCCACGCTGGCCAAAACAAGCAGCGGGGCTTTCTCTCGACGAGAAGGCCCCGTTTTTTTGTGCGAGCGTGGCCGGGAGGGGGCGACGGTGGGTCGCGGCGCGTTTCTGCACAGTTTCGTCGACTTTGTGACAGGCTCACTGGCGCGTGCGATCGTCTACTTGGCGTTTCCCCAGGTCGCGTGCTTTGTAGCGCGGCGAACCACCGCGAGGAGCGCGGTTTTGCGCGTCCGATCCGGGATTTCTGTCACAAAGTCGAAGAAACTGTGCAGAAACGGACGGGTCTGGTGAATGCGCGACCGCCGGCGGGGCGGTGGGGCGGCGGGCGCGCGATCCGCTGCCGGGCGAGAGCGTAGGGCAGGGAATCGCGGGGAAGGTGAGCGCGTGGCTTGCCATCGCGCGCAGGCGGGGAGACGAGCGCGTGGCCTTCCGGTGGCGAATGCGAGACCGGCGGCGGGGGGCTGCCTGCCGACAAGCATGCAGCAGGGCGCCCATCAGCAGGCGCGACGAGCGTGTGGCGGCTCGCCGGCAGGCCTGCCGATGGGCGAGCCGCCACACGCTCGTGTATCCGGCGAACGTGCGGTCGCCGGCGGGGCGGCTACGCGACCGGGGTGCAGGTGGGCTCGGCGGGAGCGGGGAGCTCGGCGGCGCAGTGGGGGCAGCGCGTGGCGCCCGGGCGCACCTCCTCCAGGCAGTAGGGGCACTCCGGGGCCTTTTCCTCCACGCACTCGCCGTTCTTCTTGCACACGCGGGAGCCGGCGTCCTTCATCTTGTTGAACGCCTTCACGATGAGGAACACCACCCACGCCACGATGAGGAAGTTGATGACGGCGCTGATGAACGCGCCGAAGTCGATGCCGTTCTCGGTGCCGGCGACGGGGATGGTGAGCCCGGCCACCTCGGTGCCGTTACCGCCGGTGATGAGCTTGATGAACGGATTGATGATGTCGCTGGTCAGCGATGTGACGATGGCGGTGAAGGCGGCTCCGATGATGACGCCGACGGCCATGTCCATCACGTTGCCGCGGTTGATAAACTCGCGGAACTCGCTGATGAGGTTCTTCATGGGCGCTCCTTGGGTGCTTCGGTCGGGGACGGCGGGCCGCGGGGGCCGCTGGTACGAAAAGCAGTATAGGGCCGTGCTAGAATGCACGACGAGCAGTGCCGTATTTGATGATTATCCGATTACTTCGAGTTCCCCGAGGGTGCCATGACCAAGATATATTCGTTCACCGTCCCCGTGGAGGCGGACATCGTCGACGCGTTCTGCCTGATGCAGAAGGGGTTCACCGATCAGTTCGCATACTACGCGAAGGAACGGCCGGTTCGCTGCCTGGGGCTGGGCCGTTGCGTGGCGCTGCCGTCGCTTGAGGATGCGGAATGCGCCTACGAGGGGCCCGTGCGCGAGGCGGCGGTGTTCTTCTCGTTCAACCGCTTCGACGCGGAGAACCCGGCGCCGGCCGACGAGCTGTTCAGCTCGTTTCCCCAGCTGCGCTTCATGCTGCCCGAAATTGTGCTGCTGGAGAATGAGCGCGGCCGGTTTCTGCAGGTCAACTCGCTGGGTCCGGTGTACCCCGGGCGGGTGGAGCGGTTCTTGCGGCTGTGCGCCGATGCGCCGGCCCGCACGCGCGTGACGGTGCCCTACCGACTGGAGGACGACTCGCGCGAGGAGTGGCGTCGTGCCATGGCGAGCGCGTCGGCGGCCATTGAGGCCGGGCGCGTGCAGAAGGTGGTGCTCTCGCGGCGTAAGCGCCTGGTGGCGGAGCATCCGTTCTCGTCGAAGGATCTGCTTGTGAACCTCATCGACGGCGATGCGCGGGGGACGGTGATCCTCTACCGCTACGCCGACGTGTTCTTCTGCGGCTGCACGCCTGAGCTGCTCGTGCGCAAGCGCGGCCAGCAGGTTGAGAGCATGTGCCTGGCGGGAACGTGTCCGGCCGGCGCTGACGAGGCCGAGCGCGCGGAGCTGGCGGCGGCGCTCATGGCCGACCCCAAGAACCGCGCTGAGCATGACTACGTGGTGCGGTTCGTGCGCGAGGTGTTCAACCGCGTGTGCTATGACGTGGACGTGCCCGACGAGCCGCAGATCATGAGCCTCGAGCATGTGCAGCACCTGCACACGCCGGCCGTGGCCCATGTGCTCGAGGGCGTGAACCTGTGGGATCTGGTGGGCGACCTTCATCCCACGCCGGCAACGGCCGGCCTGCCTGTTGGCGAGGCGATGATGCTCCTGCGCTCCATCGAGGCCTACAACCGCGGTTTCTACGTGGGCACGGCGGGGTTCGTGGACGCGGAAGGCGACGGCGAGTTCTCCGTGGCGCTGCGCACCGGCGTGTTCGACGGCGAGGTCGGCTGGGTGTACGCCGGCTGCGGCATCGTGGGCGCAAGCGACGCCGACGCGGAGTTCGACGAGATAGACCTCAAGCTCAAGACCGTGCTCTCCGCCTTTGAGGGGGAGTAGGCTCGGGCGGTCGCGCGCGGGATCAGGTCGCGGAGCCGTGCGCGTGCGGCTGCTGGCGCGGTCTCCCCGCTGCGGCTGGGGGCGAGGCGCCGGCGGTCGGGAGGGGCGGGACCGTCGCGTTGCGGGCGTTGAAAACACGAGGTCGGGCGCTGCCCGCGGCACGTGGCGTAGGATGTCGGAGAATCTAAGACTGGCTATCCGCGGCGCTGCGAACCACAATAGGAGGTAGCCTGCGGGTGCGCGAGGCGCGGAAGGTGGTGCGGGCTGGCGTGCGACGTGGGCAGGCGCTCAGGACGCTCGGGGACTTGCGGCGGGCGATGCGGGCGCGCATGGCGCCGGCGCGCGGGTAGAGCGCGAGGACTGCGCCGGAATGTTTCACGTGAAACACCGTGTGCTTCGAGGCGAAGTGGGGGCCGGGAGAGCTACGCCCGACGGCGTGTAATGTTTCACGTGAAACATTCCGGCGCGGTGAGTCTCGCAGCGCTTCGCGAGGCGGCAGATAGGTCGCGCGGGCGATACGATGCGCTGAAGGGCGCTTTGGCGGGCGGCGCCCTGCGTCGTGGGCACGGTGCGGGCGCATGGCGAATGCGCGGGCTGTGCGGGAAGCCGCGGGCTTGGCGAGTGGCAGATGGTTTGGAAAGGATGGGATCATGGCGGAGCTGACTCATGCGCAGAAGACGGCGCGCTACCTGGGGGCGTTCTTCGACGAGCTGGTGCGCTGCGGCGTGCATGACGTGGTGGTGAGCCCGGGGTCGCGCTCTACCGGCCTGGCCATGACCGCCTTCGAGCTGAGCTGCCGCCGTCCTGACGACCTGCGCGTGCACGTGGACGTGGACGAGCGCGGGGCATCGTTCGTGGCGCTCGGCCTGGCCAAGGCGACGGGGCGGCCCGCGGCGCTCGTGTGCACGTCGGGCACGGCGCCGGCGAACTACTTTCCGGCGGTGATGGAGGCGCAGACCTCGCGCATCCCGTTGCTCGTGCTCTCAAGCGACCGGCCGGAGATGCTGCTGGGCCTGGGTGCTCCGCAGACCGCCGACCAGGTGAAGCTGTTCGGTGATACCGTGCGGCTGTTCCGTCAGATGCCGGAGCCCGACGGCGCGCCCAAGGCGGTGGCCTTCGCGCGGCAGGCGGCTCGCGAGGCGTGCATCGCCGCCCTTGGCCGCGGCCGCGCGGCGGATGCGGACGCGACGCTTGCGGCTGTGAGGGGCTCCGCTGGCTGCGCGGTGGGGGCCGCTGCGTCTGCGATGGGCGCCTCGGATGCGTCGTCCGCCGCTGGCGGCGTGACGGGGGCGTTTCCCGTGGCGTCGCGGGGGAGTGCGCAGGGATGCGCGCCGGTGCACCTCAACTTCCCCCTGGACGAGCCGCTCAAGCCGGACTTCTCGGTGGAGGGGCTCTTCGACGACGGCGCGAGCTCGCTGGATGAGGCGCTCGGCGCGTCGGTCGGGCCGCTGACGGGCGCGCGGATGGTGCCCGACGCGACGGCGCTGCGCGCGGTGGAGTCGCTCATCGCTCAGGGCGGCGTGGCCGTGCTGGCGGGCGAGGGCACCTGCGAGACGCTCGCCGAGGCGCGCGAGGTGGCAGCGTGGGCCGCGCGCTGGGAGCTGCCGCTTCTGGCCGACCCGCTCTCCGGCCTGCGCGCGGTGGACGCGCCCTGCGTCATCGATAGCTATGACAACCTCTTCGCGCGAGACGACTGTCCGCTGCCGCGCGCCATCATCCGCTTCGGGCGCTGGCCGCTCTCGAAGCGCGCGTTCAACGGGCTGGCGGCCGCGCGTCCCCTCCAGGTGGTGGTGGACGCCTGCGAGACGCGCGACTTCAACCTGATGACGGATCTCTACGTGCCCTGCACGCCGCTCGACCTCGTGCGCGCCCTGCCCGCCCCTGTGGCTGCGGGGGCGCCCGCGTCGGAGGACGGCGCGGCTGCGGCCCCCGCGACTGCGACTGCGGCTGCGCCCGGGGCCCCCGTCGATCCCGCCCCTGCGGCTGCGGCCC
>NZ_QWKK01000072.1 GCF_009911695.1 Enterorhabdus sp. P55 | reverse complement strand
GGCGAGGCAGGCGCGAAGGCGCCGGCGGCCCGAGGGGCGGGCGCGCCGCCCGGGGCGGCGGCCGTTGGAGGAGCCTCCTGCGCCCCTGGCGCCGGGATGCCGCCCGGCACGCAGGAGGCGCTGAGCCGGCTGCGCTCGGCAGAGGGCGCCGTGTTCGACGAGCTCCAGCTTTCCGCCCACGAGCGCTGCATCGGCCGCCACGTCATGCGCGGGCTCACCTATCGCGAGATAGCGGGGCGCGTCTACCTGGCCGAGCGCACGGTGAAGTACCACGCGCGAAGCATCTACGCCAAGGCGCGCGTGGGCAACCGCCGGGCCTTCGAGGCCTACGTGAGGGAGGCCGTCAGCCGCCTCCAGGACGAGCGCGGCGCCTGAGGGCGCGGGCCCGCGCCTGGCCGCCGCGCGCCTTCCCTACAGCTCGGCGATGATGCGGCGGGTGCGAGCCGCCACCTCGGCCTTGGCGCGCTCGACATCGATGGTGGGCCACACGCCGTCGCGGTAGACCACCCGGCCGTCGCACATCGTCAGCACCACGTCCGCGCCGTCGCCGGCGAACACCACGTTGTAGTCCGGCGCGGTCATCGGACACCACTGCGGCCCGGTGACGTCGAGCACGCACACGTCGGCGCGCATCCCCTCCTTCACCAGGCCGCAGTCCTCGCGGCCCTGGGACAGCGCGCCCGTGCGCGTGGCGGCCGCCATCACCTGGCGCGGCTCCACCACGGCCGGATCGAGCGCGGCACCCTTGTAGACGAGCCCCATGAGGTACATGTCCTGGAACAGGTTGTGGTTGTTGTTGGACGCCATGCCGTCCGTTCCCAGGCACACCTTGACGCCGGCGTCGAGCATCTGGGGGATGGGGGCGAAGCCGCTCCCCAGCTTGAGGTTGGAGGCAGGACAGTTGGCCACGAACACGCCGCGGTCGCGCAGGATGGCGATGTCGCCCTCGTCCACCCACACGCAGTGAGCGGCGGTCACGGCGCCGTCAAGCACGCCGAGGGAGTCGAAGTAGGCGATGGGGCTCAGGCCGTCATGGCGGCCGCGGCACTCCTCCACCTCGCTCTTGGTCTCCGAGGCATGCAGGTGCACCCGCAGCCCCTTCTCGCGGGCGATGGCCGCCACCTCGGCGCACACCTGGGGGTTGGAGGTGTACTCGGCATGGATGTTGTAGTCGATGCGGATGCGCCCGTCGGCCGAGCCGTGCAGGTCGCGCACGAGCTCCTCGTTGAGCGCGCACTGCGGGTAGTCGGCGAAGGGCTTGGGCTCGAAGGCGAGCAGGCCCTCGCTCAGGTTGGCCTTGAGCCCGGCCTCCGTAACGGCCTGGGCGCGCTCGCGCGTGGCGTAGTACATGTCGGAGAAGCTCACGCCGCCGTAGCGGGCCAGCTCGGCGCAGGCCAGCAGCATGGCCCAGTAGTTGTCCTCGGGGGTGATCTTCGCCTCGAAGGGCCAGCATTTCTGCTCAAGCCACGCCTGGAGCGGCAGGTTCTCCGCGTAGCCGCGCAGAAGCACCATGGGGGCATGCGCGTGGTCGTTGTAGAGAGCGGGCATGAGCAGCTTGCCCGCGCCGTCGTAGGCCTCGCCGTAGGACGCGGCATCGGCGGGCGCGGCGTCGCCCACGTACGCGATGCGGCCGTCCCGCACGCCCACCCAGCGGTCGGGCTGGTAGGCGAAGTCCTCGTCGAGGATGGCGATGTTCTTGAACAGCATGGGCACTCCCCTTCCGTAGCGTGCGCATCGGACGATCCCGACGCCTTCTTCCGCCTTCGCGGTCAGTTATCTATAGGACAAAGTCTAATACTTGCCTACGCTGATGCGTGCGGCGCAGATGAAAAAAGAGGCGGCTGACTTGCGTCAACCGCCTCTCTGATAAGTGGTGGAGCCTAGGGGGATCGAACCCCTGACCTCATGGCTGCCAGCCATGCGCTCTCCCAGCTGAGCTAAGGCCCCGTAAAAGTGCGAGGACTATATTAACAGAAGGAGCGTCGGGCGCAAGAACTTTTTCGAAAAAGTTTTGCGCGCGGCGGCGGGTATCCGAGTCGGGCGCCCACGCCTCCTCCTGGAGCCTCGCGGCACTTGGCCCTAGGCCTCGGCCTTCTCCTTCGTGGTGGCCTCGATCTGGTCGATGATGCCGTCCAGGGCGCCCTCCACGTCGTACTCCTCCACCTTGCCGGCGTCGACGAGGCGCGCGAAGCCCGGATCCATCGGCAGCGTGGCCACCGCGGGGATCTCGTACTTCTCGGCCACAGCCGCGCCCTGAGGCTCGCCGAAGATGTGGTGCTCCTTGCCGCAGTCATCGCACTTGAAGTACGCCATGTTCTCCACCAGGCCGATGACCGGCACCTCGAGGGAGCGGGCCAGGTTGACGGCCTTGCCCACGATCATGGCCACCAGCTCCTGCGGGGCCGACACGGTGACGATGCCGTCGACGGGCAGCGACTGGAACACGGTGAGGAACACGTCGGAGGTTCCCGGAGGCATGTCGACGAACATGTAGTCAACCTCGCCCCAGTTGACCTCCTGCCAGAACTGGCGGATGGCGCCGGACACCACCGGGCCGCGCCAGGCCACCGGCAGGTCGTCCTGCGGGAGCATGAGGTTCACGGACATGACCTCGATGCCGCTCTCGGACACCGACGGGTTGATGCCGTCCTCGTCGGCGGTCAGATGGCCGGTGATGCCGAAGGACTTGGGGATGGACGGGCCGGTGACGTCCGCGTCCAGGATGGCCACCTTGTGGCCGCGCTTGCGCATCTCGGAGGCCAGCAGGCTCGTCACCAGGGACTTGCCCACGCCGCCCTTGCCGGACACGACGCCGATGACGTTCTTGACGGTGGTGCGCTTGTTCGTCTCAAGGGTGCTCGGGCCGGCGCTGGCCTCGCGGTCGCCGCAGCCGGACACGCCGCAGCTGGAGCACTCGTGGCTGCACTCTTCTTCTGCCATGGTTCCTTCTTTCCTGAGCTTCGCCGCGGACTCGTCTTGACATTCCGCGGACTCTGTCGTTTGCCAGCAGGCATCATAGCACAAGGCATGAGAAAGGGGCGGCTCGCCCAGAGCCGCCCCTCGGCTGCTTGGCTATTCAGTTGTGGGGGAAGGCTACTCGGGCTTCTCGGAGGCGAAGAACACGGCCTCGTCGAAAAGACCGCTCACGCTCTTGCCATGGAGGAAGGGGAGGTCGAGGAACTCGCTCAGGGTGGGAACCAGGTCGCTGCAGTCGACGTAGTGACCCTTCTCGTTGAGCTCGGCGGTGTTCTGCACGCGCCAGTAGCGGTCGTTCACATCGGTCAGGTAGTAGGTGGCGCCGTCGACGTCCATGTACACCGAGTGATGGGCGTGCAGGTAGGTCGGCAGCTCATCGTAGGATATCTCCAGCGACTCCGTGGATTTGACTCCCATGACGGTTCCCTTTCCCTAGGAAATATGATGGCTCCATCATACCAAGAAGGGCCCCTGTCAGCGAGCAGAGCGCTCAACAATCTCGCCACGGCGCCGGGCGGGGCGCGGGTGATCGGGGCAGGCGGGCCGGGAGGGCGACCGGGGCAGGCGAGCCGGGAGCGAGCCGGGCGCAGGCGGCGCACGCTAAGCGGGGCGCGGGTGATCGGGGAGCGCGCTAAGCGGGGCGCGGGCCAGCGGCCACGAGGGCCGCGAGGGCGGCAAGGTGGGCGGGGGTGGTGCCGCAGCAGCCGCCGACGATGGCGGCGCCGGCCTCGAGGATGGGGGCCATGGCGGCGGCGAAGTCCTCGGGGCCCACGTCGTAGACGGTCTGGCCGCCCTCGAGGCGCGGCAGGCCGGCATTGGGCTTGACGATGAGCGGGCAGCCGAGCAGCGGGGCCATGGCCGCCGCCAGAGGCGCAGCCTCACGCGGGCCCACGGAGCAGTTGAGGCCCGCGGCGTGAACGCCCCAGCCCGTGAGCGCGCGGGCGGCGTCCTCGGGCGTGACGCCCATCATGGTGCGCCCGCCCGCGCCGAAGGAGAGCGTGACGAACACGGGCAGGTCGGTGACGTCGAGCGCCGCCCGCGCCGCCGCCTCGGCCTCCCCCAGGTCGGTCATGGTCTCCACCACGATGACGTCGGCCCCGGCCGCCTCGGCGGCGCGAGCCTGGGCGGCGAACAGGCCGGAGGCGTCGTCGGGATCGAGGTCGCCCCAAGGCTCGAGCAGCCGGCCGGTCGGCCCCAGGCTTGCGGCCACGTAGCGCGGCTCGGCCGCGCGGGCGCAGGCCACGGCCGCCGCGAACACCTCGTCGACGGAGAGCCCCGCGTCGGGCTTGAGCGCGCTGGCGCCGAAGGTGTTAGCGGTCACCAGCTGGGCGCCGGCCTCCACGTAGGCGCGATGGACGGCGGTGACGGCCTCGGGGGCGGAGAGGCTGAGGCCCTCGGGCGGCTCGCCCGGAGCGAGCAGGCCCGTGCGCTGGAGCATGGTGCCCATGGCGCCGTCCTCGACGAGGGGGGCACGACCCTCTAAGACGAGGGCCAGGTGCTCGTCGGCGACGGTGCGGTGGGAGAGGTCGGTGCTCATGGGGTCTCCTTGGATGATCGAGCGAAACAGCGCGAAGGCGGGCGGAGCGGCGTGCCCAGAGGGGGCCTTCGCCGCCGAGACAGCGGCATGCGGGGCATCAGCCATGGCGAGCGGATCGCCGGAAGACGCGAGCCCGCAGGAACGCGCCGGGCGGCACGGGGTCGGGCGTCGTGATGGCATAGAGCGCACAGGATCGGTTGGCCGCGGCCACAGGCTGCGGCGCAGGGGCCGGATCGTCCTCGTCAGGCTCGGGAAGCCAGGTGAGATCGCGCACCACGAGCGGCCGCACGGGAACGCGCGGCGCGAGAACCTCCAGCTCGTCGCGCTCGGAGAACCGGTTGCGGCACCGCACGGTCATCCGGTAGCGCGGCGCGGTCGCGTCCACGTCCGCCGCACGGCGCGATGGCCCCTCGCACGGTGCGCCGCCCGCAGGCGCGCTCCCGGCAGCGCCCTCGACACGCGACGCGACCCCCTCGCCCTCGCAAGGCTCGCAAGCCACCACGTCGGCAACGTGCATGGTCTGCTGCTCGTAGCCATCGTAGGCGCACGCCTGCTCGGCCTCGGCGAAGTAGAAGCCGGTGCCGTAGGGACGATGGCTCACGGCCAAAAGCTCGTCAGCGACGGCCTCGAACGGCTCGCCGTCGAGCACGCGGCGGTAGGCGCCCACCACGGTGGCCACGTAGAAGGCCTTCTTGTTGCGGCCCTCTATCTTGATGGAGTCCACGCCAGCATCCGCCAGCTCGCGCAGGTGGGCGAGCATATTGAGGTCCTTGGCGTTCATGATGAAGGTGCCGCGGCCGTCCTCCTCGACGGGAAAATGCTCACCGGGGCGCTTCTCCTCCTCCAGCGTGTAGCTCCAGCGGCAGGGCTGGGTGCAGTGGCCCTGGTTGCCGGAGCGGCCCGTGAGGTAGCTGCTGATGAGGCAGCGCCCCGAGACGGCCATGCACATGGCGCCATGGGCGAAGGCCTCGATCTCAAGGTCGGGCGGGGCGTCCTGGCGCAGGCGGGCTATCTCGGCGAGCGACAGCTCGCGGGCGCACACGACCCGCGTGGCGCCCAGGGAATGCCAGACGCGGGCGGCTGCGGCGTTGGCCACCGACGCCTGGGTGCTCACGTGCAGCGCGACGGCCGGCGCGTGCTCGCGCGCGAGGACGGCCGCGCCCAGGTCACCGATGATGAGGGCGTCAGCGCCGGCGTCTTGGACGGCACGCAGGTAGGCGGGCAACGCGTCTAGGTCGTCGGGCATCATGAGGACGTTGCAGGCCACGTGCACGCGCACGCCGGCCTCGTGGGCGACGCGCACGGCCTCGGGCAGCTCGTCCAGGGCGAAGTTGGCAGCCCGAGCACGCATGCCGAAGCGATCGGCGGCCAGGTACACGGCGTCAGCGCCGAAACGGACGGCGGCACGCAGCTGATCCATCCCCCCGGCGGGGGCCAGCAGCTCCATCGGTATGCGGTCGGACGTGGTCATGGGTGCCTATTATAGCGACGACGCGGCGAAAGGCACCGCGCGCAAGGCGCCGAAGGAGCCGGCCGGCCCCTCAGGGGCCCCCACGAAGGCTTCGTGCGAGACGGCACGGCCGCTTCTGCCAAAATCGAGCCCGCGAACCGCAATGACCGCCCGCCGAAAGCTCACCGAGGCTTTCGGGGAGAACGCCCTCTGCGAGCGTGACGAGTGATCGAGGATTCGGAATTGGCGCCCGAAAAGAGCTCGCAACCTTGTTTTTGGCAGAAGCGGCGCGTTGAAAACGCACGGGGGGTCGGCGCGGAGGCGGGCGTGCGGCGCGAGGGGTCGGCGCGGGGGCGGGCGTGCGGTGCGGGAGTCGATGCGGGGGGGGAGTCGGCGCGGGACGGGCGGCCGACGCGACGCGCTTCGCTTTGCCCGCAGGCGCACACGCCCACTCCTGCGCGAGCGTCCCCCTGCGCAAGGGCCCGCTGCCCCAAGCGCCTGCCCGGCAGCCCCCCGCGGGCGCGCGAGCGTCTCCCACGCAGGCACCTGCCCCGCGCGCGCATCCCCTGCGCAGGCGCCTGCCCTCGCAAGCCCCTCCGAGCTCCCCTCGCTGCGCAAGAGCCGCTGCCCCCAAGCGCCCGCCCCCGCGGGCGCGAGGGGCTACCGATGACGTGCAAGCTGCCCGCGTCCGCACAGCCCCCCCCCGCGCGCACGAGCGAGCGTCTCCGGCAATCCGCATGCTGTCCTCGTCCTGGGCGGCGCCCCGCGTGCGTGCGAGCGTCTCCGCTGGAATGTTTCACGTGAAACATTCCACGCCATGCCCCCGCGCGTGCGAGCGTCCTGCCCCCGCGCGCGTGCATGCGAGCGTCTCCATGCCGTTGCCGCGGGCGACCTCCACGCACTCCGCCCCCCCGTGCGAGCGTCCCCATCGGAGGTGCCATTAGGTGTGACCCTTTGGCTCAGGCGCCCCCTCGCGTGCGAGCGCCCCTCCCCGCAAGCCCCCCCTTCCGCAATCGGGTCAACGGACTATGATAGGCTCGGTGCTGACCTGCCGGTCAACGCCGCCCTCCCCCGACCCCGAGGAGCCTCCATGAACCGAAGCGACCACCCCGCCGCACCCACGCCCGGCACCGCACCCGCGCCCGCGTCCGACGTCACGCCCGCGTCCGGAGCGCCCGCGTCCGCCCCGCGTCGCGGCGACTTCGACGCGCTGCCGCCCGAGCGGCAGGAGGCCATCATGCGCGCGTCACTCGAGGGGTTCGGGCGTCACGACTACAAGAGCGCCCGCACCGCCGACATCGCACGGCGCGCCGGCATGTCAAAGGGGCTGCTGTTCTTCTACTTCCGCGATAAGCGGTCGCTCTACCTGCGTACCCTGGACTACCTGACCGACCGCTTCATCGAGCTGGTGGTAGACGAGGACTTCTACGCCATCGACGACTTCTTCGACCTGATGCTCTACGCCGGCGAGCAGAAGGTGGCCAGCCTGAGCCGCTGGCCATGGGCGCTCGAGTTCGCGGTGCGGGCCTTCTACGCTGACCACCGTGACATCCGCCAGGCCGCGGCCCAGTGGACGAACCACCAGGTCGACGTCATGTTCGACCGGTTCTTCAAGAACGTGGACTTCAGCCGCTTCCGCGACGACGTGGATCCGCGCGAGGTGCTCGACATGCTCATCATGCTGGGCGACGGCTACCTGCACCAGCGCCTCTCCAGCCGCGAGCCCATCGACCTGGACGCGCTCATGGACGCGTACCGCCGCTGGTGCGAGATCCTGCGTGGGTGGGCGTACCGCTAGGCCTCGGCTTTTCGCCGCCAATCTGCAAATTCGAACGGTTTTGCACCCTGCCGTGCGGCAAAAGCCCCCAAGATGCCGGCACACGCAGGCGCGTCCAGGGGTTTTGCGGCCGCGGCGGCTGAATCAGCGGCAAAGAAGAGCGCTGCGGAGTGCAAAACCGTCCGAATTTGCGCGGCAAGCTCAATTTTCCGAGGCGCGGCGTCTCGCCAAGGTGCTGCGGGCGGCACCGGCCGCAGGCGCTACAGGCTGAAGTCGCGGCGGGCGAAGGAGACGACGGCCAGGGCGTCAAGCGCCGCCGCGGCTGCGGCGAGCAGGGCGGATCCGACCAAGGCCCCCGCGTCCCCCGCCGCCAGGCCGTAGGGATCGAACAGCGCGAAGGGCGACAGGTCGGCCGCCCAGGCGAGCCCCTCCCCCACCGTGCCGATGAGCCCCACGAGGAAGAACAGCACGCAGGCGCCGGCGCCCACCCCCAGGCCGAGGCCGGGGCGCTGGAAGGCGCAGGCCGACGCGAGGCAGACCGCCGACGCGAACAGGCCGAGGGCGAGCAGTCCCGCATTGACGCGAGCCAGGCCGGCATGGTCGAGCTCGCCGGGGAACAGCGCCTCGCAGCTGATGACCTCGCCCGCCCAGCAGAGCCCCACCAGGAGGGCGACGGCGGCCGCCTCCGCCGCGACAAGCGTGAGGGCAAGTGCCGTCCGCGAGCGCGGAGCGGCCAGCAGCCACGCGAGCGAGCCATCCCTCTCGGGCCCCACCACCAGGCGCTGCGCCAGGTAGACGGCCAGGATGACCAGCACGATGGTCAGCAGGAAGCCGTAGAGATAGTTGACGAGGAAGTCGAGCAGCGTGGCGGCAGCGTTGGCCATGTTGAAGGCCGCGAAGAGCTCGGGCATGGCCTCCTGCATGAGCGCCAGGCTCTCGCTGACGGCCGGGTCGTAGAGGTAGGCGACGGAGGCGACGTACATGACGGCGACGGCCGCAAGGGCTGCGAGCACCGGGGCGACGCCGCGCAGGCTGCGCGCGAGGAGGGCGGGGATCATCGGGGGCCTCCCTTCTCCGGCGAGGCGGGCTCGGCGGGCGCCTCCCAGTGGCGGTCGAGGGCGTCGGCGCCGTAGAGGCGCTCGAGCGTGGCGTCCAGCGTGAGGTCGGCGGCGGGCGTCTCCGACGACAGGCGGCCGCGGCGGATGAACACCGCGCGGTCGCAGATACCCTCCACCTCGCCGAGGACGTGGGATGACAGCAGCACCGTGGCGCCGCGCTCCCGCTCGGCCCGCACCAGCTCGACGAAGCGGCGCTGCATGAGCAGGTCGAGGCCGCTCGTGGGCTCGTCGAGCAGCAGCACGTCGGGCGCGCCCATGAAGGCGGCCACGATGCCGAGCTTCTGCCGGTTGCCCTTGGAAAGCGAGCGGATGCGAGCGCGTGGATCAAGCTCGAAGAAGGCCGTGAGCTCGTCGCGGCGGCGCCGGTCGGACGCGCCGCGCAGGGCCGCCATGAAATCGAGGAAGGCCGCGCCAGTCAGGTCGGCGGGGCATGCCAGCTCGCCGGGCAGATACCCCACGCGCCCCTGGATGGCGGCGTGGCGGGCGAAGCAGTCCAGGCCGCCGATGGACACGCTGCCCGCATCGGGCCGCACGAAGCCCATGAACAGCCGCATCGTGACGGACTTGCCAGCGCCGTTGGCCCCGAGGAAGCCGACGACCTCGCCGCGGCCCACCGCAAGCGACAGGTCGAACACGCCTCGGCCGCCGCCATAGTCCTTGGTGACGCCACGCAGCTCGATGACCGGATCCATCGCATCCTCCCTCCCGTGGCGCCCCGTTAGCGCCCTCGCCATGAGACGATACGCCATTGACCCGATTGTGGAAGGGGCCTTCTCGCCGCCCTGGGAAGAAACGCGCTGCCTTCGCGGCGTAACGTGGCAAAAACCGGCGACCTGACGACAAGCCTGCGGAGCAGACGATGTCCCGTTGACCCGATTGCGGAAGAGGTCGTTTCGCACGGCCCCACGGACAAAATGGTCAAAAAAGCCGACCTGACGACATCCGCGCGAGAGACGCCGCCCAGCCCTCGCGAAACGCGCCTGGTCACACGCGAACCCGATCCCCACCGCTCCGCCGCATGGCGAGAAACGCGCGGGATCGCCCCTCCCCCGTCGTCAAGTCGGCCTTTTTGACCATTTTGCACCGCAGTTTCGCACAGGCGGAGCAGAGGTGAACGCGGATAGCACGCGCGGGGCGCCCGCAACACGCGGGGCCCCGCCGCCGAAGCAGCGGGGCCCCGCGAAAGAGCCTGCCCGCGACCGCAGGCCGCGCGAACCCGCGCAGGGCCCGGGCTGAGGCCCGGCGCTATCCCGCGTAGGTCACGCGGGCACCCTGGGGGGTGTCCTCGATGGTGAAGCCGAGGGCGGTCAGGCCGTCGCGCACGCCGTCGGCCACGGCCCAGTCCTTCTCCTTGCGAGCGCGGGCGCGCGCCTCGAGCAGCGCCTCCACCGCCTCCATGGCATCGGCGCCGCCGTACCCGGCGATGTCGGCCGCCAGCTCGATCACCTCGGGCGGATAGGCCGCGCCCCCGCCCTGCTCGTCGGCGAGCGCAACGCCCAGCACGGCCAGCAGCTCCACGACGGCGTCGCGCGCGACCATCGCGGCTTGCGCATCCGCCACCGAGAGCGATTTGTCCGCCACCGCAGCGTTTACCTCGCCCACCAGCGTGAACACGGCGCCCAGAGCCGCCGGCGCGTTGAAGTCGTCGTCCATGGCCTGAGCGAATGCCTCGCGCGCGGCCGACACCTGCGCGCCCAGAGCCGCGGCGTCCACCACGTCCGGCGCGCCGTCCTCGGCGGCGCCCGCCAGCCAATCCACGTTCTTGACCGCGTTCTCGATGCGCGTGAGCGCGGCGTCGGCCTCGGCCAGGCGCTCCTCGGAGAAGTCGAGCGGGCTGCGGTAGTGGGTCTGCAGCATGAGCATGCGCAGGGCTGCCGGGCGCGTGGTGTCGAGCACCTCATGGAGCAGCATGAAGTTACCGAGCGACTTCGACATCTTCTCGGCGTTCACCTGCAGCATCCCCGAGTGCATCCAGTGGTTGGCGAAGGTGCAGCCGCACGCGGCCTCGGACTGGGCGCGCTCGTTCTCGTGATGGGGAAAGGCCAGGTCAGAACCGCCACCGTGGATGTCGAAGGGCAGCCCCAGGTACTTGTGCGACATGGCCGAGCACTCGATGTGCCACCCCGGGCGCCCCTGCCCCCAGGGGCTCTCCCACGAGGGCTCGCCAGGCTTGGCGGCCTTCCAGAGGGCGAAGTCGAGAGGGTCGCGCTTGCGGTCCTCCAGGCCCTGGCCGTCGGCGCGCAGCTCGCGGTGGCCGCCCTCCATCTCGTCGATGTTGCGGCCGGAGAGCTCGCCGTAGCCCTCGTAGGAGCGCACGGCGAAGTACACGTCGCCGTCCACCTCGTAGGCGTGGCCGCCGTCGATGAGCGTCTGCACCAGCTCGATCATGGCGGGAATCTCCTCGGTGGCCTTGGGGCGCACGTCGGGGTCCTGCACGCCGGCCGCGTGCATATCGGCGATGAACGCCTCAGTGTACTGGGCGGCCACCTCAGCGGCAGAACGGCCCTCCTCGTTGGCGCGCTTGATGATCTTGTCGTCCACGTCGGTGACGTTCTGGACGAAGGTCACGTCGAAGCCACGCCACGTCAGGTAGCGGCGGATCATGTCGAAGGAGATGAAGGTGCGCGCGTTGCCGATGTGGATGCGGTTGTAGACGGTGGGGCCGCACACGTACATGGACACCTTCCCCTCATGGAGGGGCGTGAAGTCCACCTTGCGGCGCAGCTTGGTGTCGTAGAGCCTGATGGTCATGGGATGCTCCTTGCCGTAGTCGCGAATGCATGCGATTGTAGCGCATCCCGCAGGCCGCGGGGGCGACGGCGGCCGCGTCGCATGCGGCTCGCGGCACGGCGCGGCGCGGCGATGCCCGGGCGGGCGGCG
>NZ_QWKK01000006.1 GCF_009911695.1 Enterorhabdus sp. P55 | reverse complement strand
GCGCGGCGCTGGCGGGCGCGGCGCTGGCGGGCGCGGGCGCGGCGCTGACGGTGGGGCGTGGCGCGCTGGTTGCGACGACCGCCCGCCCTTGCCGTGGCGCCGGTTTCCGCATGAGGGGTATTCTGCGGGCGGCAGGTATAATCTCTCCGAGAGACGAGAGGGGCGAGGCCTATGGCGAGGGGCGAGCGGAGCGCGCTGACGGGACAGGCGGACTCGGCGCAGGCGGGATGGCGGGACGTGGCGGGCGATCGGGCACGGCTGGCGGCGCTGGGCCGCTTGGCCGCGTCCTGCGGGCTGTCGGCGGAGGGGCTGCTCGTGCCTGCGGACGCGCCGACGACGGGAGCAGATGCGCCTGCCGTGTCCGTCGACCCTGCCGTCCCGGTGCGCGAGACGCGGCACGCCTGGTGCCAGATGTGCGGGCCGGCCAAGACGACGTGCTCGACGCTCTGCACGTTGGAGAACGGGCGCTGGACGCATGTTGAGGGCAACCCGAACGCGCTCAACAACGGGCGGCGCGGCGGGCGGACGCTCTGCGCCAAGGGCAACGCGGCGCCGCAGATCCTCTACGACCCGTACCGCATCCTCTATCCGATGCGCCGCGTGGGCGCGAAGGGGGAGGGCCGGTTTGTGCGCTGTACGTGGGACGAGGCGCTCAGCGCCATCGCCGCGCAGCTCACGGCTCTGAGCGATGCGCACGGGCCGGCGTGCTACGGCGTGCTCTCGCCCCAGGCCTACCCGGTGCTGCGTACCGTCGGGCGGCGCTTCCTCAACGTGTTCGGCAGCCCCAACTATCTGCACAGCGGTATCTGCGCGCTCCAGCGCCGCGCGAGCAAGACGGTGACCATCGGCGCTGCCGTATGCCCGCCGGCGCAGCTGGACAAGACGCGGCTTCTGGTGGTGTGGGGCGCCAACCCTGAGAACTCGGCGGTCAACCAGGGGGCGGTGACGGCGCGGCTCGACGCGCTGGCGGCGGGCGCCACGGTGGTCGACATCCGACCGCTCCTCGACCCGCTCGCGTCGAAGGCTGACGTGTGGCTGCCGGTGCGCCCGGGCTCCGACGGCGCGCTCGCCCTGGCGTTTCTGCACGTCATCATAGGGGAGGAGCTTTACGACCGTGCCTTCGTGGACGAGTGGTGCCACGGCTTCGACGAGCTGGCGGCCCATGCGCGCGCCTTTTCGCCTGAGTGGGCCGCGCCGCTCACGGGCATCGCGGCCGTCGACATCCGCCGGGTGGCGCGGATGATGGGCACGACGCGGCCCATGGGCATCCTCTACGGCAACGGCATCGGCGACCAGCAGGTCGACGGCCACTGGACGTGCGCGGCCATCTGCCTCATCGAGGCCATCACCGGCAACCTCGACGTTCCCGGCGGGGGAGGCGCGCCCCTGCCGCCGGGCAAGCCGCTGGTGAAGGTGGCGCCCATCGACGTGCTCGCCGAACGGCTGCCCTTCTCGGAGGAGGATCGCGCCAACGGCTGGTGCGCCGGCGCGTCCAAGCTGGTGGCGCCCGAGACGCCGCGGTGGTACCAGACGCCCGCCACCTGGGAGTCCGGCCCCAACTCCGCGTACTTCCGCGCGCTCATGGGCGTGGCCCGCGATGAGCCGGGGCACCTGCGGGCGGTGCTCGGCCAGGCGTCGAACCCCTTCGGCGCCACGCGCCAGCCGGCGCGCGTGGCCGAGGCGCTGCGTAAGCTCGACCTGTACGTGGTGCACGACACGCGGTGGCATCCCGCCTGCGACTTCGCCGACTTCGTGCTGCCGGCGTGCACCCACTACGAGTGCTCGCAGCAGGTCGGCGTGAAGAACGGCCGCGAGGGCACTTTCGTCGCAGTGACCCAGCCGCTTGCGCGCCCAATGGGCGAGTCGCGGTCGGACTGGGACTTGTACCTGGGTCTGGCCGGCGCGCTCGGCCTGGGCGCCGACTTCTGGGATGGCGACATGGACGCGTGCCTGCGCGAGCAGCTGGCTGATTCGGGCCTCACGCTGGAGGAGCTGCGTGCCGCGCCCGCCGGCGTGTTCGTGGAGCGCCCGGTCGACGCGCGTCCGCCCGAGCCGCCGCGCTGCGACTACGCTCGCCTGTTCGCCCAGCTTCCCCATGGTAAGGTGCAGTGCGCCAACGACTGGCTGGGCGGTCGTCCTGACAACCGCGACGAGGGCACGCTCGGATGGCTGCCGGAGTTCACCGGCCCGCCGGAGGGCCCGGCCGAGACGCCGGAGCTGGCGCGCGAGTACCCGCTCGTGCTCTCCGATGTGCACGCCTATCGCCTGTGCGTCCACAGCTACTACACCGACACGCCCTGGCTCCACGAGCTGCAGCCGACGCCGTGGGTGAAGATCAACCCGGCTACGGCGGCGCGCTACGGCATCGCCGACGGGTCGTGGGTGCGCGTCGAGTCGCCTCACGGGCGGGTGCGCTTGGTGGCGGAGTACTTCGAGGGCGTCGCGCCGGGCGTGCTCATGACGCGTCGCGGCTGGTGGCGCGCCACCACGCCCGATGCCCCGGCTGAGCGCGTCCGCTTCGCCTGGCAGAGCGACTCCTCGGTGCTCTACGACACCGATGAGGTCCGCTTCGACCCGTTCCACTCCGCCATGGCCAAGCAGACCCTCGTGCGCATAGCCCCGTGGGAGGAAGGGGATGGAGATGAGTAGGGATGCGAAGAGGGGCGCGGGGGGCGTGATGGAGCCGAGGGCGGAGGCCTCGAAGAGCGCAAGCGCGCGGAGCGCAGAGGCGGAGGCCGCGCAGGGCGCGCCTGGCGCGGCGGGTGCGCGGGACGCGGGCGCGCCGGATGCGGCGGATTCGGGGGCTGCAGGCGCGCGGGATGCAGGGGCTGCCGAAGGCGCGCGCGGGGCGGGAATCGCGGCCCCTGCGCAGGACGCGGGCGCACGGCGCTTCGCCATCGGCTTTGACAGCACGCGGTGCGTGAAGTGCTGGGCGTGCGAGGTGGCCTGTCGCCAGTGGAGCGGCCTTGCCGCCGACGCTCCGGCTCGACGCTGGGTGCGCGAGGAGGTGCGCGGCACGTTTCCACGGGTGGAGCGCGTGTTCGTGTCGGAAGGCTGCCGGCACTGCGCCGACGCGCCCTGCGTGGCAGCCTGCGCGTTCGGCGCCCTGGGGCAGCGGGCCGACGGGCGCGTGACGGTGGACGCGGCCCGTTGCGCGGGCTGCGGGCGCTGCGCGGCGGCGTGCCCCCACGCTGTGCCGCGCTTCACGGCGTCGGGCGTCATGGACAAGTGCGACGGCTGCTTCGCGGCGGGCGTGCCCGACGGCGCCGCGCCGCACTGCGTGACCACCTGCCCGACGGGGGCGCTCGCGTTTTTCGGCCTCGCGGACGAGTCGGGAGGGCTTGAAGGCACGGCGGCCGACGGGCCGTCCTGCGCGTCTGCTGCTGCGCCCGGCGAAAGCGAGTGCGCGCCACGCGGAGCGGCGGACGCACCTGCGGGACGCGAGGGCGCGCGCCGGGCGGAAGGCCTGCTGCCAGGTGAGGGGGAGGGGAGCGCGTCCTCCTCTCCGCTTTGCAACGCAGCCGGGGGCCTTCGGGCGGCGGCTCGGTCTGCGTGGGGTGGCGGGCGCGCGGACGGGGCCGCGCGCCCTGCGGAGCGCACGGCCCCCGGGGTTTCCGCCGATGAGCTGGCGGACGCCTACGGGCTCCTGGCGGCGCTCGTCATGCGCGAGGTGCCGGCAGCCTTCCTGGCGGCGCTGCGCGACAATCTCCCGGCCGCGCCGGAGCCGCTCGCAGCGTACGCGCGCTCGCTTCAGGGGGCTGATCTCGACCGGGAGGCCGAGGAGCTGGCGGTTGACTTCGCCACGGTGCTCCTGGGGATGTCGCCGCATCCGGTGTTCCCCTATGAGTCGGCCTACGCCGACGGCGACCGCCTGCTCATGCGGCCGGTGCGTGACGACGTGGTGCGCGCCTACGCGGCCGCGGGCTTCGCGGTCGACCCGGCGCTCTGCCTGCCGGAGGATCACCTCGCCTTCGAGCTTGCCTTCGTGTCGTACCTCGCCCGGTGCGAGGCTGACGCCTGGGCAGCCGGTGACGAGGCGACGGCCGCCCAGGCCGCCGCGCGCCGCGCCGCCTTCGAGCGCGACCACCTGGGCTCGTGGGTCCCGCGCTTCGCTGCCGACTGGGCGCGCGCGAGCGCGTCCCCCTTCTACCAGGCCCTCGCTCGGCTTCTGGTCGACCTCACCGCTCCCGCCTAGGTCGCCGTGCCTCGGCGCTACCGTACCAAACTGACAATCTCTGCCAAGCCGCTGACCTGGTATAACGTCATGTTATACCAAGTCAGCGAGCATTTTCTGAGATGGCAGAGATTGTCAGTTCGGTACGCTTTGCCGCGCCCGCCTAGGCCCTTTCGGCGTCTTGGCGGGCGCGGTGGCGGAGCGCGGCGGCGAAGGCGGCAGCCGAAGCGGCCAGCCAGAGGGCGAAGACGACGCCAGTCGCGAGCCAGCCCTCGGGCGGCGTCGCGCCGATGGCCAGCCAGGAAACCGCAGAGGCACCGGCCTGAAGGGGCGAAAGGGCCGCCAGGGGCAGGATGGCCGAGTCGATGGTGGCCAGCAAGGTGGGCATGGCCAGGGCTACGAGCGCGAGATACCAGCCGCTCGTCTGGCCCTGAGCGCGCGTGATGAGCCCCATGGCGGTCGAGGCCAGCATGAACGGCACGCTCGCGAGGACTGTGGCCAGCGTCGCAGGTGCCAGCGCGCCGACGGGGACGCCTGCAATCGTGAGGCATGCCAGCGCGAGCAGCGCTATGAGGATGAGCGCGGCGAGCGCCTTTGACGCGGCGATGGCGCTCATCGATGCGCCGGCCCGGGAGAGCAGGGCGGTCGTCCCGTGCTCGCGCTCCTCCGCCATGAGCGAGAGGGGGATGACGCTGCCGCCGGTGAGCGCCGGCATGACGGCGCTGGAGGCCAGGACGAAGCGGGAGAGATCGCCGCGGGCCTGGGGGATGTCGGAGAACCCGAGGGACCATTGAGCGACGCCCCAGCACAGCAGGACGCCGAAGGCCGCCATGAAGAGGACGGTGGGCGTGCGCAGCGTGCAGCCGAGGTCGCGCAGCACCAGAGCGCCCACGGTGCGCATCGGGCTGATCTCTGGCATTCGCATGCTCCTCTCATCGTTCGAAAGTCCCCCTATTATAATAGTGCGCGGCCGGAGACGCCGGCCGGCGACGGAGGTTCCGCGGTCCGGCGGCGCGAGAGGGCAAGCCCGGCCGGAAAGGCAGAGACATGCAGGTACGGGAAGATTCCAGGGCAGGCGACGCCGCCGCGAGGGATGCGAGCGCGGTCGGCCCCGCGTCCGCGACGTCCGCCGCGGCGAGCGCGCTGCCCGTCGAGTACGCCTCGGCGGCCGACCTCGTGCGCGGCGAGGTGGGCGCAGGTCGCAGCGTGCACCTCGAGTGCTCGCGTGACGCCATGCGCGCCGCTCGCGAGGCCGTCCAAGAGCTGGCCGGCCCGCGACGCACTGCCTTCTACCTGGAGGACGACGGCGGCTTCGACCGCGATACCGTCCGCTCCTACCTGCGCTTCTTCGCGCGCCTGGCTGGCGACGCCTCCGCGGCGTCCGATGCGATCGCCCACTTCGGGCTGCGCGAGCGCGCCAGCGTCCTCGTGCCCAAGCTGACGCCGGAGGAGCGCGCGCTGCTCGGCTTCGCGCGGGTGAGCCTGCTCGACCCGGAGCTGTGCTTCTGCGAGCGCCCGCTGCTGGAACTGGGCCCCGACGCGCGCCAGACGGTGCTCGCCTGGATCGGCGCGCAGAGCGAGGCCGGCACCCTCTTCGTCACCTGCGGCCAACCCCTGCGCGAGGCTCTGCTCATGCCCGGGCGCGCCTTCTGGGAGGAGGACGGTCGCTTCCTCGCTGCCGAGGTGGACGACGATGCCGCCGACGATGAGGACGAGCCCGCCTTCGAGGGCGACGAGGTGCGCGTCTGCAAGATCGCCGCCAAGGCCGGCGACGTGACGCTGCTGCTCGACCCGCGCGAGATCGACTTCATCGAGAGCGCCAATCGCGTCAACTACGCGAGCGTCCGCGGCGAGCTGTACCCCACCGCGCTCACCATGGACGAGCTGGAGGTTGAACTCGAGCGCTTCGGGTTCTTCCGCTGCCATCGCTCCTACATCGTGAACGTGCAGAAGGTGGCGAAGGTGGAGCGCTACACGCGCAACACCTACAACCTCGTGCTCTCCGACGCGCACCACTCGTCGCTGCCGCTGTCGAAGGGCCGGGCGGAGGAGATGCGCGAGCGCTTCCGCTGGAGGTAGCGTTTCTCGGAGGGCCGCGTCGGGCGTGCTCCCCTCGTGCCCTTCGTGCTCCACTCGTGCGCCGCTGCGCTCCTCTCGTGCGGGGAGTGCTCCTGTCATTCGGGAGTTATTGCAGGTCAGGGGCCTGCTGGGCATCATGGGCCGTGTTGAGTCAACCGGCGCCGCCCAAAGCGCCCCGCACGAGAAAGAGCATCACCATGATCACCACCCACGCCTTGAGCATCCTCGTCCTCGCCCTTGCGATCGCCTTCCTCATTCTGCTCGCATCCCATGTGAGCCACGACTTCGCCCTCCGCCGCGCCAACGCGCGGATCGACGCCCTGGAGGCCGCCTGCGCGGCTGTCCCGGTCGCGGCGGCCGAGTAGGAGGGGCGCCATGGCTGCGAGCATTCTCTCCATGGAGGCGGTGAGCCTCTCGTTCAAGGACAAGCGCGTCCTCGATAACCTCACCTTCGCCATTCCGCGCGGGCAGACCTTCGGCTTCCTCGGGCCGTCGGGCGCGGGCAAGACCACCACCATCAAGCTGCTCACCCGCCAGCTCGTGAAGGACGCCGGGCGCATCAGCCTGCTGGGTCGTCCCATCGAGAAGGCGAGCCCCGCCGACTATGAGCGCATCGGCATCCTCTCGGACACGAGCGCGCTGTACGAGCGCATGAGCATCGCCGACAACCTGCGGTTCTACGCCCGGACGCGCGGCGTGAGCCACGGTCGCGTGCCGTACCTGCTCGAGCGCATGGGGCTGGCCGAATCGGGCAAGACGCTCATCAAGAACTGCTCGAAGGGCATGCGCCAGCGGGCGGCCTTGGCCGCGGCGCTCGTGCATCAGCCGGAGCTGCTGTTCCTGGATGAGCCCACGAGCGGTCTTGACCCGGCGGCTCGCGCCGAGGTTCACAAGATGCTCGGCGAGCTGAAGGAGCGCGGTACTACCGTGTTCATCACCACGCACGATATGGCCGAGGCCGAGACGGTGTGCGACCGGGTGGCCATCTTGAACGACGGGGCTATCGCGGCCTGCGATGCGCCTGATGACCTGAAGTTGCGCTATGCTCGCAACCGCGTCGTCATCCGCACGCGCACCCGCGGCGCCTTCGAGGCGGCTAAGGATGCCGCCGGAGCCGCCCTCATCGACGAGCTGATACGCGCCGGCGAGCTGGTGTCCATTCATTCTGACGAGCCTAACCTCGAGGAAGTGTTCCTCGAGGTGACCGGAAGGGAGTTCTAACGTGGAAGCCTCGATGCGCAAGCTTGGCGCGCTGCTTGACAAGGACGCGCGCGACCTGCTCAAGAACCCCACCATGGTGGTGGCCGTCATCATGCCGGTGGCCCTCACCCTGTTCTACCGCTTCTCGTTTCGCGACGCCTTGGCCGCCGGCGAGTCCGACCCGGCGATGCGCCTGATCGTCGACGGCATCTTCCTCGTCATCGCGCTCTGCATGAGCGTGGGCGTGGTGGGCGCCACCGTGCTCGTCTACGGCATCGCCGAGGAGAAGGAGAAGCATACGCTGCGCACCCTCATGCTGGCCAACGTGAGCGCGGGCCAGGTGGCGCTGGCCAAGGGGCTCGTCAGCCTGGCGGCCATCCTGGTGGTGGCGGTGGCGTGCTTCGCCCTCACGGGCGTGAGCTGGCAGTTCTTCGGCGGGTTCATCGCGTTTGCGGCCGTGGGGTCGGTGCCCATCATCCTGCTGGGCCTGGTGCTCGGACTGGCTGCGCGCGACCAGATGACCGCCGGCCTGTACAGCATGCCCATTCTGGTGATCAGCCTGGTGCCGCTGTTCACGACGTTCGCCCCGGAGGCTGAGTTCGTGGCCGGCCTCACCCCGCTCGGCGGTGTCTGCGATCTGCTGCTGCTCATGATAGAGGGCAACCTGATGTCGGCCGACGCCCTGGCTCCCGTGGCCGTCACCCTCGCCTGGACGGTGGCGGGCGCGCTGGCCTTCAAGCTGCTCTACCGCAAGCTCGCCCAGGACAACTAGGGAAGAGGCGCCGCGCGTCGGAGGGTATCCGGCGTGCGGCGCCTCTGCGTGCGGGAAGGCGACGCGCGCGCAGCCCGATCTTCCCGCCGAGGCGAACCGGGGGGGGAGGCGCGGGACGGCGAGCGGGGCGTTCCCCCCCCCGGCCCCGCCTCCCTTGGGCCGGCGTGCCTTGCGCGGCGGGGGTGGTTCGCGGTACGATAATGGGGTTATCGTAGTTTCGGCCCATGCGGCGCGCCAGGCGCGCGTCCCGTAGACAAGGGGTACCCTCCATGGACTTGTTCGGCTTCCACGTTCCCATGCAGGCGATCTGGATCATCGTCGCCATCGTCGTGCTCGTTATCGTGGCGTTCATCGCCAAGGGCTTCATCGACGAGATGAAGAAGTAACCGGGGCCGGCGTCGGACGCCCCGGGCTCGGTTGCGTCGCGGCGCGCGGCGCTGACGCCGCCGGTGGTGAAAATTGCGTAGACGACGCAGTTCACGCCCCCATTATTGGGGGCGTTCCCTATTATGGTGGGGTTAAAGGCACGAGGCCGCCGCAGGGGCGGCCGCGGCCCAAGGGGAAGGGCCGCAGAGGGAAAGGACGGTGCCGTGGCACGAGGTCACCGCAACGACGCATCGATGGACGTATCTCGCGAGGCCACCAAGGAGCGCGCCCGCAAGAAGCGCCGGGGCCCCTGGCGCGTGGTGTTCTGGCTGGCGCTGGTGGTGCTCATCGGCTCCCTGAGCGTGCTGGGCTACCTCATCTACACCTACTGGAACGGGCAGAAGGCCTACGACGACATCGTGGACGTGGCCTTCGAGGAGCCGGCTGACCCGCGGGCGGCCACCCTGGCCGACTTCCGCGTGGACTGGGACGCCCTGCGCGCCATCAACCCGGAGGTGGTGGCCTGGGTCTACATCCCCGGTACCCCCATCAACTACCCCGTGGCCCACAAGGCCGGCGACAGCGAGTACTACCTGCACCACAACTTCGCCAACTCCTCCACTGGCGAGTTCGGCGCCGAGTACGGCTGCGTCATGCTCTCGGGCGAGAACAACCCCGACTTCACCGACTCGGTGAACATCATCTACGGCCATAACATGCGCAACGGCTCGATGTTCGCCTTCTTCAACCAGATGAAGGACAACGCGGTATTCAACGAGCACCGCACCGTGTACCTGCTGACGCCGGAGGGCAACTACCTGCTCAAGTCCTTCGCCCTCGACCACGTGCCGGGGACGAGCACCGACATCGTGATCCCCAACTTCGAGACGCCTGAGGAGCTGACCGCCTACGTGCAGGATCGCATCGCGCAGTCCATCGTGACGCCCGATCCGGCGGCGCCGGCGGCGGCCGACATCACCAAGGTGTTCGCGTTCTCCACCTGCGACGGAGCTAACAACAAGAACCGCTACATCACCTTCTGCTACGTGGACGAGTTCCTGCCGCTGTCCGTGGCCTCGGCGGCTCCGTCCATGGCGCCTGAGGTGGACGGCGATGACGTGGCCGCCACCAACGACGCCGCCGCGGAGCGCGTCTCGTAAGCGCAGGCGGCTGGCGGGCGCCCGCGGCCCTTCGAGCCGCGGCGGCGTGAAGGGCCCCTGCCGGGGCCGAGGCATTTCGGTGCCGCCATCGCGCGGCGCGGATCAATCGAGAGAACGGGGAAGGACGGACAAGATGGCTGAGGAGCAGGTAACCTACGCCCAGGCCGGCGTGGACATCGAGGAAGGCGCCCGCGCGGTGGACGCCATCAAGGGCGTCGTGCACTCCACCTACCGCCCGGAGGTCGTGGGTGATATCGGCGGCTTCGGGGGGCTGTTCTCCCTGGCTGCGGCCAAGGCCATGGACGACCCGCTGCTGGTGAGCGGCACCGACGGCGTGGGCACCAAGCTCAAGCTGGCGCAGCTGGTGGGCAAGCACGACACCGTGGGCATCGACCTGGTGGCCATGTGCGCCAACGACATCTTGGCCACGGGTGCCGAACCGCTGTTCTTCCTGGACTACGTTGCCGTGGGCAAGCTGGACGCCGACGCCATGGCGAAGATCGTGGGCGGCATCAGCGAGGGCTGCCGCCAGGCCGGCTGCGCGCTCATCGGCGGCGAGATGGCCGAGCACCCCGGCGTGATGGATCCTGACGACTACGACCTGTCCGGTTTCTGCGTAGGTCTGGTGGATCGTCCGAAGATGCTCGACCCCCAGTCCGTGCGCGAGGGCGACGTGCTGGTGGGCCTGGCCTCGAGCGGCCTGCACTCCAACGGCTACTCGCTTGCGCGCAAGGTGTGCGTCGAGGGTCGCACGGCCGAGGAGCTGTCGGTGCCGGTGGAGGCGCTCGGCGGCCAGTCGGTGGCCGAGGCGCTGCTCGCGCCTACACGCATCTACGTGAAGCCGGTGCGCGCCGTGCTCGACGCCTGCCCGGACGCCGTGCGCGCGCTCGCCCACATCACTGGCGGCGGCATCACCGAGAACCTCAACCGCGCGCTGCCCGAAGCGTGCGATGCCGTGGTGGAGCTGGGCAGCTGGCCTGTGCCGCCCGTGGTGCGCCATGTGTGCGACGCTGCGCGCCTGAGCGAGGCCGAGGCGCTCAAGACGTTCAACATGGGCTTGGGCCTGGTGCTCATCGTGGATCCGGCTCGCGCCGACGAGGTACGCGACGCGCTGGTCGCCGCCGGCGAGACGCCGTACCGCGTGGGCTCTGTGGCCGCTGGCTCCGGCGTGGTGCGCTACGAGAGCGAGGGGAGCCTCTATGGCGCCTAACCTGAAGATCGGCGTGCTGCTCTCGGGCAACGGGACCAACCTCCAGGCCATCATCGACGCCGCGGCTGCGGGGCTGCCGGTGGACATCGTGGCGGCCGTGTCGTCGCGGCCCGACGCCTACGGCATCGAGCGCGCGCAGGCGGCGGGCATTCCCGTGACGGTGCTCAACCGCGACGCGTACGCCGATCCGGAGGCCGCCGACGCGCTCATCGCGCGCACGCTGCATGCCGCCGGTGCCGAGTACGTGGTGATGGCCGGCTACATGCGCAAGCTCACCCCGGTGATGCTCGACGCCTTCCCCGATCGCGTGCTTAACCTGCACCCGGCGCTGCTGCCCTCGTTCAAGGGCGCGCACGCCATCGCAGACGCCTACGCGGCGGGCGTCAAGGTGACCGGCGTTACCGTGCACCTGGCCAACGAGGACTACGACAAGGGGCCCATCGTGGCCCAGGAGCCGGTGCGCGTGGAGGAGGGGTGGTCGCTCGACGATCTGGAGGCCGCCATCCACGAGGTGGAGCATCGCCTGTATCCCGAGGTGCTGCGCATCATCGCCGAGGGGCGCATGACCCTGGGGGACGATCGCAGGGTGCGTATTGCGGGCTAGACGCGTCACCGGCGCTTGAAACCATGCGATGAAGGCCGTATAATGCGGATAAGCGGTTGCCCGTTGCCTCGGGCGGCTGCTTCACATTACCGTGACTAATGTGATGAAGAGCCGCTCTTTAGCTAAGGGGCGGCTTTTTCGTTGGCGATAACGCAAGACCAATTCAATCACCGCAACGATCACCAGACAAAAGGCCAAGAGCTCCGTCCCTGTAACCATACTGCCTCCTTGGTAAACGCCAGGATGCAGCACCGCCTATCCGCGCGCGCATGCTAGCACCTTGCTTGGGGAAAGCGGGGGAGACGTCGGGTTGGCGGTCGATCGGAGGTTGTGCTCGTTTATTCTCGTTGCGCTATAATACGGTCAGTGATTTCCGAGGGCGCAAGGGGCGCCGGATGGGGGTGCGAGATGGACAGAGCGACGCTTGAGCGTATCGCTGACGATCTGGAGGCCGGGCGCGCGCCGACGCTTGCGACGGCCGACTTCCCGGTTTTTTCCGCCGAGGCGTCGGCGGGCAATCCTCATGGAGGGCCGAAGGCGCTTGACGCTATCGCCGCCAGCTTGACGGCGGCCGACGCGCCTACCTTCCGACGGGCGCTGCGCGCGCTCGACGAGGGTGACCTGGCGTGGCTCGGCTTCAAGGTGGTGTACGACCCGGCTGCGGCGGTGGGCAACGTCGACAACGAGGTCACCAAGAAGTACGGCGAGCAGGGGTCGGCCGATGGCGAGCCGCTCGTGTTCTTCTGCAACGACGCCAAGGAGATCGTCGCTTCGCGCGAGCCGTCTGCCCGCGACGTGTTCCAGATGAAGGACGTGACGCGCGGGCCGTCGATGCACAACGAGCAGTTCGACGGTCTCACCTGGGTGAGCATGCCGCTGTTCGACCAGGTGCGCGTGGTGCTGCTGGGCGCGTCCGATGCCGCGGCCGAGGTGGCGGCGCTCGCCGACCACGTGGGCTTTCACGTGGTGGCGGTGGACTACGACCCGGCCTACCTCAACGAGGAGCGCTTCCCTGCGGCCGAGCGCGTCCTGCTTCACGGCGGCAACTTCGACGAGTTGGCCAACCTGTCCGGCGATGCGGGCGACTATGTGTGCGTGCTCACGCGCGGGCATATGTTCGATCCCGAGGGCTGCGTGTGGGCCGTGCAGGCCGGTGCGCGCTACATCGGCATGATGGGCTGCGCGGGCAAGAACTCCACGGTACACGATCTGGTTATCGGCGCGGGGGTCACCGAGGAGGACTGGGGGCGCATCAAGCGGCCCATCGGCCTGAAGTTCGGCGCCAAGACGCCGGCTGAGCTGGCTATCGCCATCGTCGCCGAGCTGGTGGACGTGCGCTATCGCGACCGCTACTCCCAGGAGGCACGCGACCGCCACGAGGCGAGTCTCGGGCGCTAGGGCGCGCACCGTCGGACGCCGGACGGCGAGGGGCTTACGACGCAAGGGGCCGCGACTCGGTTGGGTCGCGGCCCCTTGCGCGCTCGGGGCCGGTCGGGCCAGGTGCCGCTGCCGCTTTTCTCGCCGAAAATGGCACAGATCGTCAGTTTGGTACGGTTGGGGTGGGCGTAGGGCTGGTTGGCAATCTTCCCGACCTGGGGTTTTGTCCACGAGGAGCCCGTCGATTCACGCTCCAGCCGCCCGCGAGGCCCCTCGCACCGTACCAAACTGACGATTAGTGCCACAAATGCGCCTTTTTCTGGCGGTGACCGCGTGGCTCTCTCACCAGGATGCGGTCGTCGGCTTCCCGCGCTCCCCGCCGTCCCCGCCCGCCCTCTGCCATTTCGCGCCCATATCGCGCCCCGGCCCTCCGGCCGGGGCGCGCCGGCTTCTGGCGCTGCCCGCCCGCTGCGGCTGGTATGCTTAGCGGGTAGGGATTCCCGGAAGGAAAGGATGTAAGACCATATGAGCAATCCTCAAGTTAAGCGCGTGCTGATGTCGGTGACCGACAAGACCGGCATCGTGGACTTCGCGCGCGCCCTCGTCGACGAGTTCGGCGCGGAGATCATCTCCACCGGCGGCACCGCGCGTGCCATCGCCGAGGCGGGCGTGCCTGTCACCCCCATCGACGACGTGACGCAGTTTCCCGAGATGATGGACGGCCGCGTGAAGACGCTGCATCCCAAGGTGCACGGCGGCCTGCTCGCCAAGCGCGACAATGCCGACCACATGGCCCAGGCGGCCGAGCACGGCATCGAGATGATCGACATGGTGGTCGTGAACCTCTACGCCTTCGAGAAGACGGTGGCCTCGGGTGCCGACTTCGGCACCTGCATCGAGAACATCGACATCGGCGGGCCCTCTATGCTGCGCTCCGCCGCCAAGAACTTCGAGTCCGTGGCCGTGGTAACCGAGCCGGCCAGCTACGACGCCATCCTCGGCGAGATGCGCGCCAACGATGGCGCCACCACGCGCGATACCCGCGCCAAGCTGGCGCTCAAGGTGTTCCAGACCACGGCGGCCTACGACGGCGCCATCGCCGCCTGGATGGGCGCGCAGCTGGACGACGCGCAGTTCCCCGCCGAGCTGGCCGTGCGCCTCACCAAGCGCCAGGACCTGCGCTACGGCGAGAACCCGCACCAGTCCGCCGCCTTCTACGCCCGCGACGACTACCGCGGCGCCGAGCATTCGCTGGCCCATGCCGCCCAGCATCAGGGCAAGGAGCTGTCCTACAACAACTACCTCGACCTCGATGCCGCCTGGAGTGCCGTGCGCGAGTACGAGGGGCCGGCCTGCGTCATCGTCAAGCACCTGACCCCCTGCGGCGTGTGCGAGGACGCTGATGTCACCATCGCCTACCAGCGCGCCCATGAGTGCGACCCGGTGAGCGCCTACGGCGGCGTCATGGCGTTCAACCGCCCCGTCACCTCCGACACCGTGGTGGCCATCTTCGAGAACAAGCAGTTCGTGGAGGCCATCATCGCGCCCGAGTTCTCCGGCGACGCGCTGGAGATGTACAAGGCCAAGAAGAACGCGCGCCTGCTGTCCACGGGCGGGGTCAACCCGGCCGGCGGCGAGGTGGAGTTCCGCTCCGTCGAGGGCGGCCTGCTCTGCCAGGACTCCGACTCCGTGGCCGAGGACGTGGCCGCGTTCACCTGTCCCACCAAGCGCAAGCCCACCGACGAGGAGATGGCCGAGCTCGTCTTCGCGTGGAAGGCGTGCAAGTCGGTGAAGTCCAACGCCATCCTCATCGCCAAGGACCACGCGTCCGTGGGGGCCGGCGGCGGCCAGCCTAACCGCGTGAACTCCGCGCGCATCGCCGTTGAGCAGGCGGGGGAGAAGGCTCGCGGCGCCGTGGCCGCCTCTGATGCGTTCTTCCCGTTCCGCGACGGCTTCGACGTGCTGGCCCAGGCCGGCGTGACCGCCGTCATCCAGCCGGGCGGCTCCATCCGCGACGAGGAGGTCATCACCGCGGCTGACGAGCAGGGCGTGGCCATGGTGTTCACCGGCCACCGCCACTTCCGCCACTAGGCGTCGTGGCTGCTCGGGGCGGCGCGCCTCTGGGCGGCTTCCGCGCCTGCGGCCTTTTGGGGCTCCCGCTGCACAGGCGGGAGCCCCTTTTGTTGCGGGCGCGAATTCGGGCGGATTTCTGCGAGAAAGTGCGGCTTTGCATGATCTTGGCGCGCCCTCGCGAGGGGGCGAGTTGCGTTTGCCCGGGTCGCCGTCGTCCGCACGGGCGTCTGCGGGGAAGAAAGGCGCTTCTCCTGGCGCAAAATCATGCAAAGCCGCGCTTTCTCGCTCTCTGAAGGCTGATTTGCTGCCCGGCGCCGTTTGGGGCCGTCGATGCCCGCCGGCGCGCCCCGGGGAGAAACAAGTGGGGAACGCCGGGCGGAAAATAGGGCGGTGGTTTCGTGAAACGCGGAGGGCCGGGGTATACTTAGGCCCGTTGGCCGCCCACGGGCGGGTGTCTATGCCGGAAAGAGAAGCGCCCATGATCATCCTCGACGCGCCCTACGCCTCGCGACCCTTGGCGCAGTGGCTCGGGCAGTCGCAGCACCCGGTGCTCGCCAACGACTTCTCCCGCGCGCTCTCCGCTGGGGCCAAGATGCCCCTCAATCTGGTGGATGACGCGGAGGCCACTCGGCGCATCGACGCGGGCGAGCGGGTCTATACCAACTCCGAGAACGCCCTGGCCTGGATTCTCGGCCACACGTCGAACAAGGCGCTTTCCGATGCCATCCGCCTGTTCAAGGACAAGGCGGCTATGCGCGAGAGGCTGGCGCCGCTGTGCCCGGGGCTGTTCTGCGTCACCCTCGACCGTTGCGAGCTGGAGGCCGTCAACGTGGACGACCTGCCGTTGCCGGTGGTGCTCAAGCCCGCGGTGGGCTTCTGCTCCATGGGCGTCTACGTCATCGAGGAGCGTGACGACTGGGCCGCCGCCGTGGCCGGCATCGCGCGCCATGAGGGCGAGTGGCACGCCCGCTACCCTGAGGACGTCGTCGGCTCCCAGACCTACCTCGTGGAGGGCTACCTCGCGGGCACCGAGTATGCGCTCGACGCCTACTTCGACGAGGATGGGCACGCCCATGTGCTCAACGTGCTGCGCCATGACTTCGCCGGGCCGGAAGACACCTCGGATCGGCTGTACCTCACCGACGCCGCTCTTGTCGAGGGGCTGGCCCCGCGCCTGACCGCATGGTTGGACCAGGTGAACGCCCTGGTGGGCGCCCGGTCGTTCCCCGTGCATGTGGAGCTGCGCATCGACGGCGACGTCATCGCCCCCATCGAGTTCAACCCGCTGCGTTTCGCGGGGCTCGGCGGCACGGACGTGGCCTACTACGCGGTGGGCCTGCGCACCTACCAGGCCTTCCTGGAGGGGGACGATCCTGATCTGCCGGCGCTCTACGCCGCGCATCCGGGGGACGTGTTCTCCCTGTCGCTGCTGACCCCGGCGCCCGACGCGGATCTGACGCGTCCCTTCGACTACGAGGCCCTGGCCTCCCATTTCACCGACGTGCTGGCGCTCGTGCCCTTCGACGTGCAGGCTGTGGGGGCCTACGGGTTCCTGTTCCTGCGCACCGACGCGGCTACCGCGGCCGAGCGCGACTGGCTGCTCCATGCCGACTTGGAGGCCTTCGTAGACGGGAGGGATGGCGATGAGCGATAATCCCGCCATGACCCCTGAGCCGCCCGAGCAGAGCGTCGAGAAGAGTTCGCGCTCGAGCCTGAGCAAGATCCTAGCCGGTGGCGTGCTCGTCATCGTGCTGGCCGTTATCTTCCTGCGCGGCGATCAGCTGGTGGAGCTGGCCGACACGGTGCGCAAGGGCGCGCCGGTGTTCCTGGCACTGGCCGTCGTCTCCCAGCTGGGCAAGTACTTCGCTCAGGGCTGGGCCTACATCTACTGCTTCCATGCCGTGAGCGAGGGCTTCCGCTTTCGCGAGTCCATCAAGCTCGTCTTCGGCACCTTCTTCATGAACACGGTGGCGCCTTCGCTCAACTTGGCGGGCATGACGCTCGTGGTGGACGACGCCGCCAAGCGCGGCATTCCCGCGGGGCGTGCCACGAGCGCGGCGCTGCTCATGCAGGTCACCATCGACACGGGCTTCGTGGTCATCATGCTCATCGGGTTCGGCCTGCTCAGCGTGACGGTGGGTCTGCAGCCGGGATGGCTTTTGGTGGGGCTTCTGGCCGTGCTGCTGGTGAGCGTGCTCGTCACGGTGATGATCGTGGGCGGTAAGCGCCCCGAGCTGGTCATTCGCGTGCTCACGCCCATCGAGCGCCTGGCCGACCGCGTGCTGCGCAAGTTCAAGAAGGGACCCATCGACGGCTGGGCTGATCGCACGGTGCGGTCGTTCTCCGAGGCGTCGGGCCTCATCGTGCAGAACCCCCGCAAGACCGCGGCGGCCTTCGGCTTCTCCATCCTGGCGAGCACCTTTGAGCTGGGCTGCTTCGCGCTGACCGGCGTGGCCTTCGGCGTGCAGGCCATCGAGCCGCTCGTCTGCGGCTATGTGGTGGCCACGCTCTTCGCCATGATCTCGTTCACGCCCCAGGGCGTGGGCGTGGTGGAGGCGGCGGTGCTCGTGGCGTTCACGCTGTTCGGCATCAGCCAGGCCACGGGCATCGCGGTTGTCATGGTATACCGCGGCATCGTATTCTGGCTGCCGTTCCTGGTGGGGGCCATTCTCATCCAGCGGACGAAGGCCTTCCGGGGCAAGGGCGCGGCTTAGACGTTCCAGGCAAGGAAGGCCCAGGTGGTGACGCGGGGCTCGCGGAGGCGCCAGGCGCCCTCGGGGACGCCCTTGCGGTCGGGTTGGCCGGCGTGCTCGTTGGGAATCAGCTGATCATCGAGCCAGGTGCGCAGGTGCGCGAGGGCGGCCTCCTCCTCGGCGGGGGAGCTGTCGCTGCTGAGGGCGCTGCGCACCATGGCCTCGTAGTCGTCGCGGGCTGCCTGGGGCGTGGCGTAGGTCGCGTCGCGCTCGCTGGAGATGTAGGCCACCTCGGGGCGCAGCCCATGGTCGACGAGGATGTTGAAGGCGAACTGGAAGTCCTCGCCTGGCTGGTGGGGCAGCTCGGCCGCTCGCAGCGCCCGGCTGTCCACCCGCGGCGAGGCGTCGGCCGTGAGGGTGATGCCCACGCGGCGACGCGCCACGGCAGTGAGCTTGAGCAGCGAGTCCTCCAAGTCGCTCGTGGCGATGGAGCGCGACGCCACGCACACGTCGTGGCTGCGTGGGCCCACGCCGTGGGCCGCCCAATCGGCCTCCCAGCTCATCTGCAGGGCCTTGATGCCCGTGACGCCCCGCTCGGCCGCCAGGTCGTCCATGACGCCCAGCATGCCGGCGGAGAAGTCGGCCGCGGTCACCGGGTGGCCGGCCGCCGCCAGGGGCAGCGCGAGCGCGCCCGTGCCGCAGCCCATGTCGAAGACGGACTCGCCGGGGCGGACGGCGGCCAGCTCCAGGAAGCGATCCACGTAGAGGCTCGGGGCGTCCTTGGTGGCGAAGGTCTTGGAGCGCTCGTCCCAGAACGCGGCGTCATCGGGCGCGCGCCGCAGCCTCTGGCGCTCTTTCCAGGCGTCGTTCCAGGGGGAGGAGGGGCTGGTGCTCTGCGTCATGGGGTCTCCTTCGTCGGCGAGCGCGCTGCCTGCGCTGCCCGCTCGGGGCGTCGCGTGCTATATGTTCTCAATTGAGTATAACTCCATCGCGCCTATCTGCGGCCGCTGACAAGTTCATCGTTGCCAATTCAGGCGGGTGTGGTATCATATCGAGCGCTGTCGATGAGACAGCCTTTCGGGATGTGGCTCAGCTTGGTAGAGCGCTGCGTTCGGGACGCAGAGGCCGCAGGTTCAAATCCTGTCATCCCGACCACTAACTCAGGGGTCGCCTTCGGGCGGCCCCTCTTGTTGCTTGGCCCCTTCGAGGGCGGGCGCGTCTCGCACGCGCCCGCCACCCTGACCTGTTTGGTAGCGCGTCTCCGTCACTTCTTTGAGGGGCTACGCCTCATCGCAGAGCCAGCGCTGGCTCCAGAGTACCATGGCGTTCAGGATGGGAATGAAGCTCGCGCCCAGATCGGTCAGCGAGTACTCCACGCGAGGTGGAATCTCGCGGTAGATCTCGCGATGCACCAGGTCGTCGGCCTCAAGCTCGCGCAGCTGCTTGGTCAGCGTGGACTGCGAGATGCCCTCGATACGCCGCATCAGCTCGCCGAAGCGCTGCACCTCGTAGGTGGCGATGTACCAGAGGATGAGGATCTTCCATTTGCCGCCGAGTACGGCTTGCATGCGGCTCATGGATTCGCAGCGGGCGAGCGCGCGCTTGTCGGTGAACTTGTTATCAGCCATGGTTCTCCCTGGTGAGTAGTAATAGTGCAATTTTGGTGACTACCAACATAAAAGATCGGTACTGGTACTGCAAGCACCATAGCGGCATCCTAGCTGGTGAAAATCACGGCGAAAGGAGCCCCATGCACTACACGGGAACCATCTGGCGGCCGCCCTACGAGGCCGGCTCGCTCATCATCGAGGCCACGGCGGGCTGCACCCACCGGCGCTGCAAGTTCTGCACCTTGTACGAGGATCTGCCGTTCAAGTTCCGTCCCTCGCCCCTCGATGACATCGAGGCTGACCTGCTCGAGGCGCAGACCTGGTATCATGATCCGCTGCGAAAGGCGGAAGAACGTCTCTTCGAGCGCGAGCCTGCGCAGGTCAGCCGTGTGTTCCTGGCCGGCGCGAACCCCTTCGCGCTGAAGGCGGCGCGGCTGCGGAAGATAGCGGAGCTCGTGCGGCGCTCCTTTCCCAGCTGCGAGAGCATCGGCTGCTTCGCGCGCGTGACTGACGTGACGGCGAAGACCGACGAGGAGCTGCGGACCCTGCGCGCGGCGGGGTTCGACGGACTCACGCTGGGCATTGAGACGGGCGACGACGCGGCGCTGGCCTTCATGGACAAGGGCTATGGCGCCCAAGACATCGTGACCCAGTGCCGGCGGCTCGACGAGGCCGGCATCCGCTACGCGTTCTTCTACCTTGCGGGCATCTCCGGGCGGGGGCGCGGCCTTGAGGGCGCCCGCGCCACGGCGGCGGTGTGCAACCAGGCGAATCCCTGGCTCATCGGCGCGAACATGCTCACCGTCTACCCCACGTCAGCCCTGTACCGCGAGATGCAAGCCGGCCGCTGGACGGAGGAGGCGGAGGTGGAGAAGTACGAGGAAATTCGCGAGCTCGTCGCCGGCCTGCGCATTCCCGTCACCTTCGCCATGCTGGGTGCCTCTAACCCCGTGATGCTCCAGGGGCAGCTGCCCCGCCAGCGTGAGCAGCTCATCGACGCCCTGACCGCCATCGTCGCCGACATCGGCGAGGAGCGCCTTCGCGCCTACCGCACCAACCTGCGGCACCTGTAGGTCGGCGCGCCGAGGCGGGGCATCGGGGTGGAAACGGCCTGGCGGGAGGTGCCAGGCCGGGTGTCGGCAGGGTGCGGGCGGGCGCCGGCGGGGTGCGGGGCGGAGCTATCGCGCGGGCGCCTCCGCACCCGGGCGCGCCCGCCCGGCGGGCGGATCCGGGTTTCTGGCCAAAAACACCGTGGTTTACGCCGTGCGCGGGGCCGCGGCGCGCCGGCTGCCGGCGTTTCCCCAGGTCGCGCGCTGCCGCCGGGGCGCCCTCGGGCTCGGGTGTCCCCTCCGGGCGCGTAAACCGCGGCGAAATTGGCCAGGAATCGCGGATTCGCCCCCCCACCCGGCTCCCTCGCGTCGCCTGAGCGCGGGCCCCTCGCGTCCTGCGCCTGATCCTCGGCTTCCGCCGGCTCTCCGTCTCGCTCCCGCGAGGACGGGTGATGGCCCGTCCTACGCGATGGCGTCTCCTGCAATGCACGATGAGGGCGTTCACCTGGGGAAACGATAGCGTTATCACCCATGGTTGGCGAGGCGCGCCTTGGCTGAGGTTTCGCCCATTACGGACGTTTCGGGACGCCCCGCCTCTTCGGTAGAGTCGTTTTCGCACGAACGAGACCGAGGAGGGGAATCATGGGGAATTCCAATCCGGACGCCGCGCTGGCCGCGGCTGACGTACGCGTCGCCGAAGCGCTGGCCGCCGACCTCGCCGACGAGCCTGCTTCCTTCGAGGAGGCCGTCCAGCGCGTGAGGGCCTGCGTCACCGCCAACCACGCCAACACGCTGCCGCTGCTCGCCTGCCTGCGGGCGGTACCCGAGCCGACGCCCTATCGCGAGGCCGCCGACGCCGTGGATGCCCTGCCCGTCAGGGGGCTCTCCACCCAGAACGCCTACGTGCTGTTCGACCTCCTGGAGAAGTCCGGCGGCGTGCGGGCCATCCCCATCGCCGAGCCCGCCGTCGTGCCGGGCCCCGCTTCCGACGAACCTGCCCCCTCAGCCGGCTTCGAGCCTGCCTCGATCCCGGCCCCTGCCGACCCCGCGCCCGCGCCTGCCCCGGCCTCCCTCCCTGACCAGCCGGTCGACCACCTGCTGGTCATCACCGAGGCAGGTCGCGCGGTGCTTGACGAGTTCGAGCCGTCTCGTCGCCTGGCCGCCCTCCTTGAGGAGGAGCCGGCCGGCTACGCCGACGCCTACGGGCGCGTGCTCGACCTCTGCTCCGCGCCTGAGGGCGCCTCCCGCGCCGAGGTGGAGGAGGCCCTGGCGGGTCATCCGGCCCTTCTCTCGCCGAAGCAGATCTACCCCAACTACTTCATATCGAAGCTTGAGACCGTTGACGGTATCTCTTGGGACGGTCGCTGGCATGCCACCGAGTCTGGCCTGCGCCTGCGTGCCCTGGCCGGCTAACGGCCATCCCAATGAATACAGTGCAGAAGAGAGTCAAGAAGGAGGGAGCTTAATGAGCCATTCCAGCATGACACGTCGTGGGTTCCTGAAGTCCACGGCAGCCATGGGGGCCGTGGCTGCGCTCGGCATCAGCGCGGCTGGCAGCCTCGTCGAGGCCGATCCCGCTCACGCGGCGACGGCAGGGGAGGAGAAGGTCTACAAGACCTCGTGCCGCGCCTGCATCGCCAACTGCGCGGTGCTCGCCCACGTGCGCGACGGCCGCGTCATCAAGATCGAGGGCAACCCGGAAAGCCCCATGTCCCGCGGCGGCGTGTGCGCCAAGGGCCTGGCGGGCATCCAGGCGCTCTACCACCCCAACCGCAACAAGTACCCCATGCGCCGCGTGGGCGAGCGCGGCGGCAACCAGTGGGAGCGCATCAGCTGGGAGGACGCCATCACCGAGGTGGCCACCAAGATCAACGAGATGTCCGACAAGTACGGCTCCGAGTCCATCTCCGTCTCCACGGGCGGCGGCGGAAACCCGCACTTCTCCAACATCAAGCGCTTCGGTGAGGCCATCAACACCCCCAACGTGTGGGAGCCTGGCTGTGCCCAGTGCTACCTGCCCCGCATGGGCGCGGCGCTGCTGGCTTACGGCCGCGGCAAGCCCAACAACCTGTCCTTCTCGGACTCCAACGGCTGGGACTACTACTACGTCGACAGCCCGGTGACCTCGCTCGTGCTGTGGGGCACCGACCCGTCTAACTCCTCGGTCGCCACGGGCGGCCGTGCGCTGGCGGAGCTGCGTGCCCGTCCCCAGGGCCTCAAGACGGTGGTCATCGATCCGCGCTACACCCTCGACGCCGCCAAGGCCGACGTGTGGCTGCCCATCCGCCCCGGCACCGACGTGGCGCTGCTGCTCACCTGGACGAAGTGGATCCTCGACAACGAGAAGTACGACGAGGAGTTCTGCCGCGCCTGGACGAACATGCCCTACCTCATCAACCCCGAGACGCGTCTGACCCTCAAGGCCACCGAGGCAGGCCTGCCCGGCACCGATGCGGACTACGTCATCTGGGATCCGACCGCGAACGCGCCGGTGGTCGTCCAGTACCCGATGAACGAGGGCGTCGCCGCCCCGCTGTTCGGCACCTACGAGGTCAACGGCATGCAGTGCCCCACTGGCGGCGAGCTGCTCAAGCAGTCCGTCGAGGAGTGGACGCTCGAGAAGGGCGCCGAGGTCTGCTGGCTCGACGCCGACCAGATCGAGCGCGCGCTGGAGATCTACACCGATCCCGAGGGCCAGTCCGGCATCATGCAGGGCGTGGCCATCGACCAGTACGCCCAGTCGCAGCAGAGCGCCCTGGGCGCCCTCAACCTCGAGTTCCTCAGGGGCAACGTCGAGAAGCCCGGCACCATGCTCCAGAGCTTCGCGCCCGCCCCGTGCAAGGACCAGCTGGGCAACACCCCGCGCCTGCTGTCGAAGGAAAAGGTGATGAAGCGCGCCGGCTACTTGGAGCACAAGGGCCTCATCTGCTGGGACATGGCGTTCATCCCCGGCGTGTTCGACATGATGCGCGACGGCGATCCCTACCAGATCCATATGTGGATCGAGCGCTCGGGCAACAAGCACGTGGTGTTGGGCAACTCGTCGTGCCTCGACGAGGTCACCCCGAACGTGGACTACATCGTGCACGCCTTCATGTACCCCACCGCCTTCTCGGTGCTCTGCGCCGACCTCATCCTGCCCACGACCGAGTGGCTGGAGACCAACCTTCCCATCCCGCAGCTCAACACCATCGTCATGCGCCAGGCGGTCACCCACCTGTTCGAGACGGTGGAAGAGGGCATCATCTGGACGAACATCGTGCAGAAGTGCGCTGAGCTGGGCAACGAGCATGCGGCCAAGGCCTTCGACGCCGAGGCGTGCATGACCACCCCGTTCTACAAGAACGAGTACGAAAAGCAGCTCCAGCACCTCAATAAGCTGGACATGACCTGGGAGGAGGCTTGCGAGGAGGGCGTCATCACGTGGGCCGAGGAGGACGAGTACCGCACCTACGGCGTCTACCTGAAGCCCGATCCCGCCACCGGCCTGCCCAAGGGCTTCGGCACCCCCTCCAAGAAGCTCGAGGTGTACTGCGAGTCCAACATCATCCTGGGCCGCACCGGCGCCCCCTGGGCCCAGTGCGCCGAGGAGAAGCCGCTCGTGCTGGAGCCGGCCTCTGCGGACTACGAGCCTTTGGCCTACTACGAGGAGCCGGCCGAGTCGCCCCTGACCGACACCGAGTACCCGCTTGTGCTCACGGAGGGCCGCCTGCCCATGTACCACCACGGCACGCTGCGCAACATCCCCTACCTGCGCGAGATCTACCCGGTGCCCGAGATGTGGATCCACCCGGAGGACGCCGAGAAGTACGGCATCGCCGACGGCCAGTGGGTGAACATCGAGAGCCGCCGCGGCAAGACCCACGGCGTGGCCCGCGTGACGACGGGCATCGCCAAGGGCGTCGTCTATCAGGAGCGCTTCTGGGCGCCTGAGCTGCTGGACTCCGACGACCCGGCCCAGGCCTACAAGGTGATGAACGTCAACGTTCTCACCAAGAACGACCCGCCCTATAACCCGGAGTACGGCACCTACACGCTGCGCGGCTTCCAGGTGAAGGTAAGCCCCAGCGACGATGAGATTCTCAAGAGCGTGTGGACCGAGCCCGAGCAGTTCAACGCTTGGATGCCCGCTCCCAGCGACCCGACCGAGGATGTGTATGAATATGGCGCATAACTGCATTGTGGTGAACCTCGACCGCTGCACCGGCTGCTTCGGCTGCGAGGTCGCCTGCAAGATGGAGAACGACGTGGCCCTGGGCCAGCGCTGGTCCAAGGTGTTCACCGTGGGGCCGGTGGGGGAGTACCCCGACATGACCCGCTACGCGCTGCCGACCATGTGCCAGCAGTGCGAGGACGCCCCCTGCGTGTCGGTGTGCCCCACCGGCGCGAGCTACCGCGACAAGGACAACGTGGTGCTGGTGAACAAGGAGCAGTGCATCGGCTGCAAGTACTGCATGATGGCCTGCCCCTACGGCGTGCGCTCCTGGAACGAGGCCGAGGGCTGCGTGGAGAAGTGCACCCTGTGCGGCCATCTCACCTCCCAGGGCAAGCAGCCCGCCTGCGTGAAGAGCTGCGCGGCTGGCGCCCGCTTCTACGGCGACCTGGACGATCCGAACTCGGAGGTGTCCAAGGAGCTGGCGAAGTACGACGAGAAGGACATCCACGTCCTGCGCGACGCGGGCAACAAGCCTGCCACCCGCTACATCATGACCGAGAAGATCGGCACGTGGTACGACCGCGTCGAGCCGCGTGGCGGCCACCAGACGGCGGCCTACCCGGTCGAGGACTAGAAGAGAGGAGACCAACGTGGAGATCCAATGGTCGCTGGTTCTTTTCACCTGCCTGTCGGGCGCGGGCGCGTGGCTGCTCGCCTGCGCGGGGCTTGACGCCTTCCGCGGGCTGACCAAGAAGGCGTCCGTCCCCGCCATCGTGGTGGCCATCGTGCTCATCGTGGCGGGCGGCCTGGCCTCGGCCACGCACCTGACCCACGTCGACCGCATCATGGCGGTGCTGGCGCATCCGGCCCCGGGCATCTTCCTGGAGGCCCTGCTCCTCGGCATCGACGTGATCGTCGCCGTGGTGCTTCTCGCCCTCGTCAAGCGCGAGGGGTCGGAGGCGGCCCGCAAGGCGCTTGGCGTGGCTGCGGTGGTCATGGCCGTCGTGTTCAGCTACTCCTGCGGCTCGTCCTACATGATGGCCTCCCAGCTGGCGTGGAACACCGTCACGCTGCCCCTGGGCTACCTGGGCACCGCCGCCGCCACCGGCACGGCGCTGTGGTACGTCCTGTGCGCGGCGCTGAAGGAGGAGTCCCCGGCCCTCGCCTTCGCGGCGCAGGAGACCGTCGCCGGCGGCGCGGCCGCCCTGGTGCTGTCCCTCGCCTTCGGGCTCGTCTCCGGCGCTGCCCTGGGCGCTGAGGCCCTCACCTTCTGGGTCGGGGTCGTCCTGTGCGGCGGGGTCGTGCCGGCCGCCTGCGGATTCGTGGGCATGAAGAAGCCGGAGAACGCCCTGCAGCTGGCTGTGGTGGCCGCGGCGGGCGCCCTCATCGGCTCGGTCGCCTTCCGCGTGCTCATGTGGCTGGCGAGCGTTGCCCTCATGAGCCTGTTTGGCGCGACCATCTAGCAATCCCGAAGGAGCAACCATGCGAGACGCCATCATCGACTCCGAGCTGGCCGCCGACCTGCGGCAGGCCAACGCCTCCCGCGCCGAGTTCGACCGCTTCCTGGCCAGCCTCTACCTCTACGAGCTCACCGCCGATCAGGTGGAGGCCCTGGCCGGGGTGGCCGTCGAGGACGACGGGTCGGACGTGGCCCGCGGCCTTGGCATCATCCGCGAGTACCTGCGGCACCGCGATCGCGCGACGCCGCAGGCCCTGGCCGTGGACTACGCCCACGTGTTTCTTGGCGCCGGCACCTATGACAAGATCATGGCGCCGCCCTACGAGTCGGTGTTCACGAGCGAGGAGCGCATCCTCATGCAGGACGCGCGCGACGGCGCCCTGGCCTACTACCGGGCCGAGGGGCTTGAGCTGCCGGCTGACAACACGACGCCCGAGGATCACCTGGGCTTCGAACTTCAGTTTGCCGCCCTGCTGGCCGAGCGCATGGCCGAGGCGCTGGAGGCGGGGGAGGCGGCTCGCGCCGCCGAGCTGGCCGACCTCCAGCGCAGCTTCTTCACGTACCACCAGGCCAACTGGCTGCCGGCGCTGTGCGATGCGGTAGAGGAGCACGCCCAGACGGCGTTCTACCGCGGCGTGGCGCTCGTGACCAGGGGATACCTGGCTGCCGAGGAAGCCTTCGTCGCCGAGCAGGCCCAGGCGCTGGGGCTGGGCGAGGCGGTGGACGAGGTGCTGCCGCCCTGGCGCGCCGCCGAGGCGGACACGGCCGAGGCGGACGCCTAGCCATGGGCGCTGCGCTTACCCGCCGGGCGTTTCTCGGCCTGTGCGCCGCCACGGCCGCCTGCGCGGGCGTGGGCGGCGTCGGGGTGGCCTTCGCCGGCCAGGGAGACCTGCTGCGCCCTCCCGGCGGGCAGGACGAGGCCGCGCTCCTCGGCGCGTGCCTCAAGTGCGACCGGTGCCGCAGCGCGTGTCCTACCGGGGCCGTGGGCCTGGCGCAGGTCGAGGACGGCCTTCTCCGCGCGCGTACGCCGGTGATGGACTTCCATCGCGGCTGGTGCGACTTCTGCGGGAAGTGCCAGGCGGCGTGTCCCACCGGCGCGCTCGGGGCCTTCGACCCCGCCGTGGACAAGCTGGGCGTGGCCGTGGTTCAGCCCGATCGCTGCCTGTCGTACCTTCAGACGTGCACGAGCTGCCAGGATTCCTGCGGCTTCGGCGCGCTCTCCTTCAACGCGGGCGGACATCCGGTGGTGGACGCGACGGCCTGCAACGGCTGTGGGCGTTGCGAGCTGGAGTGCACGGCCCTGGTCTACGGCGCCTTTGCCGGCGGCACGCGCCGTGGCATCAAGGTGGAGCCGCTGGACGCGGCGGCGCCTGAGGCCGCATCAGGCGTAGGGGAGGGAGTTCGGTGAAGATGAGGATGTCGACGGCCCGGACGCTCGCGGCATGCGGGGTCTTGGGGCTGGTGGGCGTTGGCCTGGCCCTGCACACCGGAACGGGCACGCCGTCTGCCTGGGGCCTGCCCGACGTGGCGGCGCTCTGCCCGCTGGGAGCGGTCGAGGCCGCCATCGCCTCTAAGACGGTGGTGCCGCCGCTGCTCCTGGGGCTCGGCATCGCGCTCCTGATCACGGTGCTCGTCGGCCGGGCGTTCTGCGCCTGGGCCTGCCCGGTGCCGCTGATCCAGCGCGTCTTCGGCCGCCGGCGCTCGACGGACGGCGCGTCTGCGGCTGGCGATTCCGCGTCCGACGCCCTCGCGGCTGCGGCTGGCGATTCCGCTCCCGCGGCCAGCGCGTCCGGCGCGCCCGCCGTGGCGCGTGGCGCCGATCCGGCGGCTGCGCTCGACGTGGCGCCCGCCGACCGGGGTGGCGTGGGCGACTCGCGCAACTGGGTGCTCGGCGCCACCGTGCTCACCACGGCGGCCTTCGGGTTCCCCGTGTTCTGCCTGGTCTGCCCTGTGGGGCTTTCCATCGCCACGTTCATCGGGCTGTGGCGCCTGCTCCAGTTCAACGAGACGACGCTTTCCCTGGTGGTGTTTCCCCTCATCCTGGTGGTGGAGGTGCTGGTGCTGCGCAAGTGGTGCCATCGCTTCTGCCCCCTGGGGGCGCTCCTGTCGCTCGCGTCGCGCCTGAACCGCACGTTCCGGCCATCCGTGGACGCGGGCGCATGCGTGGCCTGCAACGGCGCGAGCGGCTGCGGCCGGTGCGCCGCGGCCTGCCCGGAGGGCATCGACCTGC
This sequence comes from Enterorhabdus sp. P55, assembly GCF_009911695.1. Lineage (GTDB taxonomy): Bacteria > Actinomycetota > Coriobacteriia > Coriobacteriales > Eggerthellaceae > Enterorhabdus. Next base: position 31,000 of record NZ_QWKK01000006.1, on the reverse strand, counting down.
ATCATCCCGAAGACTCCGCGCCGCTCAACGAGTGTACGAAGTGCGGGGAATGCGGGCAGGCGTGCCCGGTGCACGCCATCACGTTCCCGCTGCTGCCCCGCGGCGTGCGCCAGCAGGGCGGGGAGCGCGTTGCCGTCGCCGAGCGCGCCGGGCGGCAGTCGGGCTCCTGCTCCGATGACGAGGACGTCATGGAGGGCGCGGGGGGAAGAGGGCGCTTGTAGGGGGGAAGGGACGTATGGAGGAAGTACAATGGGAGCTGAACGAGGCGACGACCGATCAGGTGAGGACCGCTGCCATGCCCCAGATAGTACAGCGTATCTACAGCGCCGTCACCGGTGCGCCGAAGGATCCTCCTGCCCGCTCCCACGATGATGTGACGGCGGGCGGCGTGCTGTCTCCCACACGGCTCGGCATCGACATCGACCAGCAGTGGCCCTCGCTCAAGCTGGTGGGCTTTGGCATCTACTACGCGTGGATCTGGGTGTCCTACAACTCGAGCGTGCTCATGGTCGGCGACGCTCCCAAGGCGCAGGCGGCTGACACGGTGTTCGCCACCTACCTGGCGTCGACCTTGGCCCTGGCGACGATGCTCCTCGTGCTCTCGTGTGCTGTGAGCCGCGTCAGGCGGCTGGTGGAGAGCAAGGGGATCGTGCTCGCCTTCTCGCTTTTGGCCTCGGTGGCCACGGCGGGGACCTACCTCACCTCCGCAGGGGGTGCGGCGGACAACGCGCCGCTCTATGCGATGAGCGCCCTCACGGGCGTGGGCACCTCGCTTATCGTGCTGCGCTTCGGCCTCGTGTACGCTAAGATGCCGCCGCGTGAGGTGGTCATGTACAGCACCGCCTCGTTCGTGTTCGCCTGCCTCATCTACTTCGTGGCCGTGGGGCTGCCCGAGCCGCTGGGCCTGGGGTTCACGGCGTGCCTGCCGGTGGTCGCGGCGCTCACCACCATGACTGGCGCCGAGCTCTCGGAGGGCGGGTCGCGGCCGGAGGATCCGGGGGCGTCCGCTCCTCGCGTCGGGCGGTTCTTCGTGCGCCTGGTGGCGGCGGTAGTCGTCTTTTCCGTGGTGGTGGGCGTGGCTCGGGGCTTCTCCATCATGAGCGATCCGGCATCCACCTTGGATGAGCAGGGGTCGCTCATCGTGTTCGGCAGTGCCGTGTTCGCTGGCGCCGTGTTCCTCATCGTGGGGCTGCTAGGTCGCTCCTTCGACATCAGCTGTCTGTACTACCCGGCCATTCTTCTCCTGGCTGCCGGCATCCTGGTGACGCCGCTGCTCGACCAGGACGGTGCCTTCAATAACTATTTCGTGGGTATTGCCTACAACTGCTTCGTCCTGGTCATCTGGTGTCTGCTTGCCTATGTCGCCTACCAGTCGAGCCTGCCCGCCTTGCGGGTGTTCGGGCTGGGGCGCGGCGCGTCGGCGCTCGGTACTACGGTGGGGTGGTTCCTGGGGTCGCGTCTTTTGGCTCTGCCTGATGAGAGCGTCTTCTCGCTCAGCATGGTGTCGGTGTCCATGGTGTTCGCGTTGCTGGTGGTGTCCATGCTCGTGCTTAACGACCGGGTCATCGGCGCCGCGCTGCGCGCGCCGACTGGCCGGGGCGTCGGGGGCGGTGGGGAGCGCGGCGGCTCGGGCGCGGACGGGATCGAGGGGGCGCCTGCGGGCGCCCGGGATGAGCCGGACGTGCGGGAGGACGTTTCCGGGGGAGATGCGCCTGGGAGCGCCGCGCTCGGCGACGGCCCGGCCGCCGACGGGAGCGTGGCTGCCGATGGGCGGGGAGGGGGCGCTTTCGGGGCGGGCGCGTCGGAAGCGCTGGACGCGGCCGAGGCCGTCTGGCGCCTCCATGCCGCGCGCTGCGACAGTTTGGCTGCGCGCTACGGGCTCTCCCCGCGGGAGCGGGACGTGCTGTACTTGCTGGCGCGGGGGCGGTCCATCGACTACATCGCGCAGGATCTGTCCATCTCGTTCAACACGGCCAAGTCGCACATTCGCCACATCTACGTGAAGGCGGACATTCACTCTCGCCAGGAGCTGCTCGATCTGATGGATTCCGAGATCGACCTGGCCTAGTCCGCTTTGCCTCCGACGGGCGCGGGTGTACACCCCTTCCGCTCTCCTGCGGGCAATTCGCGCCGGGGCGCCCCGTGTCCCGCGCCCAGGCGCCCCCCCGTTCGCGACCCCGCCCGGCGGGCGGATCCGGATTTCTGGCCAAAAACGCCGCGGTTTACGCCGCGCGCGGGGCCGCGGCGCGCCGGCTGCCCGCGTTTCCCCAGGTCGCGCGCTGCCGCCGGGGCGCCCTCGGGCGAAAGCGGCCTCCCGGGCGCGTAGACCGTGGCGAAATTGGCCAGGAATCGCGGATTCCGTGTTCCGTGTCAGGGAAGTTCCGCGTCCAACCCCCCCGCGTCCGCCCGGCGGACGATGGGGGGGGCGGGTGACAGGGAGGGGTGGCTTGCATGAGGCGGCCGGCGGAGAGGCGCGCGACAGGCTGGCGCCTGCCTCGCGGGCGGGCGCCAGCGGGATGCGGGCGAGCGCCGGTGCCGCGCGGGCGTCCCCCGCTTGCGGCTCCCCGTGTGCCTGGGGCGCCCCCCCCCCTCGTATTCCGTGCCGGGCCCTTCCCGTGGGGCGTCCCGGTGCGGGTTCGCCTGATGGGGTGCGGGGCTGTCGCGCGGGCGTCCCCCGTTTGCGGCCCCCGCGCCCGGGCGCCCCCCGCTTGCGACCCTGTCCGCGCTCGGGCTCGCCCGTCCCGCACCCCCGTTCGCGTCCCCGCCCGCGCCCGGGCTCGCCCGTCCGGCGGGCGGATCCGGGTTTCTGGCCAAAAACGCCGCGGTTTACGCCGCGCGCGGGGCCGCGGCGCGCCGGCTGCCCGCGTTTCCCCAGGTCGCGCGCTGCCGCCTGGGCGCCCTCGGGCGAAAGCGGCCTCCCGGGCGCGTAAACCGCGGCGTTTTTGGCCAGGAATCGCGGATTCGCCCCTCTTCTGGCTCCTTCGCGCCACTTGAGTGCGGGCCCTCGTCGCGGGCGCCATGAGTCCGGGCGCCCCGCATCTGCCCGCGTCCCGCCCACCCTGGGCCGCCCCGCGTTCCGCCCCCCCCGCATCTGCCTCGCGGTTCGCGGTCGCTAGCAGCCGAACAGAGAGGCGGTTTGCTCCATGCGCGCGGCGACGGCCACGCCGAAGGGGCAGCGTGCCTCGCAGGCCCCGCAGCCGGTGCAGCAGCCGGCCGTGGCGCTCAGGGCCTCGTAGTGGGCCTGGACGGAGGACGGCACCTCGTCGTGGAGCGCGGCCAGGTCGGCGTACTTGTTGACCAGCGCGATGTTGATGCCCGCGGCACAGGGCGCGCAGTGGCCGCAGTAGGTGCACTGGCCGTACCAGGCGTGCTGCGGTGCGCCGGCCAGCACGCTCGCGTAGTCGCGCTCCTCGGCGCTGGCCTCGCAGTAGGCGAGCGCCTCCTCCAGCTGCGCGACGCTCTTGTAGCCGGCCAGCACGCTGGCCACGGCAGGCCGCGTGAGCGCATAGTGGAGGCACTGCGCCGGCGTGAGCGCCACGCCGAAGGGCGACGTCTCGGCCGAGAGCAGCCGTCCGCCCGCATAGCCCTTCATCACGGTGATCGCCACGCCTCGTTGCTCGCAGGTGGCGTAGAGCCGGGCGCGCACGGGCTCGATGCCGTCGCCGGTCACGTCGGAGTAGTCGCCGAACAGCGTGTCGAGGTCGTCGGAGGCCGGCATCAGGTCGAAGGCGGGGTTCACCGAGAACAGGATGACCTCCACCTCGCCGCATTCGGCTGCCAGCTGCGCCACCTCGGGGTTGTGAGTGGAAAGCCCCACGTGCCCGACCTTTCCCGCGGCCTTGAGTTCGCGCACGTAGTCTATGAAGCCGTGCTCGCCGGCCATGATGGCGCGGAACTCCGCCGGGTCGTCCACGAAGTGGATCATTCCCAGCTCCACGTGGTCGGTGCGCAGGCGCGCGAGCAGATCCTCGAAGGCGGGGCGCACCTGGGCGAGGTCGCGTGTGCGCACGTACTGGCCGTCCTGCCAGGTGGAGCCGATGTGTCCCTGGATGATCCACCGCTCGCGCGTGGGCTCGAGCGCCGCGCCGAGTGCCGAGCGCACGGCCGGGTCGCTCATCCAGCAGTCGACGATGTTCACGCCGGCCCCTACGCAGCGGTCGACCAGGGCGCGCACCCCGTCGCCGTCCATCCCCTCGATCCACTCGGCGCCGAATCCGATGACGCTGGCTTTGAGGCCGGTTGTTCCCAGCGGGCGGTACTCCATGGCGGTTCTCCTCTCAGAAGCGCGGCTTAAGTCTCCATTGAACCACTTCGAGTGAACTCCAGGGCAAGGGGTGTTGTTTTCGTCGGGGGCGTTCCATTTACGGGCGGTTGTGGTACCCTTCCCCCCAGCAAAAAGGGGCGAAGTCTCGCCCTCAGCACCGAGGCGGGCGCAAGCCCTTGGAGGAACCTATGAAAATTCTGGGAATGGGCGTTCCCGAGCTGCTTATCATCCTCGCGGTGATCCTGCTCATCTTCGGCCCCAAGAACCTGCCGAAGCTCGGCAGCGCCCTGGGCAAGACCGTCAAGAACCTGCGCGACGGCATCGGCTCCGGCGAGAAGGAGATCGAGGAGGCCGTCGACCAGGACGAGATCGTCGAGGAGGTGGCCGAGGAGGCCCCCAAGAAGACCGTCAAGAAGAAGGTCGTCGTCAAGAAGGCCGACGAGTAGCTCCATCGGACGGCGCGCCATCCCGGCTGCGCCGACACCCGGCTTCACGAGCGCATCGCCAGGTACGGCGGTGCGCTCCTCTTGTGTCAGCGCGCGGAACCGCCAACGCGGCGCAGCGCGATCGAGTGCACGTCGGGGAGACGTGCCCAACCCCTAAGGACGGAGAACATGGCAGACAACAACTACATTCTCACCCAGGAAGGCAAGGAGAAGCTCGAGGAGGAGCTCCACTACCTGGAGACCGAGAAGCGCGCCGAGATCGGCGAGCGCATCAAGGTGGCCCGCGAGTTCGGCGACATCTCCGAGAACTCCGAGTACGACGACGCGAAGAACGAGCAGGGCATGATGGAGGCGCGCATCGCCGAGATCAGCCGCATCCTGTCGGAGGCCACCGTCGTGAACACGCCGAAGCGTTCCAACAAGGTGAACATCGGCTCCACCGTCACCGTGAACATGGGCGGCCGCGAGCGCGTCTTCACCATCGTCGGCGGTGCCGAAAGCGACGTGGCGGCTGGCAAGATCTCCAACGAGTCCCCCGTGGGCTCTGCGCTGCTCGGTCACAAGAAGGGCGACACCATCGAGGCCACCGGCCCCACCGGCAAGGACATCACCATGGAGATCCTCAAGATCGAGCACTAGGAGAAGCGATGGCTGAAGAGATCACGGAAATCATCGAGGACGACCCCATCGAGGTGCGTCGCGCCAAGCGCGCGGCCCTCATGGCCGCGGGGCAGGATCCCTACGGCCGCGCCTTCGACCGCAGCCACACGGTGGCCGAGCTCAACGAGGGCTGGGCCCACCTGGCCGACGGCGACTCCACCGAGGATGAGGTTACCATCGCCGGCCGGGTCATGGCCAAGCGCGTCCAGGGCAAGATTGCCTTCTTGGAGCTGCGCGAGGCGGGCGAGGACATCCAGCTGTTCTGCCGTATCAACGCGCTGGGCGAGGACGCCTTCGCGGCCCTCTGCGACCTGGACGTGGGCGACTGGATCGGCGTCCACGGCACCATGATGCGCACCAAGCGCGGCCAGCTCTCGGTAGGCGTGGACTCCTTCGAGCTGCTGAGCAAGTCGCTGCGCCCGCTGCCGGAGAAGTTCCACGGCCTGACGGACAAGGAGACGCGCTATCGCCAGCGCTACGTCGACCTGGTGATGAACCCGGAGGTGCGCTCCGTTTTCGAGAAGCGCTTCAAGATCGTCTCGGCCATTCGCCGCTACATGGAGGATCAGGGCTTCTACGAGGTGGAGACGCCGTTCCTCCACGCCATCATCGGCGGCGCCAACGCCAAGCCCTTCATCACGCACTTCAACGCGCTCGACCGCGACTACTACCTGCGCATCGCCACGGAGCTGCCGCTCAAGCGCCTGCTCGTGGGCGGCTTCGAGAAGGTGTTCGAGATCGGCCGCCAGTTCCGCAACGAGGGCATGGACCCGTTCCACAACCCCGAGTTCACCACCATGGAGGCCTACCAGGCCTTCACCGACCTGGACGGCATGATGGACCTCACCGAGGGCTACATCAAGGCGGCGGCGATGGCGGCCTGCGGCACCCTTTCCATCACCTACCAGGGCACGGAGGTCAACCTGGACGGCACCTGGCGCCGCGCCTCGATGGTCGAGCTGGCCAGCGAGGGCGCGGGGGAGGACGTGTCCTTCGAGCGCACCCGCGATGAGCTCGTGGGCATCTTGGAGCGCAACGGCGGGCACGCCGAGGCCGCCTGGGGCAAGGGCAAGCTCATCGCCGAGATCTTCGAGGCCGTGGCTGAGGAGAAGCTGACCCAGCCCACGTTCGTCATCGACCATCCGCTTGAGGTGTCGCCGCTGGCGAAGAAGCACCCGGATAACCCGGAGCTCACCCAGCGCTTCGAGCTGTTCATCATGGGGCACGAGTACGCCAACGCCTTCACCGAGCTCAACGACCCGGTGGATCAGGCCGAGCGCTTCCGCGCCCAGGTGGAGGCGAAGGATCTCGGCGACGACGAGGCCATGGGCTACGACGCCGACTACATCCGCGCGCTCGAGTACGGCATGCCGCCGGCGGGCGGCGTGGGCGTGGGCATCGACCGCCTGGTCATGCTGCTGACCGACGCGCCCTCCATTCGAGACGTGCTGCTGTTCCCGCACATGAAGGACGAGACGCCCGCTGGCGGTGCGCGCTCTGCGGCCCCTGCGGCGTCGGTCGCGACGGATCCGGCTCCCGAGCCGGTGGACTTCTCCAACGTGGTCATCGAGCCCCTGTTCGCCGACGAGGTGGACTTCGACACGTTCAGCAAGTCTGACTTCCGCGCCGTGAAGGTGCTCGCCTGCGAGGCGGTGCCGAAGAGCAAGAAGCTGCTGCAGTTCACGCTCGACGACGGCACGGGGGAGGAGCGCACCATCCTCTCGGGCATCCACGCCTACTACGAGCCCGAGGAGCTGGTGGGCAAGACGCTCATCGCCATCACCAACCTGCCGCCGCGCAAGATGATGGGCATCGATTCCTGCGGCATGATCATCAGCGCCGTCCACGAGGTGCCGGGCGATGACGGCGAGCCCGAAGAGCGCCTCAACCTTCTCATGGTGGACGATCGCATCCCCGCTGGCGCCAAGCTGTACTAGGCGCTGCTATCTGACGCATGACGGCGAGGGCCCGTCTGGACTGACTGTCCAGACGGGCCCTCGCTCTTTTCTTCGACAGGCGAACCGCTATCCGAGGAACCACCGCCAGGCGGGGATTTGACGAACGATGCGTCCGTCGCGCGTATGCGTGGCCTCGGCGCCATCTCCCGCTATGAGGATGCCTTCTTGCAGCCCCTGCTCGTCGAGCGCCTCCCAAAGGGCGCGAAGCTCGCGGTTGAGCGTGGCCTCATCGTGAGCGTCCGCGCAGACCTGGAAGAGGCCCAGCGGCTTCTCGTCGAGAGCGTCGCCCAAGGCGAAATCGACCTCATAGCCGTGGGCGGAGGTTCGCAGCGAGGTGATGGCCTCCTTGCGCATGCCCGGCGCCCGGCGCCTCAGCTCCAGGTACACCGCGTCTTCGAGCCGCTGGCCCGCGTCGTTGCTATTGGCGCGTCCGCTGGCGAGTGCGAGGCCCGGGTCGATCGCGTATACCTTGGGGATGGAGTTCGTAGACTCGGCCAGGCTGTAGGTGCGTTCCCTCACCACGAAGAGCAGATAGGCGTCCTCGAGGTATCCGAGCAGGTCGCTGAGAAGCTCACGACTCGTGGATATTCCGGCTGACTTCAGGTCGTTGGCAATCTTTCGAACGGAGAGCTGGCGACCGTTCAGGCCCATCAGCCGCTGGGCGAATGCCGTCGCGACACGCGGCTTGGCGATGTTGTGGCGCTCGATCACGTCGCGGGCCACAACGCGCTGCACGTAGGATTGGAGGAGAGGCACGGCTTCTTGGTTGGAGAGCTCCTGCGCAGCAGGGAATCCTCCGCGTCTCAAGTAGTCAGCGAGGGCCCCTTCGAGCGCGATACGCTCAGCAGTCGAGTAGCCGACGCCGGCGGGGGCGGAGATGCCGTTGAAGGAGAGGTACTCGGCAAACGATAGGGGTAAGAGCTCGAACTCGAGGGCGCGTCCTCTAAACTCGGTGGCAATCTCGCGGGAGAGCATCTTCGAGGAGGAGCCGGTCGCGTATATGGTGGCACGATGCGTATCCACGATCCGGCGAAGCCAAGGCCCCCAGTTTTCCATCTCCTGAAGCTCGTCGAAGAAGAGGAAGGTGCCTTCCTCGAAGGCGTGCGGATGGATGGCTTGGAAAGCCTCGAGCACCTCATCGCCCGTTTGAGGGGTTACGGGCGCCAATCGATCGTCTTCGAAGTTGAAGTAGCAGATGCGATCCTGCGGAATGCCGGCGTCTGCAAGGGCGCGCATCTCCTGGAAGAGGCGATAGCTTTTGCCGCTGCGCCGCATGCCGCTCACCACTTTCACGAGATTGCCGGCGCGAGGCGGGAGCGGCTCTCCGAGGCTGAGCGCGCGCTGATGCAGGGGAGCGTAGAGGGACAGGTCGAAGTCGCGTAGGATTTCGAGAATGACAGGATTGGCCATGACAGCTCCTAGAATAAGTGGTCAAGAAAATATACCACTTTTTCTATTAATGGACAGGTATCCTGTCCACTTTTCAATCATATCGCTCCCGTTGTCATCTCGCGAGGAGAGATGACAACGGGAGCGGGGCTGTTGCCGAGGGCGGCCCTGGGCGAGAATCGGGGCCGAGGGGGTGGTGGCCGTGGATGTGCGGAGCCTGGAGCTGTTTTTGGCGGTGTCCGAGAAGCAGAGCATCTCGAAGGCCGCGCAGGAAAACTACGTGTCGCGGCAGGCCCTGACCGAGGCCATGAATCGGCTTGAGGACGAGCTCGACGTGCAGCTGTTCGTGCGCAGCCACCAGGGCGTGACCCTGACGCCTGAGGGGCGCTTCCTCGCCGAGCGGCTCTTCGTCCTGAAGCCGCTGTGGCGCAGCACGCTGGAGGGGCTTAAGGGTAAGGCGCCGGAGCCCAAGGTCGTGCGCATCGGGCTGCCGCTGTTCCTCTTCAGCGCGAAGACGCTGGCGACTATCGTTGGGCTTTCGGCGGAGTATCCCCAGTTCGCCATCAGCATCGTGGACTGCTCGTCGGAGACGGCGCTGAGCCGTCTGGGCCGTAGCGAGCTGGAGGTGGCGGTGACCTGGCTCGACTCGCGCAGCCGGAAGTTCGTTGCCGAGCCCGTTGGGAGCGCGGAGCCGCGGGCGCTCGCCTGCGTGTCGGCGAGCTCGCCGCTTGCCCGGAAGCACAGGCTCACGGCGGCGGACTTCGCCGGGCAGAACCTCCTTGCGCTCGAGGCGGACACGCTGGCGGGCGCCCGCGAGGTGGAGTACTGTCGCAGCGCCGGCGCCCGCCTGACCATCGTGCCGCGCAGCCACTCCTACATCGTCGGAATGATCGAGGACGACGCAGGGGCCTTTCTGCTGCCGAGCACCTCGGCGAGCCAGTTCTCCTCGAGTCGCATCAAGGCCGTTCCGGTGGTCGACTTTCCCAAGGTGCTGCACCAATCGGTCGTGCGCCTGGCGGGGTCATCGCGGGAGGTGGGCGCCTTGGCTCGCAGGCTCGGCGAGGTGCTCACGCGGGAGGCAGGCCCCTACGCCTGATCGCGCGGAATCGTGGGCGCTCCGGGGGCTGCGGGGGCTCCGGGGGCAGACGGCGCCCCAGGAGCTGCGGGAGCGCCCGGGGCGGATGGCGCGCCGGGGGCGCCCGCAGCTCCAGATGACGCCAGCCCGACGGGAAGCTCCTTCCCGCATTCGGGGCACGTCTTGTCGAGCAGCGCCACCTTGGCGCCGCATGCGGGGCAGGTCTTGTCCAAGTCGACGGATGCCGGCCTAAAGCACATGGAGGACTCCTTTCTTCGGTTGCGCCGCCTCTTCCACATGCGGAAAGGCGGCCGTGTGGTGCCGCGGCGCGGCGGCCTGATCCGGGGCGGCCGGGTGCCGCGCCGCGGCAGAGCTCGTCGGCGCTGCTGCGCTAGGCGGTGGGGGTGTAGAGCACCATGAACTGCTTGTCCATGCGTGCCGCCAGCTCCTCCACCGGCCCGTACTCGATGACCTGCGCCTGACAATGGTGGACGCAGGTGGGCCAGCGTCCCTCCGCCACGCGGTCGGCGCACAGGTCGCAGAGCGCGGTGGGCGTAGGCAGGTAGTGCCAGTCCCACTTACGCGGGGCGATCTCCTGCGGGCCGATCTCCGCGAGCTTGATGCCCCAGCGCCCTGTCTCGAATCCGTGCTCTACCTTGCACGCGGTCTCGCAGGTGTGGCAGCCCGTGCAGAACTCGTAGTCGATCAGCAGGCCGTATCGGGTGTTTTCCATCTTCTGTCCCTTCTCGCTCAGCGTCTGATTAATAGCCCGGGTCGTAGGCGGGGTGGTAGTCGGTGCATTTGGAGATGCGGCACATCTGCGTGTCGTAGGGCGCGCAGTAGCCAAGCGGGCCGTAGTCCTCCATGGGAACGAGCTGGTTGATGTTGGAATCGAAGACGCCGAACGGGTTGTCGCCGGATATCTCGCCCCGGCGCTCGGGGTACCACCAGCCGTGCTCGGCCATGATGGTGTCTGGGTGCATGGACGGGTTGATGACGCACTTCTCGCGAACGGAGCCCCGAGGGTTCTCGATGAGCACCCAGTCGCCCTCCTCGATGCCGTACTTGTCGGCGGTCTCCTGGGTCATCTCCACCTGCGGCCAGGGGTGAAACTCGCGCATCGACTTGAGGTGCCTATGCTCGCTGTGGAAGAACTCCCAGGAGCGGCGGCCTGTCGTCAGGTAGAGGGGGTAGTCCTCGAAGGCCTCGGGGTCGGCGTTCTTGTTGGGCTCGGGTACGTAGTGGGGCAGCGGGTCGCCGCCAGCGGCCTCTGCCGTCAGGCTGTAGAACTCGAAGCGCCCAGTAGGCGTGGAGAACCCGGGCTGGCCGTCGGAGCGCAGGAGGCCCTTCTCGTACTTTCGGTACTCGAACGGCTCCCAGACGTACATCTTCTCGCGCAAGTCGTCGAAGGTGAAGTCGGGCGGGTAGTAGGGCTTGCCTGCCTGGTCACGGATGTTGTGCAGCACGTCCTCCCAGAACTCGGTCGCGTTGGCCCAGGGCGTGCCCTCGGGGTTGAGCCGGTGCCCGATGTCGAGGACGATGTCCTCGTCGGTGTGGGCGTTGGTGGTGACCACCGGGCTGATGGCGCGGGTGGGGTTGAACATGCTGCGGCAGCCGGTGCGCTCGACGCTCATGGCGATAGGCAGGAAGAGGTCGGCGCAGGCGGCGGCCGTGGGCGTCATGTAGTAGTCGGTGACGACGAAGAAGTCCACGGTGCGCACGGCGGCGAGCAGGCGCTGGGGGTCGGCGCCCATGTTGGCCAGGAAGTTGGACGACTGCTCGAAGAGGAACTTGATGGGATAGGGCTCGCCGGTCTCGAGGGCCTTGAGCAGGCTGTCGGGGTGGGCCTGGGGCTCGAGCCCCATCTGCTCGACGACGAACTCGTCCTGGCCGAGGCGCTCGGTCATGTCGAACTCCTCGCCGGCGGTATTCTTCATACCCGAGAACATGCGCCGGGCATCGCCGGAGATGAATCCGGTGTTAACTACGATGTTGCCGCCGGGAACGTCGATGTTGCCGGTGAGCGCCCAGAGGGCCGCGCAGCCCATCGCGGCGCCGAAGCCGTTTTTGAACTGGTCGAACTTGAGGCCCCACTGAACGGATGCCGGCTTGGCGGTGGCGTAGCGGCGCGCCGAGGCGACGATGAGGTCCTCGGGGATGCCGGTGATCTCCGCCACGCGCTCGGGCGGGTACTCCGCGGCACGTGCGGCCAGCTGGTCGAAGCCGTAGGTCCATCGCTCGACGAAGTCATGGTCGTAGAGATCCTCCTGGATGATGATGTTGATCCAGCCGAGCGCGAGCGCGCCGTCGGTGCCAGGCTTGATCTGCAGGTAGTGCTCCGCCTGCGCGCCCATCCAGGTCAGGCGTGGGTCGATGACGATCAGCTTGGTGCCCATGCGCATGAGGTCGACGATCCAGTGGCCGAAGAAGCCGTCGGCGTTGGAGACGATGGGGTTGCAGCACCAGATCACGCACACCTCGGGATTCACATAGTCGGGGTGATCGTAGCCCTCCTCGACGCACTGAGCGCAGTCGGCCACCATCACGTCGCCACCCATCCAGAAGCACACGTTCATGCGCGGGACATAGCAGGAGTTGCCGCTCAAGAACCCGAAGGTGTAGTTGGGCGACCCCATGACGGTGGTTGCGAGCGCGGCGAACTGCCAGGTGGTGTTGCGCCCCGTCCCGCCGAGGATGCAGAACGACTTCTTGCCGTACTTTCCGAGAATCTCCTCGGCTTTCTCGACGTAAAGATCGTAGGCCTCATCCCACGTGATGACCTCCCATGCGTCATCGTTGCCGCGTTGGGAGGGATCGCGCTTCATGGGGTGGTAGATGCGGAACGGGTGGTTGACCATCTCCTCCATGGCAAGGCAGCGCATGCAGAGACGACCGTTGGAAAGCGCCCCTTTGGGGTCGCCCTCTATCTTGACCAGCTTGTTGTCCTTGACGTAGTGGAGCACACCGCAGCCGTTGTGGCAGCCGGGGGCTGTGTACTGGCAGTTGCGGTAGACCGTGTACTCGCCCTCCTGCCAGGTCCACTCGTCGCGGTAGAGCTCCTCGTTGATAGGTCGCGGGCATCGTGGCATTGCCTCTCCTTTCGCCGGCTCTTCTCCTCGCACGGTAGCCTTGCGGCCCATGCTTTCTGCGGCTCAGTGTAGGGGCGGAGAGCCTGGCGCGAAATCAGGTTCTTCCTGCCACCGTGTCAATCAAAAACTGACGCCCCCGCGAAAGCCGTCGTCGCGGGCCGGATGCTAGAATTCTTGCCATGGACATCAAGCAACTGCGATATTTCGTGACTGCCAGCGAGTGCCTCAACTACGCGCACACGGCTGCTGTCCACTACACGACGAGACACGCTATCACCTATGCCATTCGGAGCCTTGAGGAGGAATTCCACCGCAAGCTGTTCGTGCTCAATGGCAACCGGCCGCAGCTTACGGCCGAAGGAGAGCTGTTCGCCAAGAAGGCGAAGCGCGTGGTAAGCGAGTTTGACCGGCTGACGCGCGACTTCTCCGTATCGGCTGATGGCTGTGACAGCCAGATGCGAGTCATCGTGGACGCGCGCATCCTGCCCAGCAGCAGCTTGCTGGGTGCCGGGGACGACGGCATGGATGTCATCTTCCGATCGTTCGTCGAGGAGTCCGACCCGGAGGGATGTCTCCGGGGCCTCTATGACATGCGGTTCGACCTGGCGTTCGGCCGCTATGACCGTCTGAGCTTCGAGGGGCTGGCGGCTATCTGCTTCGGGCGCCAGCCCTTGGGGGTGCTGGTGGGCGCTGCCCACCCCCTTAGCGCGCGGGAGCGTCTTGCGGTGCCTGACCTGGCAGCCTGTCGTCTGGTGACGGCTCGCGGCCATCGCTATCGCCATGCAGCCCTTCTCTCTGAGTGCCGCGCCCGAGGCGTAGAGCTGCGTGAGCTCTCCTGCGTCGACGACCCCTCGCTTGTCCTCGGCATGGTATCCCGCCGAGGCGCTGCCGCGCTCGTGGCGATGGGGGAGGACGGGGCGGCGGCCGCCTATGGCGCCTACCGGGTGATTCCCCTCGAAGAAGACGGCCGGCAGCGTTGCCTCTATGACTGCCTCGTCTATCGTGATGACCAGGCTCAGGCGCGCAGCGTGCGAAGCTTCCTCAAGGGCTACGTGATGGGCGGGCGCCTGGATGTCCTCGGTCTCTCCAAGGTCGATCCCCTCGTAGCCGCGCTGCGCGAACGCTCGCGCTAGGGCCCTCGCGGCTCTCTTCGCCATCCCTGCCTCCCCTGCGCCGCTTGGACAATTTCGATACGCGGTTGACAACTTCCGCGACCACCCCCTGAGCCTGGAAAAGCTCCTGGCCGCACGGTACATTTCCGTCATCGGCCACGCGGACGGAAGGAGGGACGTCGGGGTTTCGGGAAAGGCGAAAGCTCATGGAGCGAAAGGGAGGAAGATGGGAAACTTTGAGGAAAAGACGCTAAGCGCCCCGGGCGTTGAGGGGGAGGCCCCTGAGCCTCAGACGGGTCAGGGAAAGGGCGTGGGCTACAGCGTCATGGCATTCCGCTATGGCCTGGGCATCATGTTCTCCACCATGATGACGGCTATGATCAGTACCTTCTGGGCGGTGTACCTGACGGGCACGGCAGGCCTTGACACCGTGCTTATGGCAAGCGTGCTGTCCATAACCGCCCTCGTGGACACCGTGTCGCTGCCCTTCTTGGGCGCGATCATGCAGAAGATCCGCCTGTTTCACGGCAAGTACGGCATGTTTCGCCCGTGGCTTGTCATGGGCGCCGTTCTCTGCGGCCTGTTCTTCTGGATGCGCTTCACTGACCTGGGGATGACGGGCCTGGGGCAGGCGGTCTGGTTTGGCGTGGCGTGCTTCGGCTACAACCTCTGCTTCAACCTGGCCTACACCGCCTACAACGGCGTGCTGCCCCTGCTGGCGCCTAACCCGGACAACCGCATCGCCTACTCCGCGACGCGCAACCTGCTGAACTCGGCCGGCCAGTTCGTCTTCTCGCTCGTCGCGGTGAGCGCCGTGGCCCTGTTCGGCCAAGGCAACGACGTGATGGGCTACTCGCTGTTCGCCGTTTCCATCGCGGCGCTCTACGTCATCGCCTACACGCAGCTGGCTGCCGCATGCAAGAAGGCTGATGCGATCAACGAGGCGGAGGAAGCCGACAAGCAGGGCCAGGAGAAGAAGACCGACCAGTACGATGCGTCGCTGTGGCAGATGATCCGCTACACCCTGTGCAAGCCGTTCGTGCTGTTCATCTGCGCCGGCATGTGCCGCACCGCCATGTACATGATCGTGAACGGGCTGTCGGCCTTCTACTACACTTACGTGGCGGGCGATGCTTCCATGCTGACGGTGTACTTGTCCAGCTCGACGGGCCTCATGATCCTCGGCTCCTTTATCGCCCCGTTCGTCGCCAAGTACATCAAGGGCTCGAGAAACCTCTACGCCCTTGGCGTCGGCATCTTCACCTCCTGCCTGCTGTGTGCCTTCCTGCTGGGCTCCAACCCGGTGGTGCTGACCGCGCTCATGTGCGTCGGCTACGTCGGCTGGGCCTTTGCGCATTCCTGCGAGATCGCCTACTACAGCTCCGTCGTCGACTACTCGTCCCTGCGCGCTGGACGCGACCTCAAGCCCTTCATGATGATGCTGTTCTCGCTCATTCCCAAGCTGGCCATCACCATCGGCTCCACGGTGCTTGGCTTTGGCCTGGTGGCCATCGGCTTCGATGCCACGGCGGTGACGGCCGAGGCTGCCAGCGGGCTCAAGTTCCTGTTCAGCGGCCTGCCGGCTGCCTTCGGCATCGCGTGTGTCGTGCTCACCCTGTTCAACCCCATGAACAAGAAGCTGTCCGACCAGGTTGCCCGCGAGCTCGCCGAGTCCGAGGCCACCAAGGCCGCGTAGCGACGACGCGGATGTGCGGCTACGCCTGTATGCAATGCGGGGCCTGCAAGGGGGTTCGAGCGGGTATTGAGCCCAAGGCTCCCTGCGCAGTCTGCGGCACCTTGAACGATCCGGGGCGAGGGGCCTGCGAGAGCTGCGGAGCAGCTTTGGAGGACCTCACGCCCGGTGTTGCGATGAGATACCACGAGAGGAGAACCAATGGAATTCGACAATGACATCGGCAAGCCGTGGCGCTGGGTTGAGGAGGACGGCACGGTGGTCACGCGCGGAGCGGCCTGGTCGGCACCGGGCTGCCATCCGACGGGCTGCGGTATCAAGACCTACGTGAAGGACGGCAAGCTCGTCCGCATCGAGGGCGACGAGAACCACCCCGTCACGAAGGGACGCCTGTGCGTCCGCTGTCTCACGCTGAAGGACTTCACCTACCATCCCGACCGCGTCATCTACCCGATGAAGCGCGCCCGGGAGGATCGCGGCAAGGACAAGTGGGAACGCTGCACTTGGGAGGAGGCCTACGAGATCATTGCGGAGAACGTCGGCCGCATCAAGGAGGAGTATGGCGCTGAGACCATGCTGGCCATGACCGGCACCGGCCGCATGACCCAGATGGCTGGGGTAGGTGCCCACCGCGCGCTCGGCACGCCGAACGGCTGCTACGCTCAATCAGGCTTCGCCTGCTACGGGCCGCGCGTCTCCATCACCCAGTACCTGCTGGGCGCGCCCTATCCGGAGATCGACTTTGCCGGCGGCTTGCCGGGCGGCTACGATGACCCGCAGTACCAGGTACCGGAGATGATCGTCCAGTGGGGCAAGGAGCCCCTCGTCTCCAACGGCGACGGCCTGTTCGGCCACGCCGTCCTCGACCTGGTGAAGCGCGGTGCCAAGCTCATGTGCGTCGATCCGCGCCTGACATGGACATGCGCCTTGGCCGACTACCACCTGCAGCTGCGCCCCGGTACCGATGCGGCGCTTGGCATGGCCATGCTCGACACCATCATCAGCGAGGACCTCTACGACCACGACTTCGTCGACAAGTGGTGCTACGGCTTCGAGCAGCTGGCCGAGCGCGTGGCCACCATGCCGGCCGAGCGCGCGGCGGAGATCTGCGAGATCCCGGCGGAGGAGATCAGGGAGGCCGCCCGCGCCTATGCGGGCGCCAAGCCGGCGTCCATCGCATGGGGCCTGGCCATCGACCAGACGGTCAACGGCGCCCAGGCGGGCCAGTGCATCCTGAGCCTCATCGCCATCACGGGCAACTTCGACGTTCCCGGCGGCAACATCCTCCAAGACATCTTCGACGGCTCCGGCGACAAGGTGGTCGCGGGCTTGGGCTGGAGGCTCCTCCCCGACGAGCTGAAGGAGAAGGTCATCGGCCTGGAGGAGTATCCCGCCTACGTCAACATGATGCTGCGCGCCCACGCGGATCGCGCGCTCGACGCCCTGGAGACCGCCGTGCCCTACCAGATCCACGGCATCTGGTTCGGCTCCACCAACCTGCTCGCGCCCACCTGCTCCGCGCAGCCGAAGCGCTGGTACAACGCCGCCAAGGACCTTGACTTCAACTGGGTTAACGACATCTTCATGACCCCGACGGCCATGGCCCTGTGCGACGTGTTCCTGCCTGTCTCCTCCTGCATCGAGCAGGACTCCATCGTCCCCACCCACTATGGTGGCACCCCGAACTACTACAGCGCGCTGAACAAGTGCATCGAGGTGGGGGAGTGCAAGGGAGAGTTCTACAACTATCATGACATGGGCCTCATCGTGAACCCCTCTGCCTGGACGGGCGAGAACGCCTGCACCCCCATGGAGTTCATCGACGACTACTTCGTCGGCGGCACGGGCATGAACCACGCCAAGCTACGCGAGGAGGTCACGCACCAGCGCGTCGTGGGCTACCGCAAGTACGAGACCGGGCACCTGCGCCCTGACGGCAACCCGGGCTTC
Source organism: Enterorhabdus sp. P55 (assembly GCF_009911695.1). Taxonomy (GTDB): domain Bacteria; phylum Actinomycetota; class Coriobacteriia; order Coriobacteriales; family Eggerthellaceae; genus Enterorhabdus. The sequence continues at coordinate 13,364 of NZ_QWKK01000006.1, read as the reverse complement.
AACACGATGACGGGGCGCCTCGAGCTCTACTCCTACGCGTTCCAGTCGTTTGGAGAGGACCCGCTGCCCTACTATGTGGAGCCCCCGTTCAGCCCGGTGTCCACTCCGGAGGTGGCTGAGAAGTATCCCTTCATTCTCACCACGGGCGCTCGCGAGTACGCCTACTTCCACTCGGAGGGGCGCCAGATCCCCTACCTGCGCGAGCTGGTGCCCGACCCGGTCTTCGAGGTTAGTGCCGTGGACGCTGCGGCCAAGGGCGTTAAGGACGGCGATTGGGTGCGCGTGGAGAACCAGTTCGGCTTCTGCCTGTTCGTCGCCAAGGTCACCAACGCCGTCAAGCCGGGTCTCGTGCATGCTCAGCACGGCTGGTGGTTCCCTGAGGAGGATGGCGAGGCGCCGCACTTCTACGGCGTGTGGAAGTCGAACATCAACAGCCTCGTGCCCCACTCCCGCAACGGAAAGCTGGGCTTCGGCGCTCCCTACAAGTGCCTGCTCTGCGACTTCCGCAAGGCGGTGCCAGAGGACTTCGAGCGCGTCGACGTCGAGGGCATCGATCAGCCGGGAATGCCCAAGCACAAGTATGATGACAACTTCTACCGCTTGGATGAGGATGAAAGCTACCGAAGCGACTCGCCCGCGGCGGGAAAGGAGGAGTAGGCATGGGACGCTACGGCCTGCTTATCGACTACGAGTTCTGCTCCGGATGCCAATCGTGTGAGGTGGCCTGCAAGGAGGAGCACGGCTATCCAGTAGGCACATGGGGCATCCGCGTGTTCGACGACGGCCCCTGGCTGGTCGAAGAGCCCCATGATTGGAACTGGCACAAGATTCCCGTTCCCGCCAAGCTCTGCGACCTGTGCGCCGACCGCGTGGCTGCCGGGCGCGAGCCCACCTGCGTGCACCATTGCCTGGCGCAGGTGATGAAGTTCGGCCCGGTGTCCGAGCTGGCCCTGGAGCTTGAGCGGAAACCGAACCAGGTGCTCTGGTGCCCGCGGTAGTCTGATGGCCCAACGGGTCCGGCGTTGCGGCGGCGTGCTGCGGCGCCGGGCCATGCAGGGGATGAAGCGAAGGGGGGAGAGATGGCAAAGCGTATCGTCGGCATCGCAATCGCACTGGCGTTCCTGCTCTTTTTCGCGCTCACGCCGCCGCCGGAGGGCCTGGCTGTCGCGGCATGGCATGTGTTCGGCGTGCTGTTCTCATCGGTGATCATGTGGCTATTCGACATCTTCCCCAAGATGATCGTCACGCTCTACGTGTGCGCGGCCTGCGTGGCGGTTGGCTGCTACGACTCCATGTCCGAGGCGCTCAAGTCATTCATGACGAGCGCAAGCATCATGGTGCTCGGCTCGTTCTTCCTGGCGGGCATGCTCTCGCAGACGAGCATCCCGCTGCGTCTGGTGGGGTTCCTCGTGCGGTTCACCAAGGACAGCGGCCGGGCCTTTCTCCTGGTTATCCTTGCCACCTGCGCGCTCATCTCCTCGTTTTGCGATGACATGACGGCAGCGACCATCGTGTACACGTTCGTGGTTTCGCTGTTTGGCATCGAGCGACGGGTGGTGACGGGGGAGAACCGGAATCTGCGCGCGGCCATGATGATCGGCATTCCGCTCGCGGCCTATGCCGGCGGCTGCATAACGCCGGTGGGCGCTCCGAGCAACGTGGTGGCCATCGAGCTGCTCCGCGCCACGGCAGGCGTGGACATCACGTTTCTGCAGTGGGTGCTCATCATGATCCCCCTCTCCTGGTTCATCGTATGCGTGCTGTGGGGATTCCTCTGCCTGACCCTGCGGCCCGAGCCGCTGGATCCGACGACCTATCGGAAGATTCTCGAGGCGACGAGTCTGGGGCGATGGACGGTGCTCGAGAAGAAATCCCTGGTCATCTTCTTGGGAATGGTGGCCCTGTGGTTCGCCGGGTCGGTCGTGCCCCTTCTCAGCAGCCCTATGGTGGTCATCATCGGCGCCATCGTCATGTACCTGCCCGGCGTGGATGTCATGGTGCCCGAGCGATTCCAGAAGATCGCCTCATGGGACCTGTTCTTTCTGCTGCCGGGCGTCATGGTCATGGCCACAGTCATCGAGCAGTCGGGGCTCATCCAGTGGCTCGTGGGCAACGCGTTTGCGACGCTTGCGGGCTTGCCGGTGCCCCTCACGCTGTTCCTTGCGTGTCTCGTGCTGTTCCTGATACGCGTGCTTATCCCGGCGGGGCCGCCGGTGACCATCCTCGCCATCCCGGCGCTCATCGGCATTGGCGCGGTGACGGGCATCCATCCGGTCGTCATGACGTGCGTCGGCGTCGTGTGGGGCACCATCTGCTTCATGCTTCCCATCGACATATTACGTGCCTACACCTACGATGCCGGCCAGTTCACCGTCAGGCAGATGTGGAAGGCGGAGATCCCCACGGTGGTGGTAAGCCTTGTGTTCAGCACGGTGTATCTGCCCATGGCCGTGGGCGTGGTGTTTCCCGGATAGCGCGCTCGCCGCCTGCGGCGGGGGCGTGTCGACAAGAGGAAGGACAATCGCGATGAGAGAGTTGGGCTCATGGGTGGACATCGCCTATCGGGGAACGTATCCTGACGGAGCCGTATTCGAGGAGCGTGTGGATAAGGCGCCCCTGCGCGTGGTGTTCGGGGCCAACTGCGTCCCGAAGGGGCTCGAGCGGGTTCTGCGTGAGATGGCGCTTGGCGAGGAGCGCGTGGTTGCGGTGTCGGCTGCGGAGGGCTTCGGGCCGCGTGATGAGGACGCGGTGTTTCGCATCCCGGTGAGCATGATTCCCGACTACCGCTCGCTTCCGGTGGGCGAGTATATCCAGTGGTACGGCGATACGCGCAAGAACAAGGAGCCCACGGCTGCCAAGGTGGTCAAGGTGGACGACTTCGAGGTGGTGCTCGACTTGAACCATCCCCTGGCGGGGCGCGACGTCGTGTACGTAGTGAGGGTGGTCGCCGAGGGCGAGGCAGGCGCGACTCAGGTGGACGTGCTGCTCGACGAGCTTCGAAGGCAAGTCGAGGCGCAGGTCGGGAGGCGGATCGCAGACGTCTGATGCGGTGCTTCCCGCAGGTGCGCCGGCTGAGGGCAGGAAGGGGTGTTCCCGTGGAGATCAACCAGCTGCGCTTCTTTCTCGCCTCGTGCGAGGGGGCGAGCTTCGCGAAGGCCGCGGAGGCGACGGGCACGTCGCGGCAGGCCGTCAGCAACTCGGTGAGGAGCCTTGAGTCCGAGATGGGCGTCCAGCTCTTCGAGCGCAAGCACAACCAGATGCGGCTCACGGCGGAGGGCGAGCGGTTCGCGCGCCGGGCGCAGCGGGTCATCAGTCTCGTCGACGACCTCTACAACGAGGAGGCCGACGGCCGTGATGAGCTGGTCTTGGGGCTTGACTCCTTCGTGATCGGCTCGATGACGGATCCCTTCGACTCGCTCATCGAATACGCCTCGGCGGAGGGCGGCTGCTTCGTCCGCGTGGCTCAAGATCCCTTCGAGTCCATGAAGGAGATGCTGCTCAACGGCAGGCGCGACCTGCTCATCCTGCGCTCGCTCTCCAGCTCCTTCGACGGCTGCGCCGCCGTGCCCCTGCGCTCGGCCAAACTGGGTCTCATCGTGAGCGGGGACGATCCGCTGGCGGCACGCGATGCACTCGGCATCGAGGACGTCCGCGGCCGGACCCTCATCGTCCCCAATGGCTCGCGGCAGCGCTACAAGGCGTTCTTCGACGCGCTTGCCGCCGAGGGGCGCGGCCCCAAGGTAAGCTACGTCGACAACTCGGCCATGGCGCTTGCGGCCATCAAGAAGACCAAGGGGGTGGGCATGACCGACTTCGACGGCCCTCCCGAGAGAACGGCGATCGGCGGATGCTTCAAGATCCCGTTCGCCGGGGAAGCGGAGAACGTGCGCGACTGCGCGGTCTACCCGCTCGATAGCCCGAAGAAGGATCAGATCACCCATTTTGTCCGCTGGCTTCAGGATGAGGCCCGCTTCCTCAAGTGGCACCCTTCGGTGCCCATCTCATAGCGCCGGCTCCCCTGATGGTCTCATTACCTTTCGGGCAAGGTCATGAGCTATATTCCGCGCGCTATCGAGTCGTTGGTTGAGCAAACTGCGAGCGAGTACGCGGTGCTGCTGGTGACCGGCCCTCGTCAGGTGGGAAAACGACCCTGCTCGCCCAAGAAGACGGCGTCGCCCAGCCGTTCGATGACAAAAAGCTTCGGGGTCCTTGACCGCGCATCGGTTCCCCGGGGGACGGGCGCTATCGTCTGCGCGGCCGAGAGGGTCAGCGCCCTCGACGGCGACACACTGGTGATCCCCGCCGGCTTGCTGTAGCGAGGGCGCCCGCTCGCGTCCTATCCCACCAGCATCGGCACCAGGTAGAGCAGGGCCACCACGACGCAGCAGGCGGCCACCACGATCTTCCACAGGCGGTACTCGCGATCCATCTTCGCGGCTTCCTGCGCGTCGGGCACGTCGGCGGCGCCGGGCAGCGCCTCGGCCACCGACACCGGCTCGGGCTTGCCGTAGCGGCTCTGGCAGGCGAAGAACACCACGAGCCCGATCACGCACCACAGGGCGCCCACTACCAAGGGCTCGGTGCCCAGCTGGCTCATCATGACGGCGTAGATGACGATGGACACCGGCACGCCCACGGCTACGCCCGGTACGCGGAAGGGACGCGCCAGATCGGGCATGCGTCGACGCAGCCCCAGGGCCGCCGCGATGCCGATGATGTAGTAGAACAAGTCGGCGAACAGCGACAGCGACGCGATGAAGTCCAGCGTGGAGGTGGCCACGAGCAGGATGGACAGCGCCCCGAGCGCGATGATGGCCACGTACGGCGTGCGGAAGCGCGGGTGCACCTTCGCGAACACGCGGGGCATGGCGCCGTCGCGGGCCATGGTGAACAAATAGCGCGGCGGCACGGCGATCGACGCGTTGAGCGTGGAGAAGTCGCCGCCGAAGGCCACGCCGAGGGCCAGCAGCAGAAGCGGCAGCCCCAGGATGCCGGCCGACACCATGGCCTCGGCGTAGGGGGCGGCCGCGTCGGCCAGGCCGGGGATGGCGTCCACCGGCGTGATGCCCACGAGGAACCACTGGAAGGCCCCGTTCACGGCGAAGATGATGAAGGGCGCGAGCTTCAGCGCCCGCGGGATGTTGACGGAGGGGTAGCGGATCTCCTCGCCCATGCCGCAGCAGGTCTCGAAGCCGGCGAAGCACCACCAGATCATGGCCACGGCGGCGATGAACCCGAAGGCGTCCAGGGAGCCCAGGAAGTCCGGCGTCGTCACGAAGGTGGGCAGGCTCACCTCGGGGATCATCGTGAGGAACCAGATGACGGCCACGCCCCAGAAGAAGAACATGAACCCGTTCTGCAGACGGCCGGTGATCTGCACGCCGCGCACGTTGGTGACGATGAACAGCAGGAGCGCCGCGCAGGCGAGCACCACGTCGGGCACGGGCAGCTCCACGCCCACGGCCAGGAAGATGGTCTTGAAGTAGTAGGCGAAGGCGAGCGACTCGCCGCCGGTGACGGCCACGAGCGAGATGATGAAGTTCCAGCCGGCGAGCATCCCCAGGGGACGTCCGAGCCCGAGGCCCGCGTACTGGTAGGTGCCCCCGGCGTAGGGGAGCGCCGCTCCCATCTCGGCGTAGAGCAGCGCCGGGTAGATGGACACGAGCATGGCCACCAGCGTGGCGATGATGACCGCTGGGCCCATGAGTCCCACGATGTTGCCGCCCGTGGTGAACAGGCCCACGCCGATGACGGTGCCCACGGTGATGGTGATGGCCTCGCGCAGGCCGAACTGCCGGCGCAGCGACGGCGCGGAGGCGGAGGGGTCGTTGTCATCGTAAGGTGCGCTCATGGCGGCTCCTCTCTGAAACCGCGGAGTAGGAGGCTCGCGGTGACGGAACATGCCCAGAAACTATAGCGCTCTACTGTAGTAAAGTAAAGGAGGAGGCGGCCGATTGGGGATCCTGGGACGATAGGGGTGGAGGAGGCTGCAAGGCGGAATGCTTCGCTGCGCTCTGCCATTTGAGGCGGGGGCTCGAGCGGGCAGTCGTCTTTCCTCGCCCTGCGGATCGCCCATCTCCCATGTACGCATAATATGTGTGGGGGGCGCCCTCGGCGAGCTGGCGTCTTAGCACTTGTTTGACAGGAATGCTAGGATGATTCCGAGCAACAGAGAGAGCTTGAAGCTCCGCGAGAAACGAGGCGAGCATGTCATTCGAGAAGTTCACCGACAAGGCCCGCAAGGTGCTGGTCCTGGCGCAGGACGAGGCACGCGGGCTCCACCAGCCCTACGTGGGCACCGAGCACATCCTGCTCGGGCTCATCCAGGAGAAGGACGGCCTGGCGGCCCAGGCCCTCGCGCGCCTGAACGTCGGCTACGAGGGCGTCGTCCAGACCATCCGCCAGGTGGTCTCCATCGACGAGGAGGCCGATGTCTCCGGGCACCTCCAATTCACCCCGCGCGTCAAGCGCGTGTTGGAGAACTCCCTGCGCGAGGCCATGCAGATGGGCCAGTCCTACATCTCCACCGAGCACCTGCTGCTCGGTATCGTCCGCGAGGGCGAGGGCACCGCGCTCGAGGTGCTCGGTCGCATGGGCGTCACCGGCGACGACGTGCGCGCGGCCTTGAACGACCTGGTGGGCCAGAGCGCCGTCTACGCCGGCCGCGGCGGGTTCGACCCGACGGGGGCCGGCTCGGACTCCATGCTCAAGGAGTTCGGCACCGACCTCACCAAGAAGGCCCGTGACGGCCAGCTCGACCCCGTCATCGGCCGCGCGGCCGAGATCGAGCGCGTCATGCAGATCCTGTCGCGCCGCCAGAAGAACAACCCGCTCATCCTGGGCGAGCCCGGCGTGGGCAAGACCGCCATCGCCGAGGGGCTGGCCCAGCTCATCGTGGCCAACCAGGTGCCCGACCTGCTGCGCAACAAGCGCCTCATCACGCTCGACGTGTCGGCGCTCGTGGCCGGCTCCAAGTACCGCGGCGAGTTCGAGGAGCGCCTGAAGAAGGTCATCAAGGAGGTCATGGACGCCGGCGACGTGCTGCTGTTCATCGACGAGATCCACACCATCATCGGCGCTGGCTCGGCCGAGGGCTCCATCGACGCGGCCGCCATCCTGAAGCCCCCGCTGTCGCGCGGCGAGATCCAGATCATCGGCGCTACCACGCTCGAGGAGTACCGCAAGCACCTGGAGAAGGACTCCGCCCTCGAGCGCCGCTTCCAGCCGCTCACGGTCAACGAGCCCAACGAGGAGCAGGCCATCCGCATCATGGAGGGGCTGCGCGACCGCTACGAGGCCCATCACCAGGTGCGCTTCACCGAGGAGGCCATCCAGGCCGCCGTCACGCTCTCCGAGCGCTACATCCAGGACCGCTACCTGCCCGATAAGGCCATCGACGTGCTCGACGAGGCCGGCGCCCGCATGCGCATCCGCAACATGACGCTGCCCAAGGAGCTGCGCGACCTCGACGACGAGCTGCGGCGCATCCGCGGCGAGAAGGACGCCGCCATCGCCGATCAGAACTTCGAGCGCGCCGCCCAGCTGCGCGACGAGGAGGCCCAGCTCAAGACCAAGCGCGAGGAGGCCGAGAAGCAGTGGGCCGAGGACTCCTCCAAGACCATCCAGCAGGTCACGCTTGAGGACATCGCGGACGTGGTGTCCATGTCCACCGGCGTGCCCGTCTCCAACCTCACCGAGGCTGAGACGGAGAAGCTCCTGCGCATGGAGGGCGTGCTTCACGAGCGCGTCATCGGCCAGGACGAGGCCGTGACCGCGCTCTCCAAGGCCATTCGCCGCTCGCGCAGCGGCCTCAAGGATCCCAAGCGCCCCGCCGGCTCGTTCATCTTCCTCGGCCCCTCGGGCGTGGGCAAGACCGAGCTCTCCAAGGCGCTCGCCGAGTTCCTGTTCAACTCCGAGGACGCGCTCTTGTCCTTCGACATGTCCGAGTACATGGAGAAGCACGCCGTGTCGCGCCTGATCGGCAGCCCTCCGGGCTACGTGGGCTTCGACGAGGGCGGCCAGCTGACCAAGGCCGTGCGCCAGCGCCCCTACTCGGTGGTGCTCTTCGACGAGATCGAGAAGGCGCATCCGGACGTGTTCAACATCCTCCTGCAGATCCTCGAGGAGGGACGCCTCACCGACGCCCAGGGCCGCACCGTGGACTTCCGCAACACCGTCATCATCATGACGTCGAACGTGGGTGCGCGCGACATCGCGCAGACCACGACGCTCGGCTTCTCCGCCAGCGAGGGCAGCGGCCTTTCCGACAAGGAGATCAAGTCCCGCGTCATGTCGGAGATGAAGAAGCTGTTCCGGCCGGAGTTCCTCAACCGCATCGACGAGATCATCGTGTTCAAGTCGCTGACCGAGGAGCAGATCGCCCAGATCGTCGAGCTCATGGTGGCCGACCTGCGCGACCGCATGATCGCCCAGAACATGTCCATCAACCTCGACGAGGCCGCCATCAAGCTCATCGCCAAGGAGGGCACCGACACCACCTTCGGCGCCCGCCCGCTGCGCCGTGCCATCCAGCGCCTGCTGGAGGATCCGCTCTCCGAGCAGATCCTCGAGGGCCGCTGGACGAGCGGCAGCGTGGTGGACGTCACGGCGGTCGACGGCGAGCTCGTGTTCAACGAGGGCACCGGCTCCATCCCGGCGCCCCGCAAGCGCGATTCCATCGCCCGCGACGCCGAGCTGCTGCTCACCAACTTCGACCTGGGCCATGCCGGCTCGCGCCCCGCGCCCGCCGGCTCGCTCACCGGGGGCGCCGCCGACTAGCCGACGCGCCCGTCCGCCTGGAATGCCGAGGGCCCCGGGGACACGCCCCCGGGGCCCTTCTTGCGTGCTTGGGCCGCGCTGGGCCTAGCAGGCGATGCGGTCGAGCACCTCGATCTTGCGCTTCACCTGGTCGACGATGATGCCGATGCGCCGCTCGGGAATGTTGGGGCTCTTCCCCAGGATGGCGGCCACGGCCTCGGGGAACCCGTCGAGGGCCGCCGCGTCGAGCCAGCCGAAGTAGCCCTCGAACAGCGCTACCTGCTCGGCGGGCTTCATGCCGTCGCGCTTGAACGGCTTGGCGCGGTACAGGAAGTCGCCCGGCACCTCCAGCAGCTCCGCGTCCGACCAGAGGCACGATCCGGTGTCGAACACCGGGGCCAGGCCCGTGACCTCGAGCGTCTCCACGTTGCGAATGACGCCGAAGTTGCGGTAGTGCCTGTCGCGGTTGGCCAGCACGAAATCGCAGGCGAACATCTTGGCCAGCTGGGTCATCACTTCGTCGGCGTCTAGGCCGAAGTCGGCGCAGCGGCGCACGTAGAACTGGAGGTCGGACAGGTTGTTGGGCTGCTTCACGTTGCGGACGACGTCCCAGCCGGCCACGAGCTCCTCGTCGTCGCCCAGGAGGTTGCCGCAGGCGGAGTACACGCGGCGGCCGTCCTCGAACAGCCAGTAGGGGGTGAACTCGCCCGGCTCCATGAGGCGGCGGTGCAGCTCGGTGGCGATCACCTCGTTGTAGGGCTCTTGGTTGAAGGCGCCGATGCCGGATTTCAGCAGGACGCGCTGCCCGTCGATGATCTTCCACTTCTTGAGCAGGTCGCCGCCGAGCGTGCTGTTGGGCGACGAGAGGCTCACCCGCGCGTAGTCGGGTGCGTCGGGCGACGACCCCTGGGAGTCCTGCCCCAGGGTGAGGAACCCCAGGTCATCGGTGAAGTCGTTGTCGAAGAAGTTGACGGCGTCCCAGGTCTTGGGGTCGTCCTCGTCGTTGAGCCAGTAGCGGTCCGAGAGCGACAGCCCGAAGCTCCGCTCGGCCAGCACGAGCGTGCTGTCGATCCGCAGGTTCTCGAGCAGGCGCTTGACGTGGGCGCGCGAGGCGGGGATGGCGCGATGGTGCCACCAGTAGTTCACCTGGTGCTTGGAGATTTCGCCGTGGCGGTCGGCCAGGCCCACCGGCGCGGCGTCGAGGTTCTCCGTGCGCGTGACGCGCACGGCCTTGTGCTCGTCCAGGTCGTACTCGAAGGCCAGCACGGGCGTGTTCTTGTTCATGAGCACGTAGCGAGCCACCGCCATCGCTTGCCACCGCCTTCCCGGTTCGTCGGCCTTTGTCGCATTATACGGGATGGGGGAGCGAGCTCGGGCGCGGGCCGCCGTCCTGCTCTATACTAGACGCGACCGACAAACCACCAGGGGGTAGCCCAATGTCCAAGACCATCGATCCCATCTTCGAGCCGGCGGTGCTGCGCGCACCGGAGCTGCTGCTTGACGGCCTCGACTTCGACGCGCTCAGCCAGGTGAGCTGCGGGCTGCAGGGCAAGGTGGACAAGAACCCCCAGACGGCGGCCATCATCCTGGCCGGCGGCACGGGCGAGCGCTTCGGCAAAGAAGGCGGCAAGCAGCTGGTGGAGATTGCCGGCAAGCCCATCCTCACCTGGTCGGCCGAGGCCTTCGACGCCGTGGGTGACGTGGGGCTCATCGTCATCGTGTGCCCGGAGGAGCGCATGCGCGAGTACCTCTCCCGCGCCATCGACCCGTTCCCCTTCGTCACGCCCGTCGTCATGGCGCCGGCGGGCTCCATCCGCCAGGAGTCGGCGTTCTCGGGCCTGGAGTATGTGGGCGACGACTACGAGTACGTGGTGCTGCACGACGGCGCCCGTCCGCTTATCTCGCCCGACCTCATCCTTCATACCATCAACACGGTGAAGGGGAACTTCGACTGCGACGGCGCCGTGGTGGCGCATCCGGCCGTCGACACCCTCAAGGTGGTGGAGAACGGCGTCATCATGGGCACGCCCGACCGCTCGGTGTTCTGGAACGCCCAGACGCCCCAGGTGTTCCGCACGGGCATCTACCGCCGCGCCCACGCGAGCGCGCTCTCTGACGGCTTTGTGGGCACCGACGACTCGGCGCTCATCGAGCGGCTTGGCGGTCGCGTGCTCGTGGTGGAGGGCAAGCGCGACAACATCAAGCTCACGGTGCCGGAGGACTACGTGCTTTTGGCCAGCGCCGTTCGCACCATGTTCCTGAGGGACGCCGAGGGGGTCAGCCATGGCGAGTAGCGTGGGAGCGGCCGGCGCGGGGGCTGGCGACGCGGCGATTCCCGCGGCCCTGCGCGGACTGCGCACGGGCCTTGGCTACGACGTGCACGCCTTCGCCGAGGGGCGCCGCCTCATCCTGGGCGGCGTGGACATCCCGCACGCGCGCGGGCTCGACGGCCACTCAGACGCCGACGTGCTGGCCCACGCCATCGCCGACGCGCTGCTCGGCGCCGTGCGCGGGGGCGACATCGGCAAGCTGTTCCCCGATACCGACCCGGCCTACAAGGACGCCGACTCGCTCAAGCTGCTGGCCGCCGTGGCCGCCTTCGTGCGCGAGCAGGGCTTCGAGATCCTCGACGTGGACAGCGTCATCGCCGCCCAGGCGCCCAAGCTCTCGCCCTACCGTGACCAGATGCGCGCCAACCTGGCTGCCGCCATGGGCCTGTCGGCAGAAAACGTGGGCGTGAAGGCCACCACCACCGAGCGCCTCGGCTTCGAGGGCCGCGAGGAGGGCGTCTCCGCCACCGCCACCTGCCTCGTGTGCCGCCGGTAACGCGTCCCGTCGCGCCCGGGCGGCAAACGGCCCCGTTTCTGGCAAGAGATGACGACTTTGCAACGTCGGCCTCCCTCTGGCCGACGTTTCGGCGTGCGTTTCCCCAGGTCGCGATAGCGCGATGCGGAGACGAGGGGCGCGGAGCGCCGTCTCGCGCCCGAAAAAAGTTGCAGCCCCGTCATCTCTTGCCAGAAAACGTCCCGAGTTCTGTCCGCGTCGACGGGGGAGGGGCTTCCTTCGTCGTCCCCGTCTGCTCCCGGCGTCTGTTCCGCGTCGCCTCGGCTCGACCTTGCCGCGATGCCGAACTATCGACTCGCAAGGCGCCTCCTCGGATGGACGACAGGCCCTGACCCCGGCGCCCGGCCACGGCCCACGCTAGTCATGCCGTCCCAGCCCCCGGCGCCGCGCCTCCCCTCACCGCCTCGCCCCCAGCGCTCGCCCGGCCCCCCCGGCCCATTCCGCCCGCCGTTTTCGAAAAAACCGCACCTCCGCCCGCACATTTCGCGTCGCTGCGGCGTATTACGGTTGAAGGGCCTTTCAACCGAGATGATGAGGGAGCGTTCGTGGACAACCGGGAGTATCGCGCCGCCGTGGATGCCTATGGCGACATGGTGTACCGCATCGCGCTCAACCAGACGCGCAGCGCGGCCGATGCCGACGACGTCACCCAGACGGTGTTCATGAGGCTCTACGCCAAGCCGCCGGCCGATGCCGGGGGCGACCGGCTCAAGCACTGGCTCATCCGCGTGACGGCGAACGAGTGCAAGAGCCTGTGGCGCTCGGCATGGCGTCGGCGCGTGAGCCTGCAGGAGGTCACCGACGAGCATCTGCCGCCCGCCTTCGACGAGCCCGACCATGAGCGCCTCTACGACGCCCTGGCCGCGCTGCCGGAGAAGTGCCGCATCGTCGTGCACCTCTTCTACTTCGAGGGCTACGGCACGCGCGAGATCGCGGAGGTGCTCGGCATCAGGGAGCCCACGGTGCGCACCCGACTCACTCGGGCACGGAAACTGTTGAGACAGCAGCTGAAGGAGGCGTGGGATGACGACGAGCAACCAGAGCCGGTACCGAGCCATGATGGAAGAGGTACGTGCCCCTGCTGAGCTGCTGGGAAAGGTTAAGGGCATTCCCATGGAGAAGACGAAGAAGGCGCCGACGCTGGCGCTGAAGTACGCGACGGTGGCGATGGCCGCGCTTATCGGGACGTTCGCGGTGAGCAACGGCGTGTGCTACGCCGCCACGGGCGAGACGTGGGTGGAGAAGGCCATCGTCATGGTGAACGGCGATCCGGTGGAGGTGACCGTCAAGGACACCACGGAGCCCGTCAAGGTGAGCGCCCACGCGGACGGCGCCACGGAGGGCGAGGTCGTCTACCAGTCGAACTCGACGGCCACGGCGGGGTCGGGCGCCCAGGGCGCCACGGGCACCTTCGAGGTCAGCGACCTGGGCTCGGCCGAGGCCGGCGGGATCCAGGCCATCGTGCTTGAGGGCTCTGACGGCCGCGTGCACGTGAGCGTGGCCGGCGGCGCCCCCGTCGACGTCACCGACCAGCTGGCGGCGTCGGGCGCCGCCGCGGGCACCTGCGAGGCGGACGGCGTGACCTATGCCTTCGAGGTGACCGGCCAGAAGGGCGCCTACCGCGCCACCGCCGAGCGCGCCTAGCGCGCCCGCCCGGGCATCTGCCATTCCCTCCCGCGGCCCCGCGCGCCCCGTTCGGCGCCGGGGCCTTTCCCTTCGCGCGGCCGTCGCTGCCGGGCCGCACCCTGCTCGGGCCCGCTGCG
>NZ_QWKK01000071.1 GCF_009911695.1 Enterorhabdus sp. P55 | reverse complement strand
ATCCTAAGGTCTGATGGCATAAAGAAGCCTCCCATTTCTCGTGTCCAAGAAATGGGAGGCAGTACACTGCACCGGGGTCATTCCTTTTTAGGCGTACCTGATAGCGTTTCGTGTTCCAATAGACGATATGGGCGTCGAGCTGTTCTTTGAACTGCTCGAAGGATTCGAAGAGGCGACCGCGGTAGAACTCGTCCTTCATATGTCCGAAGAATCCTTCCATAGAGGCGTTGTCGAGGCAGGTTGCCTTCCACGACATGCTCTGTGTCGGCCCCAAATTCCTAAGGCGCTTCTGGTACGAGAGCTGCTGATACTGCCATCCTTGATCGGAGTGCAAGAGGGCTGGACCTGAGAGCACGTGCTCGAGCTCATCCAACATCTCTGTCACCTGGGCCATGTTGGGGCTCTGTGACACCGACCGCGCTACGATCTTGTTGTTGTGCAGGTTCATCACGGGGGATAGATACGTCTTGGCACCCGCCACCTTGAACTCGGTGATGTCGGTAACGAGCTTCTCCATGGGTCCGCTGGCTGCAAAGTCGCGATCCAGGATGTTCTTCGCGACTTTGCCTTGCTCTCCTCTATAGGAGTTGTAGCGTTTTCGTCGTATGCGACAGGAAGGCCCTTCCTCTCGCATGAGCTTCAGCACGGTCTTGCCGGCTTATAGCCAATCCCCTTTCGGCTCTGAGTGCCATGGCGACCTGGCAATACCCCATGCCGTTGGGAGTGCGGGAGAATACTTCATGCACCAAGGGGCGCACGTCTGCCACCTATTGATCCGAGGGTTTCTCCCTCCCGCATCTCGGTAATAGGTGCTCTTGGGAAGCTCAAGCTTGTCGAGCACGAGCTTGAGGGGGTATTCATGCCTTAGCATATCTGCCGCTTCCGCTCGATCTCTTCCGCTAGGACATTGAATCGTTTTAAGATCTCGTTCTCCAATTCCGGTTCGCGCACCCGGGCTTCGAGCTCCTCTTCGCGAGAAGAGAAGGTCAACGCGACCTTCTTCGGGCGTCCCTTCCGCTTGGGAAGCAACGCATCTGGGCCTCCTTCGCGATAGAGCCTGCACCAGGTATCGATCTGGGTCCTTGATCTGAGACCGTAGGCCTTCATAGCCTCTGGCTTGCTCATTCTTCCCTCTACTACGGCCTTGGCTGCTTCGACTTTGAGCGCATGAGGATAGGTTCTATACTTGGTACGAACAGAGCCTCCTTTCCAAGAGCCCTGTAAGTATAGAGCCACTTTATGACGGTGGCCTGTGGGATCCCCGGCAACCTGCCTGCGGCCTTATTGGCAAAGCCCATTTCGAAGAAGCGTACTGTCTCGGCCCTGACGTCCATTCCCTATTTCATTGCATCACCCCTTAAAAGCAAGTGGGACTGGAAACTTTTGTTTCCAGTCCCACTATCAGGGCCTAGTTCAACGGGCCCTCCTTTTTTTGCGTCCTCGAATCCGCTACAGCGTGCCCATGTAGCGGGCGAGCTCGTCGTCCCAGGCGGGGATGTCCACGCCTGACATCTCCAGCAGCAGGCTCTCGAGCACCAGGTGCTCGGCCGTGCGCGGATCCTCCTCGGCCACCAAGACGGCGGCGGGATCGTAGCCGGCCAGCTCGAGGATCTTGGCCGCGAACCCGTAACGGCTGGTCGATCCGGTGTTGGCCACGTGGAAGGTGCCCGTGAGGTGCTTGTCCAGCGCCGCCACCAGGAACTTGCAGTAGAAGTCCACGCTGGTGGGGGAGGCCACCTGGTCGGTGCGCGCCGCGTAGGTGCGCCCGGCCTCCGCTGCGTCCAGGATGTCACGGAACCGGCCGCTCTGGGCGTGGTAGAGCCACGACGAGCGCACGATGAGGTGGTCGTCGGTGGTGTTGCGCACCATCATCTCGCCGGCGCGCTTGGACTTGCCGTAGGGGGTGGTGGGGTGCGGGTTGTCGAACTCGTTGACCGGCTCGGGCACCACGGCGGCGTACACGTCGTCGCTGGACACCTGCACCATGAGGGCGCCGATGGCGTTGGCCGCCAGGGCCACGTTGCGGGCGCCAAGCGCGTTCACCTCGTAGGCCTTGATGCGCGTGCCCAGCGTGGTGGCGTCGCGGCGGATGCCGGCGCAGTTCACGATGGCGGCGGGCATGACCTCCTGCGCGAACCGCTCGAGGTTCTCCGAGTCGCTGACGGAGAGCTCCGCGTCGGTGCCTACCACGCGCTTGCCGGCGGCCTCCAGATGGGCGCACACCTCGCCGCCGAGGAACCCCTTCGCGCCCGTGACCCAGATGATGTCCTGCTTCTCCATATGATCCTCCAACCAATCCGGCGGGCCCGTCTCAGGCGCCGGGCGCCTAGCGGGCCGCCTCCATGTCGTTCGCGTCGTCCTCGAGCGCGGGTACCGCGGCCTCAACCGGGGTGGCGTCGCCCTTGGCGCGCCGCCCGAGCAGCCACTGGAACAGGCAGATGGCGAACACGACGGCGAATCCGACGACGTCGGACAGGCTGCCCGGAATCATCATGGACAGGCCGCCGGCCACCAGAGCCACGCGCAGCACGGGGTTGACCTTGCTCTTGAACAGGAACCCGTTGAGGGCCACGGCCACGCCGAACAGGCCCACGAGCGCCGTCGTCATGTTGAGGGCCACGGTGGCCGTGGTCACGTCTCCCTGAAGCAGCAGGCTCGGGTTCATGGCGAAGATGTAGGGCACGATGAACGCCGCGATGGCCAGCTTGGACGCGTTGACGGCCGTGGCCATGGGCTTGGCCTTGGCGATGGCCGCCGCCGCGTAGGCCGCGAGTGCCACCGGAGGCGTGATGTCGGCCACGATGCCAAAGTAGAACACGAAGAAGTGGGCGCAGATGGGGTTGATGCCGAGCGCCATGAGGATGGGCGCGCAGGTGGAGGCCATGATGCAGTAGTTGGCCGTGGTGGGCACGCCCATGCCGAGCACGATGCAGCAGAGCATGGTGAACACGAGCCCGATGATGAGGAAGTCGCCCGCCGCCATGACGATGACGTTGATGATGGTGGACGCGAGGCCCGTCACCGTGATGCAGCCGGCGATGAGGCCGGCCATCGCGCAGGCCACGGCCACGGAGATGACGTTCTTGGCGCCCGCCGCGAAGGCGTCGATGGTGGTGAACAGCGCCATCTTGCACGTCTCGCCGAAGACCGACCCGAAGCTAGCGCCCTCGGCGCGCTCGCGCCAGTTGGTCAGCAGGAAGTTGATGAACCCGATGACGAAGGCGCCCGCGATGGAGATGGCGGCCGACACGGCCATGGTG
This sequence comes from Enterorhabdus sp. P55, assembly GCF_009911695.1. Lineage (GTDB taxonomy): Bacteria > Actinomycetota > Coriobacteriia > Coriobacteriales > Eggerthellaceae > Enterorhabdus. The sequence goes on along the minus strand of NZ_QWKK01000071.1, from coordinate 9,050 downwards.
CGCGCGCCCGAGGCCACCAACCACACGAGCAGGACGAGCGGGATGATGAGGTAGCAGTTCTGCAGCAGGTACTTGAACGTGGGCAGCTCATGGCGTGGGATGCCCTTGAGCCCGAGCTTCTTGGCCTCCAGGTGCACCGAGATGAAGATGCCGGCGAAGTAGAGGAAGGCGGGGATGATGGCCATGACGGCCACCTCGAGGTAGGGGATGCCGATGTACTCGGCCATGAGGAAGGCCGCCGCGCCCATGATAGGGGGCATGATCTGGCCGCCGGTGGACGACGCGGCCTCCACGGCGCCGGCGAAGGGCGGGCGGTAGCCGGTCTTCTTCATCATGGGGATGGTGACCGAGCCGGTGGTGACGGTGTTGCCCACCGATGAGCCCGACACCATGCCGCACAGGGCCGACGCGATGACGGCCACCTTGGCCGCCCCGCCGCTCGACCAGCCGGCGATGCGGTTGGCCAGCGCGATGAAGAAGTTCGCGATGCCGGTGCGCTCGAGGAACGCGCCGAAGATGATGAACAGCACGATGTAGGTGTAGCACACGTTGATGGGCGTGCCGATGACGCCGCTCGTGGTGTAGAACAGCTTCTGCACGATCTTGCGCAGGGCGTCGTAGACGGCCACGTTGTTGCCGGTGGTCAGCTGCCAGTAGAACGCGTAGGCCACCAGGCACGCCACCACCACGATGATGGGGATGCCCACGCAGCGGCGGCACAGCTCCGCCAGCACGAGGATGCCCACCACGCCGAGCGCCACGTGGAGCGGCTGGATGCGCGCGCCCATGAGCAGGATGTCGGTGCAGTTGAGCGCGAAGTACATGAACGCCCCGAACCCGGCCAGCATGAGCACCAGGTCGTACCAGGGAATGTGGTTGACCTTGTGCCCCGTCTTGCGCGCCGGGAACATGAGGTAGCCGATGACCACGATGAACGCCAGGAAGCGCGCCAGGCGCGCCTCGGCCTGCTCGACGGAGAGCAGCGTCATGGCCATGCAGTAGACGGAGAAGGCCACGAGGATGACCGTGAAGGCGATCTTCGGCACGCCCTCCCAGATGCGCGTGTTGGACTCGCGGTCGTACTTGCGCATGACCTCCTCGGCGTCTATCTCCGCGCCGTCGGGGGAGGCGGCCAGAAGCTCGGCCTCCGTCTTGGTCTTCCCCTTCTTCTTGAACAGTGCCATGGGCTCCTCCTTCTCTTCCCTGGCCGAAACGATTTGGGTGAGCAAATCGCTTAGGTAAGGGAAGGATACGGCCAAGGGTCGCGCCGGCGGTGCGTCGGCGCGACCCTTGGTTGGTCTTGCGATGGTGCGTCAGCCGGCGTGGGCTCGCGCCCCCCGGCCTGGTTAGGCGGCAGCTACTTGCCGACCGTGATCTCCTGCTCCTCGAAGTACTTGGCGGCACCCGGGTGGTAGGGGACCGACGTGATGCCGGCGGCGTCCTCGATCACCAGCTCCTTGTACTTCGCGTGGGCGTCGGCGTTGCTCTCGGCGCCCTCGAAGAGGGACTTGGTGAAGTTGTAGATGGCGTCCTCGGAGACCGAGTTGTTGGCGATGACGACCGCGCCCACGGACACCGTGGTGGTCGGGCCCTCGAGGCCGTAGGTGTCAGCCGGGATGACGGCCTTGCTGTAGTAGGGCGAGATGGCCATGAGCTCATCGACGTGCGCATCATCCATGGAGACCAGGTAGGCGGTCTTGGTGGTGGACAGGTCGGTGATGGCGGTGGTGGGGGCGCCGGCCACGATGAAGGCGGCGTCGATCTTGTTGTCCTTCAGGGAGTCGGCCGAGTCGGCGAAGCTCTGGTAGACGGGGTTGATGTCGTCGAGCGTCAGGTCGTACACGCCGAGCACGTCGAGGGCGTTGAAGTACACGCCAGAGCCGGCGGCGCCGACGGAGACGGTCTTGCCGGCCAGGTCAGCGACGGTCTTGATGGACGGGTCGCAGGTGACGATCTGCACCTGCTCCTGATACAGGTCGGCCACGATGGAGAAGTCCTTGTAGGGCGCGCCCTCGAACAGGTTGGTGCCGTCATAGGCGTAGGCCAGCACGTCGGACTGGCAGAACGCGATGTCAGCGTCGCCGTCCTCGAGGGCCTGGATGTTGGCCTGGGAGCCGTTGCCGGCCAGGGCGGACACGTTCACGCCGTAGTCGCCGTTGGTGGCGAACTGGCCGAGCACGTTGCCGTAGGCGTAGTAGGTGCCGGACTCGCCGCCGGTGACGAAGCGCAGGTTCTCCGTCTGGGTCTTGGGGGCGTCGGCCTTGGCGTCGGTCTTGGAATCGGTCTTGGCGTCGCCGCCGCCGCAGCCGAAGAGCCCGAACGCCAGCAGCGCGGCGCAGGCCGCCGCTGCCAGAATCTTCGTTTTCTTCATGTTCCCTCCTCATAGGGCTCGTTGTCAGAACGCTGTCCATCCTACGCCTCTTGAGCACAATTCCCGCTGCCTTTGACAAGTATTTTCGGTCAAGTCACAAAAAAATATGGTAGATATGACGGGAAGCGAGGTTTGGGCCGCCGCCCCGCGGCGGCTGGCGCCGTGCGGGAGAGCGCATGCGGCGGAGGGGGAGAGGAGCGGCCGTGGCCGTCGAGTCGTTGGACTGGTTCGTGCAGCTGGCGGAGAGCGGCACCTTCACCCGCGCCTCGGAGGAGCTGCAGGTGTCCCAGCAGACCCTGAGCTCGCGGCTGGCGGCGCTTGAGCGCGAGCTGGACACGCGCCTGGTAGTGCGCAGCAACCCGCTGGCCCTCACGCGGTCGGGCGAGACCTTCCTCGCCTACGCCATCGAGCAGCGCGATGCCCGCATCCGCATGCTGCGGCAGCTGGGAGAGACGAGCATCGGCGGCGCCGGCGTGCTGAAGGTGGGCGTGTCCAACGTGCGCGGCCGCCTGCTGCTGCCCAACATCCTGCGTCAGTTCCACGAGAGCCTGCCCAACGTGGCGGTGAAGGTGATAGAGGGCGCGAACGAGGAGCTCGTGCGCCTGGCGGAGGCCCACGAGGCCGATGTGGTGATCGCCCGGTTCGATGGCGCTGCGGGAGACGTGGAGGTGCACCCCCTCTATGAGGAGGAGGTGGTGCTGGTGGCGACGCCTGCGGTGCTCGGCGCCGCCTTGGGCGTAGCGCCAGAGGAGGCTGCGGCCCGCGCGCCCGAGCTGGGCCTGGAGGCCCTGGGGGCCTGCCCGTTTCTGCTTGAGCCCGTTGATGACATATCCGGGCGCATCGCCCATGCCGAGCTGCGCCGCGCCGGCATCCGCCCCCGGGCGCTCGTGGAGGGCAACGACATGATCACCCTGCTGCACTTGGCCCACGACGGGCTGGGCGCCGCCTTCTGCCCCACCCTCGTGCTGGAGGAGATGCCCCAGGTGGCGGACGGGCTCGTGCGCGTGGGGCTCTCTCCTGCCGCGCGCTACCGCATCTCGCTCGGCACGCCGGCCGGCATCGGCCCGTGGAGCGCGCGCTCCGTCTTCGAGGACATCGCCGGCGCGCTGTACGGGGCCTAGGCTGCCCGCGGCCTCGGCCGCAGGCCGTCTTTCGGGGACCGGCGCGGCCCGTTGGCGTTATCCTGTTGCTAGCCGCCTCGCGGGCGGCGAAAAGACGGATAACGGAGGATCCCATGAGCACCTACCAACGCATCTTCGCCGCCCTGGACGGCACCGACGCGCAGAACGCCGTCATCAGGCGAGCCGTGGCCCTGGCCCGGGCCAACGGCGCCGCGCTCTACTTCGCCCACGTGGTGGACTCGCTGCCAGCCGACGCCAACGGAGCCGACTACCAGGCCCTGGCCGCCGGCGTGCGCGAGGCCATGGAGGAGAACCTGGCCCCGATGCTCGAGGAGCTCGCGAACGACCCGCGCGTGCCGTCCTGTGAGTTCAAGGTGGGCGTGGGCCGCGTGGTCGATGTGCTCGAGGAGCACGTGGGGGAATGGGAGCCCGATCTCGTGGTCTGCGGCGAGCGCGGGTACTCCGACATCAAGTACGCCTTCGTCGGCAGCGTGTCGAAGCACCTCATCCGCACCTGCCGCTGCGACGTCCTCGTGGTCAAGGAATAAGGGGGAGGAACCGGTGATCAACCAAGCAATGTACGCCCTGGGTGACGAGCCCAGCGCCATCCGCGAGCTGTTCGCCTACGGGATGGCCCGCAAGGCTGAGGTGGGGGCCGAGAACGTCTTCGACTACTCCATCGGCAACCCGAGCGTGCCCGCGCCCGAGCGCGTGCGCGAGACCATCCTCGCGCTGATGGAGGAGGATCCGGTGGCCCTGCACGGCTACACGCCCGCCGCGGGCGACCCGGCCGTGAAGCAGGTCATCGCCGACTACCTCGCCGAGCGCTACGGCGTGCCGGCCACGCCGGGCAACCTGTACCTGACCGCCGGCGCGGCGGCGGGGCTCGCCATCTCCATCAGCGCCCTCACGGTGCCCGGCGATGAGGTCATCGTCATCAGCCCCTACTTCCCCGAGTACAAGACGTGGATCGACATGGCCGGCTGCACCATCGTGGAGGTGCCGGCCAGCGTGCCGAGCTTCCAGGTGGACGCCGAGGCCGTGGCCGCCGCCATCACGCCGCGCACGAGCGCCGTCATCATCAACTCACCCAACAACCCGGTGGGCGCCGTGTACACGCGCGAGACCCTGGAGGCCCTGGCCGCGGTGCTCGTCGCCAAGGAAGAGGAGCTGGGCCGCCCGATCTACCTCATCAGCGACGAGCCCTACCGCGAGATCACCTACGGCGCGGAGGTTCCCTACGTGCCGTGCCTGTACCCGCGCACCGTCGTGTGCTACTCCTACAGCAAGGCGCTCTCGCTGCCGGGCGAGCGCATCGGCTATATCTACGTGTCCGACCTCATGCCCGACGCGGCCGAGGTGTCGTGCGCCGTGGCCGGCGCCGGACGTGCGCTCGGCTACATCTGCGCGCCCGTGCTGCTGCAGCGCGTCATCGCCGCCTGCGTGGCCGAGCCCTCTGACGTGGCGGCCTACGCCGAGAACCGCCGCATCCTCACCGAGGGGCTTTCCGCGCTCGGCTACGAGTACGTGGAGCCGGACGGCGCGTTCTACCTGTGGATGAAGGCGCTCGAGGATGACGCGCAGGCGTTCTCCGACCGCGCGAAGGAGTTCGAGCTGCTGCTCGTGCCCTCCGACAGCTTTGGCGTGGGCGGCTGGGTGCGCCTGAGCTACTGCATCGCCCGCGAGACCATCGAGCGCTCGATGCCCGCCTTCGCGAAGCTGATGGAGAGCTACCGGGGGTAGTCGGCTGGGGCGAGCGGCTCCCGTTGCCGATGCCTGTGCGAGGCGTCCGCCGAGAGGGCGGGCGCCTCGCTTGCGTTCGGGGGGGGGCTAGGTGCGGCGGATGTGGGAGGGCGGGCGGGGGCGGCCGCCGCCTGGCGACGCGGGCGGTCGCGGTTTCTGGCCAATTTCGCCACGGTTTACGCAGCCAAAGCCCGTGATTTCGCGTAAATCATGGCGAAATTGGCCATTTCCGGTGCCAAGCACCCGTCATCGAGCGTAAAGCGCAGCGAAATTGGCCAGAAAAGGCCAAGCCCTCGACGACGGAGCTCTCCGCGCATCCGCCTGCCTTTCCGCCACGATTGCGTTCGGCGTCTCTTCTCCGACTCTGGGGGGGCTTACGCTTCGCCGCCCTCGTACCTGGGACGCGGGGCGAGGCTGGTCAGCCGGCCTCGGCCGCCAAGCCCTCCGCGCCGATTGCCCTCTGCCTTGAGAAAACGCGCTGGACTTGCGTTGGCCAGGATCTCTTGCGCGCACCCTCCTGGTGCGCCGGTGCGCTCGCTGCCGGGCCGTCCCGCGCGCTGCCGGAGCATCCCGCGCTCCGCCCGGCTTCGCTCCGCCCGGCTTCGCTCCGCTCGCCGCCGCTCGGCCCTCGCGCGCCGCTTCGTCTTGGCCCCTTTGCCGTTCGGGGGGCATGACGGGGGCCTCCCGCGCGTGGCCGCTTGCCCCCCGGCGTCCTGATGTGCACGGGCCGTTCCCTCGCTGCCGTACGTGGCGCGAGTGTGGTGGCCTGGTCACCGTTTGGTTAACGCGGGCGGATCGTGGGAAGCGGTGCGCGTCCCTCCTTCCTATAGTGGGATTCATCGCGCCTCGTGCGCGCCGCTATTGGGAAAGAAGGAATGCCATGACTGAGTCATCGAAGGCCCTCAAGAGTCTGAAGACCGCTGCCAACTATGCCAAGCTGGCCATGCACGACCTGGGGCCGCGCAGCTATAAGAAGGGCCAGGGCGCCCTGCTCAAGGTTATCGAGAAGTTCGGCGAGGACGGCTCGATCGACAAGAAGCGGCTCGAGCGCCTGCTCGGCTGGAGGGGCGACGAGGTGCGTCGCGTTGCCGAGAAGGCCGAGGAGAACGGCTACGTCGCCATTGACGACGGGGGCTTTGAGTTCGCCGTGTCGCTCACCGCTAAGGGCGCGGAGGTGCTGAGGAAGCGCTTCGCGGTGGAGAACCACGCAGCCGATGCCGTGTTGGCTGGCTTGACGCCTGACGAGGTGGACCAGCTCGTGGCTCTGGCCGACAAGATCAGCGCCACCTGCAAGGACGACCTGGGCATCGACTACGCGCGCATCGAGAAGCGGAGTTGTCGCCACGGCCGCGGCCATAAGGCCGATGCCGGCCATCGCGGTCGACGCTGCGCCTGCAAGGGCCACGGCCATGACGCACCGCAGTACGTCTTCGTCTTCGGCGACGACGGTCGTCACGGCCGCGGCCATGGCAAGGGCAAGAAGCACGGCTGCTGCTAGCTGCCGGCGCGTCCCTCGTGGGCGACATGAGACCCGCGCAAAAGCGCCCGCCCTCCCGGCGGGCGTTTTTTCTTGCGTACAGGATATGAGAGAAGTATACTTGCAAATATACTTGTATCCCAAAAAGAAGGGAGAGGGTCATGCCCCAGCTTTCGCTCTACCTGAACGAGTCCGCCATGGACGGCCTGCGCGCAAGCGCCCGGAAAGCCAACCGATCACTCTCCCGCTACGTGGCCGACCTGGTGACGGAGAAGCAGCAGGGCCGCGGATGGCCCGCCGGGTACTGGGAGGATGTCTACGGGGCCCTGGCCGACGACAGCTTCGTCGCCCCGGCTGAGCTGGACGCGGCGCACGACGGCCCGCTGCCGCAGTTCTAGGAGGTGCGGCGGTGTACTTTCTCGACTCCGACGTGTGCATCAACCTGCTGCGGGGACGCCTGCCCCTGGCCCGCCAGCTGATGCGCCAGAGCGACCCGCGCCTGTTCGGCATCCCCGCCGTGGTGGAGGCCGAGCTGCGCACGGGCGCCCGCAAGAGCGTCCGCGCGCAGGAGAACCAGCTGCTCCTCGAGCGGTTCCTCGATCCGTTCGCCCGCATCCCCTTCGACGCCGACTGCGCCGTGGCCTACGGGCGCATCCGAGCCCAGCTCGAGGCGGAGGGGCGCGTCATCGGGCCCAACGACCTGCTCGTAGCCGCCACGGCCGTGGCCCGCGGCGCCACGCTGGTCACGGGCAACGTCCGCGAGTTCAAGCGCGTCCCCGGGCTTGACCTGGAGTCATGGGACGAGGGCGAGCTGCCCGACTGAGGGTGGGTCGCGGCGCTGCGGATGGGCGCGTGCGCCTCGTGCGGCGCTCAGGCGTTCGCGCCGGCGGGGCGGAGCGAGCCGCGATAGGGCATCAGCCCCTTTGGGCTTACATAAGGTGCTATGCTGAGAGTTGCCGGGAAAGCAACCGGCAATCGCAGTCAGTCTTGAGGGGACCGAGGCGCGGCTTCGGTCCTTTTCTTCGATGGGAGGAGACCCCGCCATGAGACAGCTTTCCGACGACATCGTGATAACCGAGGGCAACGCCGCGTTCCAGACGGTGATGGGGGCCCTGGACGCCGAGGCGCCGGTGCGCCTGGTGGTGTGCGGGCCGGCTGGCTCGGGCAAGACCACGGTGCTGCAGGCGCGGGGCCGCGAGCGCGACCTGCTCGCCGAGCGCAAGGCGCTCTACGCCCACGCGCAGGAGATCCTGGCCGCCATCGACCTGGAGATCAACGAGTCGCTGCTGGAGAGCGTGGCCGAGGTTGACCTGCTGTGCCTGGACGGGCTGGATACGCTTGTGGCCGAGGGGCCGCGCGGTTGCCAGACGGCGCAGCTGCTCGTCGACGAGCGCAACCGCCGCGGGCTCTCCACGGTGATCGCCTTCGACGGCGCGCCGGCCGACCTCGACCGAGCGGCCTTTGGCGCGGCGTTGGACGACTTCGAGGTGGCAGAGGTGCTCCCGCTCGATGCCGCCGGCCTGGCGGAGTTCGGCCGTCGCATGGCTGAGCGCTTCGGCGCCGAGGAGGGGGCGGCCGTGCTCTCTGACGAGGCGCTGGCCTACCTGGCCGCCGACTTCGCCGGCAGCGCGGACGAGATGCGCAACGCCGTGCGCTTCCTCCTGACCGCCCGCGGCTTCGAGGCCGGCCATGTGGTGACCGCCGCTGACGCCCGCGAGGCGCTGGCGGGCTAGGGCGCGCTGCGCGAGGCGTGGAGTTGCGTATCCGATTTCGCGGGTTGTCCGAGGCGCGCGGTCCTGTATCGGGGCCGCGCGCCTCTGGTTTCGCCCGCCCTTGTTAGGCGTCGTAGCTCTCCAGGTAGTCGAGGATGTCCTGACGCGAGTGCATGCCCGTCTTCGCGTAGATGCGCTTGATGTGGGTGTGGGCGGTGCCTGGCGAGATGAACAGCTCCTCGGCCACCCGCTTCTGGGTGTAGCCGAGCGCGTAGAGGGTGAGCACCTCGATCTCGCGCTCGGAGAGCATGAAGCGCCGGCCCATCGCCTCGACGCTGGTGGCGAGCGTCGGCTGGCGGGTAGCGAGGGGAGCGTCGGCCTCGTCGAGGCCCATGAGGCGGCTGAGCTGGGGCGACGACCGCCGTGGTGCCGGGCGTGCGGCTGCGGCGCGCGAGCTCGCGGTCGTCGTCGGCGTGGCGGCGCCGAAGGGGGAGGGCGGCGCGTCGTCGCGTTCCATGGCGGCCAGGATGCTCGCGCGTATCTCGTCGGCGGAGGGGCCGGCCGGCGGCTCGTCGCCGGGCGTTGGGGCCGTAGCGGGCGCCGGCGCGCCTGCGGCCGAGGTCGGG
>NZ_QWKK01000070.1 GCF_009911695.1 Enterorhabdus sp. P55 | reverse complement strand
CCCCCCATCCCCCCATGTGCACAAAATGTGTGGCCAGTTCACGCCCCAAATTCACCCTTGAATCCACCATTCCGCGCGGATATAATGTCTCTTTGCGTCTGCTCGTGTATAGATACACCCGGACGCGTGGTTAGGCGGAGTCGAGGCCCCGAGCCTCCCTCGGAGCCCGTTCGGCAATCGCCTGGCCACGGAATACAGAGGAGGCTCCTGGTGTGCGGAGAGGCGCGCGAGCAGGAACCTCGAAGGAAGGGCGACCTCCGGAGACGCCTGCCGTTACCAGGCACGACCCGGCGCGATGCCCCCAGGAAGGAAAGAAATGGGAGTAAAACAGTACAAGCCGACCAGCCCCGGCCGACGCTTCCAGACGGTCTCCGACTTCGCGGAGATCACCACGTCTAAGCCGGAGAAGTCGCTGCTGGCCCCGAAGCCGAAGAAGGCGGGACGCAACAACAACGGCCGCATCACCACCCGTCACCAGGGTGGCGGCACGAAGCAGCGCTACCGCATCATCGACTTCAAGCGCAACAAGGACGGCGTGCCGGCCAAGGTCGCGACCATCGAGTACGACCCCAACCGCTCCGCCCGCATCGCCCTGCTCCACTACGTGGACGGCGAGAAGCGCTACATCATCCACCCGAAGGGCCTGAAGGTGGGCGACATGGTCATGAGCGGCCCCGAGGCTGACATCAAGCCCGGCAACGCGCTGCCCCTGGCCAACATCCCCGTGGGTACCCTCATCCACAACGTGGAGCTCCAGCCGGGCAAGGGCGCCGCTATCGCCCGTTCCGCCGGCACCTCCATTCAGCTGATGGGCAAGGAGGGCAACTACGCCATCCTCCGCATGCCCTCCTCCGAGATGCGCCGCGTGCTCATCACCTGCCGCGCCACCATCGGCGAGGTCGGCAACGCCGAGCACTCCAACATCAAGGTGGGCAAGGCTGGCCGCAACCGCTGGAAGGGCATCCGCCCCTCCGTCCGCGGTACCGTCATGAACCCGGTCGACCATCCGCACGGCGGCGGCGAGGGCAAGAACAAGTCCGCTGGCCGTCACCCGGTCACCCCGTGGGGCGTTCCCACCAAGGGCCATCGCACCCGCAACCCCAAGAAGGCCTCCAGCCGCCTCATCATCCGTCGTCGCAAGAAGTAGCGCGGAAGCATTAAGGAGCAATAGTGAGCAGAAGTCTGAAAAAGGGTCCTTTCGTAGAGCCGCGCCTTCTCGCCCGTATCGAGGCTATGAACGCGGCCGGCGAAAAGAACGTCATCAAGACCTGGTCTCGTGCCAGCACCATCTTCCCGGACATGGTGGGCCACACCATCGCCGTGCACGATGGCCGCAAGCACGTGCCGGTTTACGTTACCGAATCCATGGTCGGCCACAAGCTGGGCGAGTTCGCGCCCACGCGTACCTTCAAGGGTCATTCCGCCGACAAGGGCAAGCGATAGGATAGGGGTGAAGAATGGAAGTTAGAGCAGTAGCGCGCTACGTTCGCGTCTCCCCCCGCAAGGCACGCATCGTCGTTGACCAGGTGCGTGGCAAGTCCGTCGAGCAGGCCCGCGAGATTCTCGCATTCACCAACCGCGCCGTGGCTGAGACCGTCGAGAAGACGCTGAACTCCGCCGTGGCCAACGCCGAGCACAACAATCACCTGCGCGCCGACACGCTGGTGGTGAAGGCCGCCTATGTGGACGAGGGCCCCACGCTCAAGCGTATCCGCCCCCGCGCCAAGGGCTCCGCGTCTCGCATCCGCAAGCGCACCAGCCACATCACCATCGTCGTCGCTCCGCGAGAGGAGGCCTAAAGCATGGGCCAGAAAGTAAGCCCCACCGGGTTCCGCCTCGGCATCACCGAGGATTGGCGCAGCCGCTGGTACGCCGGCAAGGACTACGCCAAGACCCTTGAGAACGACCTTGCCATCCGCAAGTTCCTCGACAAGTACCTGGCCCGCGCCGCCGTCTCCAAGATCGAGATCGAGCGCGCCGGCGACAAGATCAAGGTCATCGTCACCACCGCCCGTCCCGGCGTGGTGATCGGCAAGAAGGGCGCTGAGATCGACGCCCTGCGCAAGAAGCTCGAGAAGGTCGCCAACGGCCCCGTCTCCGTCGAGGTCGTCGAGATCAAGCGCCCCGAGCTCGATGCCGCCCTCATCGCCCAGTCCGTCGCCGAGCAGCTCGAGGGCCGCGTGGCCTTCCGCCGCGCCATGCGCAAGGCCGTCCAGTCGGCCCGCAAGTCCGGCGCCAAGGGCATCCGCATCCAGTGCTCCGGCCGCCTCGGCGGCGCGGAGATGAGCCGCCGCGAGTGGTACCGCGAGGGTCGCGTGCCGCTGCACACCCTGCGTGCGAAGATCGACTACGGCTTCGCCACCGCCGCCACCACCATGGGCTCCATCGGCGTCCAGGTGTGGGTGTACCACGGCGACATGCTTCCCGGCCAGAAGGCTCCCCAGCCGGCGCTCGAGGGCAGCTCTCGCCCGAGCCGCGGCCGTCGCAATGATCGTGACCGTAACGAGAGGGGGCAGAAGTAAATGCTCGTACCCAAGCGCGTCAAGCACCGCAAGGTGCAGCGTGGTTCCATGAAGGGCAAGGCCAAGGGTGGCACGCGCCTGAACCACGGTGAGTACGGTATCCAGGCCCTCGAGGCTCACTGGATCACCAACCGTCAGATCGAGGCTGCTCGTATCGCCATGACCCGCCACATGAAGCGTGGCGGCAAGGTGTGGATCACGATCTTCCCCGACAAGCCCATCACCTCCAAGCCCGCCGAGACCCGCATGGGCTCCGGTAAGGGCAACCCCGAGGGCTGGGTGGCTGTCGTGAAGCCGGGCCGCATCATGTTCGAGATCGCCGGCGTGGACGATGAGACCGCCCGCGAGGCTCTGCGCCTGGCCATCAACAAGCTGCCCATCAAGTGCAAGATCGTCACTCGTGAAACGGAGGGGCAGCAATAATGAAAGCAGCAGAGATCCGTGAACTTTCTGCCGAGGACCTGCAGGCCAAGCTGAAGGAGGCCCGCGCGGAGCTGTTCAACCTGCGCTTCCAGATGGCCACCAGCCAGCTCGACAACACCGCCCGTGTCAAGCAGGTCAAGAAGGACATCGCGCGCATCCAGACCGAGATGCGTGCTCGCGAGCTGAGCGCGTAGCTTAGGAAAGGGTGTTGAATATGACTGATGAGCGCAATCTGCGTAAGGTCCGTCAGGGCATCGTCGTCAGCGATGCCAACGACAAGACCATCGTCGTGGCGATCAAGGAGCGCAAGCCCCATCCGGTGTACGGCAAGATGATCACCTCCACGAAGAAGTTCCATGCCCATGACGAGAACAACGAGGCCGGCGTCGGCGACACCGTTCAGATCATGGAGACGCGTCCGCTGTCCAAGATGAAGCGCTGGCGCCTGGTGAAGATCGTAGAGAAGGCCAAGTAGCTTACCGGCTCCGCCAAGCTACCTACTAGTGAGAAAGATAGGTTAGAGCAATGATTCAGATGCAAACCATGCTCGCGGTGGCCGATAACTCCGGCGCTCGCAAGGTGCAGTGCATCAAGGTCCTCGGCGGCTCCAAGCGCCGCTACGCGGGCCTCGGTGACGTGATCATCTGCAGCGTCAAGGAGGCTATGCCCAACGGTAACGTCAAGAAGGGCGAGGTCGTTCGCTGCGTGGTCGTGCGCGTGAAGAAGGAGGTCCGTCGCGCCGACGGCTCCTACATCCGCTTCGACCAGAACGCCTGCGTGCTGATCAACAACGACGGCGCGCCGCGCGGTACGCGCATCTTCGGGCCCGTGGCCCGCGAGCTGCGCGACAAGAAGTACATGAAGATCGTGTCTCTGGCACCTGAGACGCTGTAGAGGAGGTGTCCAGATTGACTAAGGCTCAGCAGAAGAAGCACAAGATGACCATCCGCCGCGGCGACACCGTCAAGGTGATCTCCGGCAAGGACAAGGGCAAGCAGGGCAAGGTCCTGCGCTGCATCCCCGAGAAGCAGCGCGTGGTCGTGGAGAAGGTCAACTTCATGAAGAAGGCCATGCGCCCGACCCAGCAGAACCCCCAGGGCGGCATCTCCACCATCGAGGCCCCCATCCACGTGTCCAACGTGATGCTCGTCTGCCCCGCCTGCGGCGAGGCCACCCGCGTGGCCCGTCGCCGCGAGGAGGACGGCAAGCTCGTGCGCGTGTGCAAGAAGTGCGGCAAGGACATCCCTGCCGTTCAGGACTAGCGCCAATCGCGGGGCTTGACCGGCGGGGCGTACTCCGGTAACGTTCCCCAGTCGGGCGCCCCGCGCCCCATGGCCCTGGCGTAAGGACGCGCCGGGGACGCAGGGTCGGAAATCCTGCGTTTAATTCATCGTAGAGAGGTTGAGAGAGACTATGGCTCCTCGTCTGAAGGAAAAGTACAAGAACGAGATCGTTCCCAAGCTCGAGTCCGAGCTGAACATCCCCAACATCAACGAGGTTCCGCGCCTCGAGAAGATCGTGGTCAACATGGGCGTCGGCGCCGCTGCCGGCGACTCCAAGCTGCTCGACGCCGCCATGGCCGACATGCGCGTCATCACCGGCCAGCAGCCCTGCGTCACCCGCGCCAAGAAGTCCATCGCCGGCTTCCACGTGCGCGAGGGCCAGGCCATCGGCTGCAAGGTGACCCTGCGCGGCGACCGCATGTGGGAGTTCCTCGACCGCCTGCTGGCCACCGCCCTGCCGCGCGTGCGCGACTTCCGCGGCATCTCGCCGACGAGCTTCGACGGCCGCGGCAACTACACGCTCGGCATTACCGAGCAGCTGATCTTCCCCGAGATCGACTACGACAAGATCGACCGCACCCGTGGCATGGACATCACCTTCGTCACCACCGCGGGTGACAACGACGGTGCCTTCGCGCTGCTTTCCGCGCTGGGCTTCCCGTTCAAGAGCAAGTAAAACAAGCCGGCCGCCTCACGGGCGGCCCGCTTGCGTAACCTCAGGCAAAGGCCCGCTGGGGAAAGCGGGCTCAAGCATAAGAAAGAAGGAAATGCATGGCTAAGAAATCGATGATCGCCAAGGCCAAGCGCGAGCCGAAGTTCTCGACGCGTCAGCACAACCGCTGCACGCGTTGCGGGCGTCCCCGTGCTTACTACCGCAAGTTCGGCCTGTGCCGCGTCTGCTTGCGCGAACTGGCCAACAAAGGCGAGCTGCCCGGCGTGACCAAGTCCTCCTGGTAAGACTGGAAAACGCTTTGGGTGTGCCGGCGTGAAAGGCGGAGGCGCTATGGGCGCTGACGAACCGAACGTTCGGCTCATCACGGATCAAAGGAGAAACACAAAATGACAATGACCGATCCCATCGCAGATATGCTTACGCGCGTGCGTAACGCCCAGTCTGCCGGCAAGGAAACGGTGTCCATGCCCACGAGCAAGAAGCTCGTCGAGATCGCCCGCATCATGGAGCAGGAGGGCTACATCCGCTCCTACCAGGTGATCGACGGCGAGCCCCGCGGCTCCCTTGAGATCACCCTCAAGTACGGCCCGAAGAAGGCCAAGATCATCCGCGGCATCAAGCGCATCTCGAAGCCCGGCCTGCGCATCTACGCCGGCAAGGACGAGCTGCCCCGCGTGCTCGGCGGCCTTGGCACCGCCATCATCTCGACGTCCAACGGCGTGATGACCGACCGCGACGCCCGCAAGAAGGGCGTCGGCGGCGAGGTCATCGCGTACCTCTGGTAGGAAAGGAAGGGAATCAGCATGTCTCGTATCGGCAAGATGCCCATCGCCGTTCCTGCTGGCGTCGACGTGACCATCGACGGCACCACCGTGACGGCCAAGGGCCCGAAGGGCGAGCTCACCCGCACCTTCCAGCCCATGATGACCATTACCCGCGAGGGCGATGAGATCATCGTCACCCGCCCGGACGACTCCCGCGAGGCCAAGGCCTTCCACGGCCTGACCCGCACCCTCATCCACAACATGGTGGAGGGCGTGTCCGCCGGGTTCACCAAGAAGCTCCAGCTCGTGGGCGTCGGCTACCGCGCCGCGCTCAAGGGCAAGGATCTGGAGATGCAGCTGGGCTACTCCCACCCCGTGCTGGTCGAGGCCCCGGAGGGCATCACCTTCGAGGTTCCCAGCCAGACCGAGATCGTCGTGACCGGCCCCTCCAAGGAGCAGGTCGGCCAGGTTGCCGCCAACATCCGCAAGTGGCGTAAGCCGGAGCCCTACAAGGGCAAGGGCATTCGCTACGAGGGCGAGCATGTCCGCCGCAAGGTCGGCAAGGCCGGCAAGGACTAAGCGCGTTTCGGCATCTGATTCGAAGGGATAATCATGAACAAGCTTCAGAAAAAGCAAGCCGGGCTGCGCCGCCGCCACCGTCGCGTGCGCGGCAAGATCTCCGGCACCCCCACGCGGCCCCGTATGTGCGTCACCCGCAGCAACTCCAACATCTACGTGCAGGTGATCGACGACGTCGCCCATCGTACCCTCTGCGCTGCCTCCACCCTCGGCCCGGACTTCAAGGTCCAGGGCAAGAGCGGCGCCACCGTGGAGGGCGCTGCCGTCCTCGGCGACATCATCGGCAAGAAGGCACTGGAAATCGGCGTGACGGAAGTTGTTTTCGACCGTGGCGGCCACCTGTATCACGGACGCGTCAAGGCCCTGGCCGACGCCGCCCGTGAAGCGGGTCTGAAATTCTAGAAGGGGTTAAGCTTATGGCTCGTAACAACAGACAGCAGGAGAGCTCCGTTCCCGAGCTCCAGGAGCGCGTCGTCTACATCAACCGCGTGTCCAAGGTGGTCAAGGGCGGTCGTCGTTTCGCCCTGACGGCTCTCGTGGTCGTCGGCGACGGCAACGGCCGCGTCGGCGTGGGCATGGGCAAGTCCCAGGAGGTTCCCACCGCCATCAAGAAGGGCGTCGAGGACGCGAAGAAGAACATGTTCACCGTGGCCCTCACCCCCGAGAAGACCGTGCCGCACGAGATTCTCGGCGAGTACGGCGCCGGCCGCGTGCTCATCAAGCCGGCCGTTCCCGGTACCGGCGTTATGGCCGGCGGCCCGGTGCGTGCCATCATGGAGCTCGCCGGCGTCCAGGACGTCATCACCAAGTCCCTGGGCACCTCTAACGCCATGAACATCGTCAAGGCCGCGGCCGAGGGCCTCAAGGGCCTCGAGACCCCGCAGGAGGTCGCCGCCCGCCGTGACCTGTCCGTGGCCGAGATCTTCGGCTGGAAGGAGTAGCTCCCATGGCAGATGTTAAGAAGACCCTGCGCGTCACCCAGGTGAAGAGCGCGGTGGGCCGCCCCGCCGACCAGGGCAAGACCCTCAAGGCGCTCGGCCTCGGCAAGATCGGCCGCACCGTCGAGCAGGTGGACAACGAGTCCGTCCGCGGCATGCTCTTCAAGGTGAAGCACCTCGTCACCGTCGAGGAGATCTAGACCCTCGCTTGAGCGTGCGGTCTCAGATATAATTGACAATCGGCGTGCCCGTTTTTCGCGGGTGCGCCGTTGCCATGATAGAAGGAAGTTTGCCGGCGGCGAGCTGCCGGCCCCGGGCGGGGGAGTCCGCCCGGAAGCGAAACGAAGGAGAAACAACTTATGGAACTCAAGGATCTCACCCCTGCCGAGGGCTCTACCAAGGCCCGCAAGCGCGTCGGCCGCGGCGGTGCCTCCGGCACCGGCAAGACCGCCGGTCGCGGCCTGAACGGCCAGAAGTCCCGCGCTGGCGGCGGTAAGGGCGCCGGCTTCGAGGGCGGCCAGACCCCGCTCGCGCGCCGTCTTCCCAAGCTGCCCGGCTTCCGCAACATCAACCGCGTGGAGTACCTGCCCGTCAATGTCAAGCGCCTCGAGGAGAAGTACGAGGCCGGCGAGGTCGTCGACGGCGAGTCCCTCAAGGCCAAGGGCATCATCAAGCATGCCGACGCCCTCGTGAAGGTGCTCGGCGACGGTGAGCTGACCAAGGCCCTCACGGTCAAGGTCGATAAGGTGTCCGCCTCCGCCAAGGCCAAGATCGAGGCGGCCGGAGGAAAGGTCGAGGAGCCTTGCTAAGCTCAATCCTTGACGCGCTGAAAGTTCCGGAGCTCCGTAAGAAGATCCTGTTCACGCTGGCCATCCTGGCGCTGTACCGCTTCGGCGCCTACGTGCCGGTGCCGGGCATCCCGTTCCACGAGTTCGCCACGGCCTTCTCCGATACCGGAGTGGCCATGACGATGCTCGACCTGTTCACGGGCGGCGCCCTCTCGAACTTCTCGGTGTTCTCCCTGGGCATCATGCCCTATATCACCGCGTCCATCATCATGCAGCTGATGCAGGGCGTCATCCCCGCCGTGGGTCGCTGGGCCCGCGAGGGCGATGCCGGCCGGCGCAAGATCACCCAGGTCACCCGCTACCTCACGCTGGGCCTGGGCCTCATCAACGCCATCGGCTACCTCCTGCTGTTCAAGTCTCCCGCCTACGGCGTGGTCTTCAGCCCCGAGGTGCCCGAGATCGTGACCGACCTCATCATCGTGTTCACGCTCGTGGCCGGTACGGCCTTCATCATGTGGATGGGCGAGCTCATCACCCAGCGCGGCATCGGCAACGGCATGTCGCTCATCATCTTTGTGAGCATCGTGTCCCGCGTGCCGTCCGCCATCTTCTCGTCGGTGAACCTGACGGCTGACATGGGCATGGGCATCGCGCTCACCATCCTCATCGTGGCGGTGGTGCTCGTGTGCATCCCGCTCATCATCTTCGTGGAGCGCGCGCAGCGCCGCATCCCCGTCAACTACGCCAAGCGCGTGCAGGGGCGCAAGATGATGGGTGGCCAGTCCACCTACATCCCGCTCAAGGTGAACGCGGCCGGCGTCATCCCCATCATCTTCGCGAGCTGCATCATCTACTTCCCGGCGCAGCTGGCGGCTATCTTCAACGTCGACTGGCTCACGGGCTTTGCCGACGCGGTCTCCACGGGCTGGGTCAACTGGATTCTCACCGTGCTGCTCATCGTGTTCTTCGCCTACTTCTACACCTCCATGGTGTTTAACCCGGAGGAGACGGCGGATAACATCCGCAAGCAGGGCGGCTTCATCCCGGGCGTGCGTCCGGGCACGGCCACGGTGACCTACATCAAGAACGTGATCAACCGCGTGACGCTGCCGGGCGGCCTGTTCATCGCCTGCATCGCCGTCATTCCGACGATCATCTTCTTCTTCACGGGTAACCAGCTCATCCAGGCCTTCGGCGGCACGTCCATCCTCATCATGATCGGCGTGGCCCTCGACACCATGAGCAAGATCGAGTCCCAGCTGAAGATGCACAACTACGACGGCTTCTTCAAGTAAAGACGATCCGCTCGTCCGGGGGAGGGCGGGCGGATCTCCTTCTGAGAGGAAAGGACTGCCATGAACATCGTTCTTCTGGGCGCTCCCGGCGCCGGCAAGGGCACGCAGGCGGCTAAGCTCATCGAGGAGTACAACCTGCCGCACATCTCCACCGGCGACATGCTCCGCGCGGCGGTGAAGGCCGGCACCGAGCTGGGCCTCAAAGCCAAGGGCTACATGGATGCCGGCGACCTCGTGCCCGACGACGTCATCATCGGCCTGGTCACCGAGCGC
Organism: Enterorhabdus sp. P55; assembly: GCF_009911695.1. Lineage (GTDB taxonomy): Bacteria > Actinomycetota > Coriobacteriia > Coriobacteriales > Eggerthellaceae > Enterorhabdus. The sequence goes on along the minus strand of NZ_QWKK01000070.1, from coordinate 2,787 downwards.
CTGCAGGAGCCCGACACCGAGGCTGGCTTCATCCTGGACGGCTTCCCGCGCACCTCGGCCCAGGCCGTGGCGCTTGACGCGGAGCTCTCCAAGCTGGAGCGCCCGCTCGACGCGGCCCTGCTCATCGACGTCGACCCCGAGGTCATCGTGGGTCGCCTGTGCTCCCGTCGCATGTGCCGCGAGTGCGGCCACATCGGCACCGTCGCCGACGCGACGTGCCCCAAGTGCGGCGGCGAGATGTACCAGCGCGACGACGACAACGAGGCCACGGTGCGCAACCGCCTCGATGTCTACGAGAAGTCCACGAGCCCGCTCATCGACTACTACCGAGGCTGCGAGCTGCTCGTCACCATCGACGGCGACCGCGACCCTGACGTGGTGTACGCCGACGTCAAGGAGGCCCTGGCCTAAGGCTCGGCCGCTCCAAGCGCCCTATGAGGGGGACCTGTCATCCGGCAGGTCCCCCTTTCGTCTATAATCCAGCGTATGCCAACCGTCAGGGACAACATCGCCTACGCCTACGGCCGCGTCCGCGCGGCGCACGGGCGCGCGCTCGCGCACGCGCTGCGCGTGGCTACGGTGCTCGTGGCCCTCGCGGTCGCGCTTGAGGTGTTCGTCTTCAACTTCAACTACTTCGCCTCGGCCGGCTACGACCCCATCAACCTGAAGAGTCGCATCACGCTGCCCTACGACCGCGACGACGACCTGTTCAGCCTCACGGCGGTCAACCACACCATGGAGTTCTCCGACCTCAACACGAAGGTCAACAACATCCGCATCGACTTCGACTCCGACCAGCCGGCGCAGAACCTGGCCATCAAGATCCAGTTCACCGACGAGGCGCACCAGACCTACTTCGACTCCACGGAGTACACGGTGGGCGTGCCGGTGACCTCGGTGTCCACCATGTCCACGCAGAGCGAGTACCTCAACCTCAACACCGCGGGCTACGTCGACAACCTGCGGATCGAGGTGGTGGGGGAGGACACGCGCTATCCGATCAAGCTGTGGACGGTCTCGCTCAACGCCCACCACCCCTTCGACTTCAACCTGACGCGCTTCGCCTGGACGGTGGGCATCCTGGCGCTCGTGTACCTGTTCCGGCCTAAGTCGGCCATCTACCGCATCAACATCGTGGAGAACCCGCGCCGCTCGAAGGCGGGGATCATCGCGGCCGTGGCCGTGGAGCTTGCGCTGGTGAGCGCGTTTCTCTTCTACGGGTCGAACCTCGTGGGCGTAGCCACCTCCTCCTACAACTACGGATCGTGGGACGGCAAGAGCATCGTCAACGTCTACGAGACCGGCGGCGAGAACGCCCAGCAGTACGCCGAGCTCGCGCGCGCCTTCGCCAAGGGCCAGCTCTACCTGGACGAGGAGCCGCCCGAGTGGCTCAAGGCCATGGACGACCCCTACGACAAGGGCGCCCGCGACGAGGCGCAGAAGGAGACGGGCGAGCCGTACCTCTTTGACGTGGCCTATCATGACGGGCACTACTACGTGTACTTCGGCGTGGTGCCGGTGCTGCTGTTCTACCTGCCGTTCTACCTGCTGACGGGCTTGAACTTCCCGACGGCCATCGGCGTGCTCGTGGCGGCGCTCGCCTTCGTGCTGGGTTGCTCGGCACTGCTCGACCGGTTCGCGCGCTACCATTTCAAATCGGTCTCGCTCGGGCTCTACCTGCTGCTCCAGGTGCCGCTCGTGTTCTGCTGCGGCATCCTCTACCTGGTCAAGTTCCCCACGTTCTACTCGCTGCCCATCATGTGCGGGCTGGCGTTCTCGGTGTGGGGGCTCTACTGTTGGATGAGGGGGCGGCTCTCGCGCCATGCCTGCGCGTGGTACTTCGCCGGCTCGCTCTGCATGGCGCTCGTGGCCGGCTGCCGTCCGCAGCTGCTGGCGCTGTCGCTTCTGGCCTTCCCGCTGTTCTGGCGCTCCTACGTCACCGAGCGACGCCTGCTCACTCCGGCCGGCGCCCGCGAGTTCGCCTGCCTGGTGGCGCCCTATGTCATCGTGGCGGCGGGCATCATGGGCTACAACTACGCGCGCTTCGGGTCGATCACCGACTTCGGTGCCAACTACAACCTGACGGTCAACGACATGACCAAGCGCGGCATGAACGTCGGCCGCCTCGCGCCGGCCTTCTTCGCTTACTTCCTTCAGCCGCCCTGCGTGACGGGCGTGTTCCCGTACCTCCAGCCGGAGCCCTTCGACACCACCTACATGGGGCAGACCATCCGCGAGGTCACCTTCGGCGGCATCTTCGCCTGCCTGCCGGTGCTGTGGGTGCTCGCGTTCGCGCGGCGCATCCTGCTCATGCGCTACCGCCAGCGCGCCACGCGCACCATCTGGGGCGTCATCGTGGTGCTCTTGGTCTCCGGCGTCATCGTGGCCCTGCTCGACGCGGAGATGGCCGGCATCCTTCAGCGCTACTACGCGGATTTCAGCTTCATGTTCCTAGCCGCCACGGTGCTGCTGCTGTTCGTCGTCAACGAGAACCTGGCGCCCGGCACCGTCGCGCGCGACCTCTTGCTCAAGGTGCTCATCGTGATGGTGGCCGTGTCGCTGCTCTACAGCACGCTGTTGTGCTTCGTGCCAGAGACGGGCTGGTACTCCGACATCTACCCCTGGGCCTACCAGGACGTCATCGAGATGGCGCAGTTCTGGACCTAGGCGGACGAGCGCGCGGGCGCGTGGGACGCTGGGGCGTGCGGCGGGCCGGATGCGTGCGGGGGCGCTGCCGCGCTGCGGCGGGTGCGCGTGGGACGCTGCTGCGGTGCGGCGGGCCGGGTG
>NZ_QWKK01000069.1 GCF_009911695.1 Enterorhabdus sp. P55 | reverse complement strand
CGCCAGCCACGCCGACCCGGCACGGCGGACGCGAGCGCTGCCGCTGCCGCGCCCCGCAGCAGCCCCCCCAGCCCCACGTCCGCAGCAGCCCCCAGCCCCGCGCCGGCCCGCGCAGGCCAGGGGCGCCGTACCTGGGACGAGCATCCTGACCCCACGTGCCGGCCGCGTGAGCGCCCCATCGAGCACGCCTATCCGGGGGGGGCGCACGCCCACCGGGGCGGCACGCAAGCGCACCTGCCCCGGCCGCGGGAGCGTCCCACCCCCGCCGTGGGGCATTCGCGCGAGCAGGCCGGCCGCGCGCCAGCCGCCCCCCCCACCCGCTCCGCCCTCCCGCCACAGGCGCCGCGCGACCGCCGGCGTCTCGGGGCGGACAGCGCCAACCGTAAGTGCTAAGATCATCAAACTAACTCTCCGCCCGCCGGGCGGACGCGGGGCAGGGCACGCGAGGCACCGGCCCCGTGAAGGCAAGCGAGAAGGAGCGCCCCTTGGCCCTCAAACCCCAGCCCGACTTGGCCGACATCCACATCGTCGGCATTCCGCGCGGGTTCCTGTACCATCGCTACGGCCCGCTGTGGGAGACCTTCCTGCGCGAGCTCGGTCGCGAGGTGATCGTCAGCGACGAGACCGACCGCGCCATCGTCGAGACCGGCACCGTGCTCTCCGTGGACGAGTGCTGCCTGGCCTCGAAGGCCTACATGGGCCATGTGGACAGCCTCATCGGCCGCTGCGATGCCGTGTTCGTGCCCTGCTACGCCAGCTGCGACCCGCGCGCCGGCTTCTGCACCAAGTTCCAAGCCGCGCCGGACCTCGTGGCCAACACGTTCCGCGACCGCGGCGTGCGCGTGCTGTCGTGCCTGGTGGAGAACGTGTCCAAGCCCAAGGAGGTGCGCCGCGCCTTCACCGAGATGGCCGCGCGCCTGGGCGCCAGCCCCGCCTTGGCCAAGCGCGCGTGGAAGGCCGGCGTCCGCGCCCTCGAGGACGCGCGCCGCGCCCAGGCCGCGGCTCAGGAGGAGACCCTGCGCCTGCTGGCCGAATACCGCGCCGTCGCCGCGTCCGACCCCACCGGAACCCAGGAGCGGCCGCTCGCCATCCTGCTGGTGGCCCACCCCTACCTGGCCCACGACGAGTACCTCTGCGGCACCATCGTGGAGTCCCTCGAGGCCATGGGCGTCACGGTGCTGTTCGCCGACGAGACCAACCACGCCCGCGCCTACAAGGCCAGCTTCGAGTTCACCGACACGCTGCCGTGGGTGGTCAACCGCGAGCTCATCGGGTCGATCCTGCTGCTGCAGGACAAGGTGGACGGCATCGTGCTGGTGAGCGCCTTCCCCTGCGGCCCTGACTCCATGACCGACGACGCCATCATGCGCTACATCCAGGGCACCCCCATCCTCAACCTGATGATCGACGCCCAGAGCGGCACCGCCGGCGTGGAGACGCGCATCGAGAGCTTCGTCGACATCCTGCGCTACCACCAGAAGGGAGGCTACGTCCATGGCTGACATCCTCACGCTCCCGCAGGAGGCGCGCTCGCGCATCGCGGTCGAGCTGGAGCGCCGCCGCGAGCCTAAGATGGGGCGGCGCAAGTTCAAGCGCGACCGCCACAAGCGCATCAAGGTGGCGTTCTTCCGCTACTGCTACTACGATCCGGCGTTCAAGTTCTTCGTGGAGCAGGTGCTCGACGCCGACTTCCTCACGCTGCCCGAGGCCACCAAGCGCACTACCGAGATCGGCGAGCAGAACTCCACCGACTACGTGTGCACGCCCTTCAAGCACATCCTCGGCGACTACGTGGAGGCGCTCGAGGCCGGCGCCGACGTGCTCGTGCAGTTCGGCGGCCCCTGCCGCCTGGGCTACTACGGCGAGCTGCAGGAAGCCATCCTGCGCGACATGGGCTATGAGTTCCAGATGCTCAACTTCTCGCGCGGCATCGAGCAGGGGGCGCTCGGCTGGGCCAAGCAGTGCCTCAAGACGGTGAACCCCGACATCAACGTGCCCGCCGCCCTGCCCAAGCTGGCCGCCACGGCCAACATGGCCGTCAAGCTGGACGAGGCGCGCGACTTCTACCTGGCCAACGCCGGGTTCGAGCGCGAGCGCGGCGCCTTCAAGCGCGTCTGGGCCTCCTACCTGGACGCCCTGCGCGGCGCCACCGGCGACCGCGACATCAACGAGGCCTTCCGCCAGGCCATGGACGCCATGCGCGCCATCCCGCTCGACAAGCCGGACGACCCCATCCGCATCGGCGTGGTGGGCGAGATGTTCACGGCCATCGACGAGCGCTCCAACCTGGAGCTCGACGACAAGCTGCTGTCCATGGGCGTGGAGGTGCACCGCATGATGAACCTCACCAACCGCTTCGTGCGCTACAACGAGCCCAACCTGCGCCGCAGCGCCGCGGGGTACCTCACCTACGACATGGGTCCCACCTCCACGCTCACCGTGGTGGCCGCCCACCGCTACGCCCGCGAGGGCTTCGACGGCGTCATCCACGCCAAGTCGGCCGGCTGCACGCCGGAGATCGACTGCATGCCCGTGCTCCAGCGCGTGAGCGCCGACGCGGCCATGCCCATCCTCTACCTCACCTACGACTCCCAGACCTCCGACACCGGCCTGGACACGCGCCTCGAGGCGTTCTACGACATGCTTTCCATGAAGAAGGAGAAGACGAAATGACCCAAGGCTACCTCGGAATCGACATCGGCTCCATCTCCACCAAAGGCGTCATCATCGACGAGAACCGCGCCATCATCGCGCGGTCGTACCTGTGGACCGAGGGCAACCCCACCGAGGCCTCGCGCAACGTCGTGCGCGAGCTGGAGTCCCAGGTGGAGGGCAAGGGCGTCCAGATCGTGGGCGCCGGCACCACGGGCAGCGCGCGCCGGCTGGTGGGCGCCATGCTCGGCGCGTCGGTCATCAAGAACGAGATCACGGCCCATGCGGTGGGCACCACCTTCCTGCACCCCAAGGTGCGCACCATCCTGGAGATCGGCGGCCAGGACTCCAAGATCATCTGCGTGGCGAACGGCATCGCCGTCGACTACGCCATGAACACGCTGTGCGCCGCGGGCACCGGCTCGTTCCTCTCGAGCCAGGCCCATCGCCTGGGCGTGGAGGTGGAGGAGTTCGGCGACATCGCGCTCACCTCCCAAAAGCCGGCCAACATCGCCGCGCGCTGCACCGTGTTCGCCGAGTCCGACCTGGTGCATAAGATCCAGGTAGGCTACGCGCGCGAGGACATCATCGCCGGCCTGTGCAACGCCGTGGCGTCGAACTACCTCAACAACGTGGGCAAGGGCAAGAAGATCGAGGCGCCCGTGGTGTTCCAGGGCGGCGTGTCGAAGAACGCAGGCGTCGTGCACGCCTTCGAGGAACAGCTGGGGATGGAGGTGACGGTGGATCCGGACGGCCACCTCATGGGCGCGTTCGGCGCCGCGCTGCTGGCCGCCGACGCCGGCCCCGTCACCGACGCCGAGTCCGGCCCCTTCGCCAGCGGCGTGCTCGACTTCGAGGCCATGCTCGACTTCGACTTCAAGACGCGTGAGGTGGAGTGCGGCAAGTGCGCCAACCACTGCGAGATCATCTGCGTCTATCGCGACAAGGACATCATCGACAGCTGGGGCAACCGCTGCGACAAGGGCGCGGTCAAGACGACCGCCTAGCACGGCACGCCGGGGCCTGCGCACGGCGGTCACCGCAGAGATCCGGGGCTCGCTGCGAGCGGGCCCCGGTTTTTTTCGCCTGCGCTGCAAATTCGAACGGTTTTGCACCCTCGGCTACGCCTTATCCGATGCCGATCGCAAGAGCACGCAGCGTTTTCCCAGGTCGGCTTTGAACGCACGGCACGCTTCGCCTCTACGCCGACCCCTCGCGAGTGCAAAACCGCTCGAATTTGCATTTTTGCGCGCTCATTTCAAGGAGACGACCCGTTGGGCTAGAATAGTTCGGCTGCCAAAACCCGCGCTGGACGGCAGCGGCGGATGCGCGCCACTCGACGCCCACCCGCTCGCCGGCATCCCCGCGTCCGCTGAAAGGAACCCTCCCATGGCCGTCGACCCCGCATCGCTCATCATCGACCTGCCCGACTACCCCGCACCCGGCGTGGTCTTCAAGGACATCACCCCCGTGCTGGCTGATCCCGAGGCGCTCGCCGCCGTGGTCAACGGCATCGCCGGCCACTTCGCCGGGCGCGGCATCACCAAAGTCGTCGGCGCGGAGGCGCGCGGCTTCATCGTGGGTGCGCCGGTGGCCGTGGCGCTGGGCGCCGGGTTCGTGCCCGCCCGCAAGCCGGGCAAGCTCCCGCGCGCCACCTACGCGGCCACCTACGAGCTCGAGTACGGCAGCGACGCGCTGGAGATTCACCAGGACGCGCTCACGCCCGACGACGTGGTGCTCATCGTGGACGACCTGGTGGCCACCGGCGGCACCGTGCGCGCCGTGGTGAAGATGATCGAAGGCACCGGCGCCACCCTGGCCGGCATGGGCTTCTTCCTGGAACTGGCCTTCCTGAACCCGCGCGAGGTCATCGCCGAGGCGACCGACGCGGAGGTATTCTCGCTCCACGCGGTGAATTAGGAGGGCGTCATGGACAAGAACATCCTCAGTATCATCGAGAAGGCCCAGGACGGCACGCTGCTTGACCGCGCCGAGATCATCGCGCTGCTGTCCGTGGAGAACCTCTCCCCCGAGGCCTTCGCCATCCAGCAGGCCGGGCGCGCCTTCACGGAGTCGCTCAACGACGGCTACGCCGAGATCCACAGCCACATCGGACTCGACGCCTCACCGTGCCCCTGCGATTGCGCGTTCTGCTCGTTCGCCGCGAGCGCCGGCATCTTCCGCCGCAAGACCGAGCTGCCGCTTGAGCGCATCCTCGACGAGGCGCGCACCTTCGATGCCGACGGGGTGAACGCGCTGTACCTGGTGACCACCGCCCGCTACGACCAGGAGCGCTTCCTGGAGGTGGTGGACGCGGTGCGCGGCGCGCTCACCCGCGACATCCCCATCGTGGCGAACATCGCCGACTTCGACCTGGCCTACGCGCGCGAGCTCAAGGCCGCAGGCATGGCCGGCGCCTACCACGTCATGCGCCTGGGCGAAGGCACCTACACCCGCTGCGACCGCGACGCGCGCATCGCCACCATCGAGGCGGCGAAGGAGGCGGGCCTGGCGGTAGGCAACTGCATCGAGCCCATCGGGCCGGAGCACACGCCCGACGAGCTGGCCGACCTCATCCTGCTGGCCCGCAGCCTGGAGGTGGGCTTCAGCGGCGCCATGCGGCGCAACACCATCCCGAACACGGCATTCTCGAAGTACGGCAACATCAGCTACGGCCGCCTGGCCACCTACGCGGGCGCCATCGCGCTGGCCACCGGCCCGGACATCCGCGGCAACTGCACCCACGAGCCCAGCCAGCTGTGCGCCCAAGCCGGCGCCAACGTCATCTGGGCCGAGCGCGGCACCTCGCCCCGCGACACCACCACCGAGACCCTCCGCGGGTACTCCGTCGGGCAGTGTCGCGAGCTCTACGCCGAGTGCGACTGGAAGGTCTGGGAGGGCCCGTCGCGCTACTACGCGTAGGACGCCCGCGCGGGACGCCCAGCCGCCGCGCACGGCCCCAGGCGTCCCGCGCCCTCGTGTCCAGCCGCCGCCAGCGTCGCGCGCCGCCCTAGCTGTGCTTCCCGCAGCACGGCCCGGTGGGATCGGGCATCACGTAATCGGCTGGGTCTCCCACCTTCCACCACGGCTTTCCCTCGGCGGGGAAGCGCGGGTCGGGGTTCTCGGAGCGGCAGACGAACCCTGCCTCCTCGATGAGCGCCTTGGCTTCCTCCACGGTGAACCCGCGCCAGACCTCGGTGTTGAACGAGGTGTCACGCGGGTTGGCGCCACGCTCGACGGTAAAGCTGCTGGCGCCGGCATAGAGCGCGGCGGGCGTGGCCGGATGCATGCCGCAGCTGCGCACCTTGGTGCCCACCACCAGGCGCAGCGTTGCCAGCAGGTGCAGCATGCGCTCCTCGCTGATGGCCTCCATGCCCTCGAAGGGCGTGCCCGGCACGTTGACGCGGGCCATCACGCTCATGGCATAGGGGCGGTGGGCCAGGTTCTCCAGGATGCGGTCGGCTATCTCCTCGTTGGTGTGCTCCACGCCCAAAGGCTCCACGCAGGTCAGCCAACGCAGCGGCGAGTTGCTGATGGCGTCGATGGTCTGCCAGCGCAGACCCACGTCGAAGGGAGTGTCGATGCCCTCGCGCATGCGCACCACGTGGTAGGCGCTCGTGGCGCCGGCCTGGTAGGCGGCCTCGGCCATGGCCGGGCTCATCTCACCCACGTTGAGGTTGATGAGATAGCTGCCCGGCACCGCCGCGCGGATGTCGGCGAGCCACTCGGAGAGCACGTTCAGGTCGTAGAATTCCGTCGAGCGCAGGGTGATGGTGGTGACGCCCGCCTCCACGTACTCGCGCACCAGCTCGATGATCTCCTCCTTGGAGTAGATCACGTCCTCCTCCACCAGGCCCCAGGCCGTGCCGAAGGAGCAGAACTTGCAGTTCATGTCGCAGCTGCACAGATCCACGCCGATGGCCCCCGCGATGGACGCGCTGTTACCCGTGGCCAGGTGGGCCAGCTCGGCAGCGCGCTCCTTGAGGTAGGCCACCTCCTCCGACGCCGGATCGAGCTCGAGCAGCGCGATGATGACCTCGCGGGGCTGGGAAGCGCCGCGCGACCCCTCGTCGAACACACGGTCGATAAGCGCCTTGGTTTCCTGGTTCATGTCTCTCCCTCTCTCTGCGGGCCGCGCCGGCCCCTTACCGCCAGGTGGTGAAGCGCTTCTGCGCCCATGCCGTCAAGTAGTTGAGCGCCGTCACCGTCATGCCGCAGGTGATGACGCCCGCCACGATGTTCGCGTAGTTGGCGAACACGTTGGCGTTGGATATCCAGTAGCCGATGCCCGACTTCGCGCCGAAGCTCTCGGCGTACATGAGCATGAGAAAGCCGGTGGTCAGCGACACCCGCATGTTCCCGAGCACGTCCGGCACGATGAACGGAAGGATGACCTTGGTGATCATCGTCCAGCTGCTCACCTTGAGCACCCGGGCGTTGTCGGTGATGGCGGCGGGCAGCGAGCCCACGCGCAGGATCATCGACAGGAACTGCGGCCAGAACACGCCCAGCAGGATGACCATGATGGCCGCCCACCGGTACGTCGGCATGAGGATGACGAGGAACGGCGTGAAGATGACCGACGGGATGGGCGCGAGCACGTTGGCGATGGGGTAGAACATCGCGCGCAGGCGCGGCACCCAGCCCACCACGATGCCGAGGAACACGCCGAGCACCGTACCGAGCACATACCCGGTCACCAGCAGCTCGAGCGACGAGACCACGTTGCCCCACAGCTCCGGGCCCGAGCGCTCGAACACGTAGAACACGTTCTCCGGCGACGGGATGAGCACGCTGTGGGCCACCCCGAGCTTCGTGGACGCGAGCTCCCACACAAGCAGAAGCACCCACACGGCGCACACGATGTCGGACGACCCCGAGGGGATCGGGTCAAGGCGCCGGCCGCGGAAGAGCGCGAGCAGGTAGGCCGCCTCGATGAGCGCGATGGCCACGAGGAACGCGTCGCAGGGATACACCTTGCGCGCATCGGGCATGAGCAGCACCACGCCCACGAGCGCTGCCATCAGCACGTGGGCAAAGGCGAACTCGACGGCTATCCGTCTCATAGGACACCCCCCTCGCCAAAGACCAGCTCGCGCTCGGCCACATCCCGCCTCGTCTCCTCCGCATCGTAGAACAGCCCGAGAAGCTCGTCTTGGATGAGGCGCACGGCGGGGCGGCGCAGGAAGTCCTCCGGATCGCGCGGGCGCGCGGCGGCCACCGGGATGTCGGCCAAGAACCGGCCGCCGCTCATGAACACGATGCGGTCGGCCAGCAGCAGCGCCTCGTCGATGTCATGGGTGACGAAGACGGCCGTCTTCTTGCGGTCACGATCCTCCTGCATCCACAGGCGGTTCATGAGGGCCTGCAGCTCGCGGCGCGTGCGCACGTCCAGCGCGCCGAAGGGCTCGTCGAACAGGAGGATCTCCGTGTCCATGGCGAGCGCGCGGGCGATGGCCACGCGCTGCTGCATGCCGCCCGACAGCTGGTAGGGGTGCAGATCGGCCGCGTCGGCCATGGACACCTTGGCCAGGTACTCGCGCGAGACCTCGGTGATCTGCGCCTTGGTCAGGCCGCGGCCCAGCTCGACGGAGGCCTGGCGCACGCCGAACTCCACGTTCTTGAGCGCCGTCATCCACGGGAACAGCGAGTAGTTCTGGAACACCACCGAGCGATCGAGCCCCGGGCCGTCGAGCGGCTTTCCGTCGATGGAAAGCGAGCCGGACGTGGGCCGCTGCAGGCCGGCGAGCGTGCGCAGGAGCGTGGTCTTCCCGCAGCCGGAATGTCCCACCAGGCAGAGGAACTCGCCGTCGGCCACCGTCAGATCCAGGTGCTTGAGGACAAGACTCGCAGGCTCGGCGCCCTTTCCCCTTCGCCGGCGCCGGACGCTCAGGTCATCCTCGTAGGCGAAGCACACATCATCGAGAACGAGCGCTCCCATCTTCCTCCTCTGCTTCCTTTCCGTCCGAAGGCGCGCGGACGCCTCCGCGGGCGTTCGCGCAGAAGCGGCCCGAGCGGAGGCGGGCCGCCGCTCCTAGTCGTTGTTCTTGGCGAACTCGGCGTCGAGTGCCTTGTACGTCTCGTTGTCCGGCTCGCGGTCAAGCAGGATGTCGAGGGCCTTGCGGTAGATGCCGGACACCGCGTAGGGCTCCATGTCATAGGGCGAGTCGGGATCGATCTCGTTGATGTTCTGGAGCGCCTTGTAGAACTGCTTGACGTCCTTGGTGTGTGGGTCGGGCGAGAGGTTCATCACGTTGCGGTACGCGTCGGTGCCGTACATGGCGGCCTCCACGTAGTCCGGCTCCTGGCTCGAGTAGTCGCAGAGCATCTGGATGACCTCGTCTTTGTTGTTGAGGTAGTAGTCGTAGCCGCGCAGGATGGCCACCTCGAAGTCGACGAGCGACAGGTACTTGGACGTGTAGGCCTCCGCCGAGCAGTTCTGGCGGCAGCAGGGGTAGTCGCCCGTCACGTCGCGCACGATGCCGGCCACCTTGATGCCATCGACGCCGAGCGAGTAGCCCATGGCGTTGTTCGTGATGAACAGGTCGCACTGGCCCGAGCGCAGGCCCTCCATGGCGGTGGTGTTGTTGTCGACGTACTCGAAGAACACGTCCTCGCCCAGGGTGAGGCCGGCCTCCTGCAGGTAGTTCTTGAGAGCCATCTGGCCGGTCTCCTCGCGCGAGCAGTTGATGCGCAGGCCGCGGAAGTCCTCGGCCGTCTTGAGCTCGCGGTCGAAGGCCTCGGTGGAGAGCATCTCCGACCCGTTGAGGATGGTGCCGCCGAAGACGTAGATCTCGGCGCCTTGGGACACGTAGGAACAGGCCGGCACGACGCCGAACAAGTCGATGTCCAGGCGGTTGACCGACATGGAGGCCATGGCGTCAGCCAGCGCGATGGTCTGGAACTCGACGTCGCACTCCTCCTCGGCGAAGAAGCCCTTCTGCTGGGCGATGATGGCCGGCGCGATCTTGATGAGCTTGCCGGTGACGGCGCACACCAGGTGCTCGCCCTTGCCCTCGCTCATGAACGCCTCGTCCTGGGGGCCGGCCTGAGCGGGCGCGCCGCCCGGGGCGTCGGCCTTCTCGCCGCCATCGGAGCAGGCCGCCAGGCCTCCCAGGGCAAGCGTGGCGGCGGACACGCCGGCCACCTTCACGAAGGTTCTTCTGCTGAGCGTCATGAGGGCTTCCTTTCTCTCCCCCGCGGCCGCGCCTCCTGCGGCGCTCCCCTATTGCCTTGGGCTTATAGTTTACTATGGCACACATAGAATAGTGTCATATATTAGATCATGTCAACTATCCGGTGGCAAGCGGAAGCCCTAGCATACGCGAGGGCGCCTCCCGCAGGAGGCGCCCTCGGCGAATAAACGGGGATTCTCCCCTATTTCATGAGCGCGGTGACCGCCTGGGAGAAGGCGATGGGATCCTCGATGGGCAGGCCCTCCACCAGAAGCGCCTGGTCGAACAGGATCTCCGTGTACGTGCGCACCTTGGCGTCGTCGCCCGCGGCGTGAGCCGCCCTGAGCGTGTCGAAGACGGGGCTCTTGGGATTGACCTCCAGCACCACCTGGCTCTTGGGGGCATCCTCGGCACCCGGCGCGTTCTTGAGCATCTGCGCCATCTGGAGCGACACGGCGCCCTCGGTGGTCAGCACCACCGGCGCGTCGGTGAGGCGCGTGGACACGACCACCTTCTCCACACGGCCGCCCAGGGCCTCGGCCATCACGTCGAACAGCTCGCGGTTCTCCTCGGTGGCCTCGGCGGCCTCCTTCTTCTCCTCCTCGGTGGTCAGCCCCAGGTCCTCATTGCCCACGTTCTTGAGGGGGAAGGACTTCTCCTCGTCGCCGTCCTTCCGAGCGTAGTCGCCGAGCGCCATCATGCAGAACTCGTCGACGTTCTCGGTGCACAGCAGCACGTCGTAGCCCTTGGCCAGCACCGTGGTGACGATGGGCATCTTGGCCAGGTGCTCCAGGCCCTCGCCGGCGGCGAAGAAGATGGACTCCTGGTCGGCCGGGGCGTCGGCCAGGTACTCGTCGAGGGTGATCATCTTCTTCTGCTTGGCCGAGTAGAACAGCAGAAGGTCGGCCAGGATGTCCTTGGCCATGCCGTAGCTCGAGTACACGCCGAACTTGAGCGTGCGGCCGAACTGCTCGAAGAACTTGTCGTAGGCCTCGCGGTCGTCGTCGCGCAGGGCGGCCAGGTCGGCCTTGACCTTCTTTTCCAGACGACGGGCGATGGCGCGCAGCTGGCCGTTGTGCTGGAGCGTCTCGCGGGAGATGTTAAGGGTCAGGTCGGCCGAGTCGACCACGCCGCGCACGAAGTTGAAGTAGTCCGGCACCAGGTCCTCGCACTTGTCCATGATGAGGACGTTGGAGCTGTAGAGGGCCAGGCCCTTCTTGTACTCCTTGGTGTACAGGTCGAACGGCGCGTGGGACGGCACGAACAGCAGGGCGTCATAGTTGAGCGTGCCCTCGGCGTGCACGGTGATGGTGCGGGCAGGGTCCTCGTAGTCGTGGAAGTCGGTCTTGTAGAACTCGTTGTACTCTTCCTGGGACACCTCGGAGCCCTTGCGCTTCCAGATGGGCACCATGGAGTTGACGGTCTCCACCTCGGTGTAGTTCTCGAACTCGGGCATATACTCGTCATCGGCGTCCGCGGGGCGCGGCTTCATGCGGCTCTTGGTGACCTCCATCTGGATGGGATAGCGCACGTAGTTGCTGTAGCGCTTGATGAGGTCGGTCAGGCCGTACTCGGTGGCGTACTCGCCGTAGGTCTCGTCGCCGGCGTCGTCCTTCAGGTAGATGATGACGTCGGTGCCGTGGCCGGCGCGCTCGGCAGCCTCGATGGCGTAGCCCTCCACCCCGTCGCTCTCCCAGGCCCAGGCCTCGTCAGACCCGTAGGCGCGCGAGACGACGCGCACCTTCTTGCCCACCATGAACGCCGAGTAGAAGCCCACGCCGAACTGGCCGATGATGTCCACGTCGGTCATATCGTCGAGGCCCTTCTCCTCACCCGGCTCGTTCTTGGCGTTGGCGGCCTTGAACTCGTAGGAGTCGGAGTGGGCGATGGTGCCGAGGTTCTTGTCCAGGTCGTCCTTGGTCATGCCGATGCCGTTGTCCGACACGGTGATGGTGCGCGCGGCCTCGTCGAAGGCCACGGTGATGGCCAGGTCGGCGCGGTTAATCTGCACGGAGTCATCCGTGAGGCTGCGGAAGTAGAGCTTGTCCACCGCGTCGGAGGCGTTGGAGATGAGCTCCCGCAGGAAGATCTCGCGGTTGGTGTAGATGGAGTTGATCATGAGGTCGAGCAGCTTCTTGCTCTCGGTTTTGAACTTGCGCATGCTTGTGTTCCTTCTTTCCTGTCAGAGATGGTGCGAGGAGCGCGCCGTCAGCTGGGGCGACTGCGGCAGGCGTCGGCCTTGGCAGCCGAGCGCAGTCGCGGCGGGCGTCGACAGGCGCCGCCGTCGAGCCTAGGGCCCGGCTGCGGCCGCGCGCCCGCGGCGCCACGAAGCGCCACGGAATCGTTTCCGCTCCGCAAGACCGTGTTAGCACTCTCCTTGCTCGTTTGCTAATAGCACATTGTAAGGAGAAGAAAACCTAAGTCAATACCTATCAAGTTTTCCCTATGATCGATGAGGAGCCGGGGCGGGGCACGGGGGCGGGGATCGCGAGGAAGCGCGGGGCGTGGGGGCGTGGGAGTCGCGGG
>NZ_QWKK01000068.1 GCF_009911695.1 Enterorhabdus sp. P55 | reverse complement strand
GGCGGGTCGGGGCGCGGGCGACGCGGGACCGCCGGCCGCCGCGGGCGCGGACGGGGCGTCAGCCATCGAGGGCGAGGGCGTAGGCGAGATGAGGCCGGCGGCCGGCGCGGACGGGGTGCGCCCCTCGGCCACGCCGGCCGAATTGTGTTCGCTGACGATCGTGGGCAGGGTGTGCCGCTGGGCCACTGCAGTCGCCGGTTCGTCGCCGGTCGCCGAGGACGTTGGCGAGGGCGAGGCGCCCGTGCTGGCCGCGGCGGGCGTGGGCGAGGCGGGGCCGCCGGCTGTTGCAGACGGGGTGCGTTCGCTGGCTGCCTCAGGCGCGGATGAGGCGTCAGCCGTCGAGGGCGTGGGCGTGGACGTGGGCGAAACGGGGCCGCTGACCATCGCGGACGGGGTGTGCCGCTGGGCCGCTGCAGTCGCCGGTTCGTCGCCGGTCGCCGAGGACGTTGGCGAGGGCGAGGCGCCCGTGCTGGCCGCGGACGAGCGGCGCCTGTCGTCCGCGTGGGAGCCGAGGGCTTCCCCTTCGGTTCCCTGAATTCCCGCCGGCGCAGCGTCTCTTCGGCTCATTGCCCCCGCTCCTCCATGATGAGGGCGATCTCCTGGGCGTTGATGCCCACCATCGCCTCGCCCAGGTTCTCGGAGAGGGCGGCCAGCAGCTCGGCGTCCTCGTAGTTGGTGACGGCCCTGACGATGGCCTCGGCGCGGCGGGCCGGGTCGCCGGACTTGAAGATGCCGCTGCCCACGAACACGCCTTCGGCGCCCAGCTGCATCATGAGCGCGGCATCTGCCGGCGTGGCGATGCCACCGGCGGCGAAGTTGACCACGGGCAGCCGCCCCTCGTCATGCACCCGGCGCAGCAGGTCGAGCGGCACCTCCAGCTGTTTGGCGGCCTCGAACAGCTCGTCGTCGCGCAGGGCCTGGACGCGGCGGATCTCGGCGTTCATCGCGCGCAGGTGGCGTACGGCCTGCACCACGTCACCGGTGCCCGGCTCGCCCTTGGTGCGGATCATCGACGCGCCCTCGGCAATGCGGCGCAGCGCCTCGCCGAGGTTGCGCGCGCCGCAGACGAAGGGCACGGCGAAGCGCGTCTTGTCGATGTGGAAGATGTCGTCGGCGGGGGAGAGCACCTCCGACTCGTCGACGTAGTCGATCTCGATGGCCTGGAGGATCTGGGCCTCGGCGAAGTGACCGATGCGGCATTTCGCCATGACGGGGATGGACACGGCGGCCTGGATGCCCTTGATCATGGCCGGGTCGCTCATGCGCGAGACGCCGCCGGCCGCGCGGATGTCGGCGGGGATGCGCTCAAGGGCCATGACCGCGCAGGCACCCGCCTCCTCGGCCACGCGGGCCTGCTCAGGCGTGGTGACGTCCATGATGACGCCGCCCTTGAGCATCTGAGCTAGCTGTCGGTTAAGGGTCGCCCGCTCGGCGACCTGCTGATTATCCATAGGGATCCTTCCGCTCGACGATAGGGACATCTGAGAGGGTAGTGGCTCTGTGGTCTTGTTGATATAGTCAGATCGTGAGTTTTTAATAGGGCCAGAAGTGCCTGCAAGCGCGCTCGCAGCCGCGAAAGGCGCGAGGCGCGATGGCGGTAGCGTGCGAGGCGCGACGGGTGCGTGAGACGACGTGAGGGGGCACGGGGTATGGCGGCGGTCGTGAGGGGGCACGGGGTATGGCGGCAGTCGTAAGGCGCGATGATGCCGCGAGAGGAGTGCGAGGCGCGGGCCGCGGGAGGTGGTGCTGCTGCGAAGGACGCGAGCATGGGCGCGAAATGCGGGCGCGGGTGGAGCGCGGGGCACGGCGAGAGGGCGGGCCGCGAGCGGCCTGGGCACGGGGCGCCCCGCGCGTGCGGGACGGCGTCTGGCGTCGGCGACGCGAGTGCTTCGAGCGAGGTCGCCGCACGCGTGCAGGCAAATGTTTCACGTGAAACATTTGTTTGCAGAGCGCGGAGGTGCAACGTTGCGAAGGATGGGTTTGAAGACAGGGCGATAGCGATTGTGGCCGTCGGAAAGGACTTTCGAGGTGGCGGGTTCTGGCAGGCTGCGCGTGGGGAGTGTTTCACGTGAAACATTCGTTTGCGACGAGAGGGGGCTGCGATGCTGACCTACGAGTTGCGGCGTGAGGGCGCGGGCACGCTGCAGGGGCAGCTCTATGCGTTCATCCGCGCGGACGTGGAATCGGGCGTCATCGCGGCGGGGGAGCGCCTGCCCTCCAGACGGGCGCTCGCGCGGCACCTGGGCGTGAGCGTCATCACCGTGGAGGGCGCCTATGGGCAGCTCGTCGCCGAGGGTTACCTGGAGTCCCGCGAGCGTCGGGGCTTCTTCGCCGCCGACATTCCCCGCGCGCCCGCTTACGGGGTCGTCGGCGTCGGTGCCCAATGCTCAAGCGGAGTGCCTGTGAAGCCGCTGTCAGACGCGGTTCCGGCCGCGGGATCGACTGCGGGTGGAGGCGCAAACGCGAGCGCCGCGCGCTCGGCTTCGCTTGAGGCACACGGCGGAAGTGGGTCAGGCGGCGCCAAAAAGGGCAAAAACACCCTGTTGACCTGCACCGATGGTGCTTCTCGCGCAATATCCTCAATCGAGAATATCACCTTCTCAAGCCCCGCCCCGTCGCGGGCGTTTGCAGCAGGCTTCTCGGGTCCCGCCCCGTCACGAGGGCCTGAGGCGGGCTTTTCAAGCCCCGCCCCGTCGCGGGAGCTTGTGGCGGACTTCTCGGGTGCGACAGCGGGGGAGGGGCTGTTTCCCTACGCGGCTTGGGCGCGTACCATCAGGCGCGTGCTGGCGGATGAGTCGGAGCGCACGCTGCTGGCGGCGTCGGGGCCCCGGGGATCCCTCGCGCTGCGGAGGGCCATCGCCGATCATCTGCGCGGATTTCGCGGCATGGTGGTCGACCCCGCGCAGATCGTCGTGGGCGCGGGCGCCCAGGCGCTCTATCACCTGCTGGTGCTGCTGCTCGGGCGGAGCCGTCGATTCGCCGTGGAGGATCCGGGCTACCCGCGGCTGGCGGCTACCTATCGGGCCGAGGGAGTGTCGGTGGCTCCCGTGGCCCTGGACGCCGAGGGCCCCTCGCTTTCTGCGCTGCGCGCATCGGGGGCCTCGGTGCTGCACTGCATGCCGTCGCACCAGTTCCCCACGGGGCTGGTCACGCCGGCGCCCCGCCGCTACGAGCTGCTGGCCTGGGCCGTGGAGGAGCCGGGGCGCTACCTCGTCGAGGACGACTACGACTGCGAGTTTCGCATGGCGGGCCGTCCGCTGCCCTCGCTCCAGAGCATCGACGGCGCCGAGCGGGTCATCTACCTCAACACGTTCACCAAGAGCCTGGGCGCCGCCTTCCGCATCGGCTACATGGTGCTGCCGCCGCATCTGGCGCGCGCGTTCGCGCGTGACCTGGGATTCCACGCGTGCACGGTGGGCGCTCTCGAGCAGGCGGCGCTCGCGCGGTTCATCGAGTCGGGCGACTACGAGCGCCACGTCAATCGCACGCGCGCTCGCAGCCGGCGGGTGCGCGACGCCCTCCTGGACGCGCTGCGGGCCACGCCGGCCGCCGACCGCCTGGCCTTCGAGCACGTCGACGCCGGGCTCCACTTCGTACTGCACGTGCGGGGAATGGACGCTCGCGGTCAGGAGGATCTGGTGGCTCGCGCCCTGTCCCGCAGCGTGCGGATGGCGCCGCTGGCGTCCTATGCTTTGGGATCAGCGGCCGATCCGTCGTTGACCGGCCGCTTTCTCATGGCCTATGGTTCGGTTCAGGAGCAGAACGTGGCTGCCGCCGCCCGGGTGATAGGAGATGAGTGTGGCTAACATCGTGTCCTATCTCGCGCGCGAGCAGCGCACGTTCGAGGAGGAGCCGTTCAACATGGTGGATGGCCTGGTCATGGCTACGCTGGCCTACCTGCGCTATGAGCGCTACGATCGTCTGCCTGCCCGCCCCTCCGAGCCCTTCCGGCTCCACGACGTGCTGGCCCTCGCCTCGTGGCGCGACCTCCTCGCCGGCAGCTGGATGCGCGACGCCGCCGACAGCCGCTCCTTCCTGCGTGCCCTCATGGCCAGCCGCCGCTATCGCGACGCCTTCGTGTCCTTCTACGTCAGCGAGTCTTCCGATGCGGTGGAGAAGCAGTTCTCGGCCATCACCCTCACCGTGGGCGACGGCTGCGTCTACCTGGCGTTTCGCGGCACCGACGGCAGCCTGGCCGGCTGGAAGGAGGACTTCAACCTCTGCTTCATGGACGTCACGCCCTCGCAGCAGGCGGCCGTGGCCTACGTGTCGGGCGTGGCGTCGGCCCTGCCTGGGCGAATCGTGCTGACGGGCCACTCGAAGGGCGGCAACCTCGCCCAGTACGCGGCGCTCTGCGTGGCGTCGGACGTGTACGGCCGCATCACGCGGGTATGCAACTACGACGGGCCCTCGTTCCTTGGCGACCCGTCTCCGCGCGTCGGCGACCCGACGTATCGCGCGATGCTGTTCAAGGCCGTTCCCGAGTCGTCGCTGTTCGGCATGATCCTCGAGGACGGCAGCGACTATCACGTGGTGCAGTCGAGCGCCATGCTCATCTTCCAGCACGAGCCGTTCTCGTGGCTGGTGAGCGATGGTGACTTCCTCTACCGCGACGGGCTCACCCGCACGGCGCTGTGGGCCGATGGCACCCTCGACGGCTGGCTGAAGACGCGCACGCCTGAGCAGCGCGCCCAGTTCATCGACACCATCTACGACTTCGTTGCCGCCTCAGGCGTGAAGACCGCCGCCGATCTGCACCGTAACTTCGGGTCCATCGTGATGAGCGTGGCCTCGTCCACCGCCAAGCTCGATCCTGAGACGCGCGCGTTCATCCTGGACACCTTCAAGGCGCTCGTCGGCGTCGTAGGACGCGAGACGGCGAAGAGTATCGACCCGCGCACCCGCATTCGCCTGCCCCGTCGCCGTGAGAGCTACGACGGCTCCCGTCCGGCGGATTTCGCCCGGTCGCTGCGTCCTGCGGCCGACGGGTCGCAGCTCGCAGAGGCCGGCAAGCCGTCGCATGCGGAGCCCGACGGGCTGCAGCTCGCAGGGGCCGGTGGCCCGTGCCCTGCGAAGGCCGATGGCGTGCATCCTGCGAAAGCCGACGATCTCCGACTGGGGGAATGCGGGGCGTCCTTGCCGGTACCCTGCCCCTCCGCGCCGTCTCCGGAGGCTTCTCCCGCAGCGTGCGGCGGCGTGCTTGACAAAGACTAGTTAAAAGGTAGACTTTATCGCTGTAACGTGGACGGGGCATCGCGTCCCCGGCAAGCGCGTCCGCGAGCGCGTGAGCGTCCGAGAACGCACGAGAGAAAGAGGAACCTCATGAACGTGCATCGCAGCGTATCCGAGCTCATCGGCGACACCCCGCTGGTGGAGCTTGTCAACTTCGAGCGCGACCGCGGCCTGGGCGCCACGGTGCTGGGCAAGGTGGAGTCGTTCAACCCCGCCGGCTCGGTGAAGGATCGCATTGCCCGTGCCATGCTGGAGGCCGCCGAGGCCGCCGGCCGGCTCGACGCCGACACGGTCATCATCGAGCCCACCTCGGGAAACACCGGCATCGGCCTGGCGGCGCTGGCGGCGGCGCGCGGCAACCGCGTGATCATCGTCATGCCCGACACCATGTCCGTCGAGCGGCGCAACCTCATGCGCGCCTACGGGGCCGAGCTCGTGCTGACGCCGGGCGCCGAGGGCATGGCCGGCGCCATCGCGCGGGCTGACGAACTTGCGGCCGCTACGCCGAACTCGTTCATCCCCTCGCAGTTCACCAACCCGGCCAACCCGGCCGTCCATCGCGCCACCACCGGCCCGGAGATCTGGCGCGATACCGAGGGCGCCGTGGACATTCTCGTGGCGGGCGTGGGCACGGGCGGCACGCTTTCGGGCGCGGGCGCCTACCTCAAGGAGCAGAACCCGGCGATCCAGGTGGTGGCCGTGGAGCCGGCTGCCTCGCCGGTGCTTTCCGAGGGTCGTGCGGGCGCGCATAAGATCCAGGGCATCGGCGCCGGCTTCGTGCCGGATACGCTGGACACGGCCATCTACGACGAGGTGCTGCCCATCACCGACGAGGAGGCCTTCCAGGCCGGGCGTGACCTGGCTGCCCATGATGGGCTGCTGGTGGGCATCTCGTCTGGCGCGGCGGCCGCGGCCGCGGCCAAGCTGGCCCAGCGGCCGGAGAACGCGGGCAAGACCATCGTGGTGATCCTGCCGGACACGGGCGAGCGCTACCTCACCACCGCGATGTTCGACTTCTAAAGCCCGCCGCCGGGCGGAGGGGCTTGCCCCGAAAGCGACGCCGGGGAGGGGCTCGGCGTCGCTTTCGGGGCCTGCTGCCACGTTTTCGCCGCTTTGTGGCACAGATCGCCAGTTTGGTACGGTGGGACGCCCTAAGTGCGAGCAAAAAGTCATACTGGGTAAACCGCGACCTGGGAAAACGCCGATGCGTTCCCAGGTCGCTTTGCGTGATGCGGCAATCCGGAGGCGCGCGACCGTACCAAACTGGCGATCTGTGCCACTGAGAGCGGAATTCGTGGCAACGGAGGCGCGCCTGCCGGCGGAGGCGTCCGCCGCCCGCCACGAAGAGGGGCCCGCGCCCGCCGATGGGCCAACCTTCGCGGTGTGCCCGCCGGCCCGATGCGCCGCTTCCGGCCTGCGCCGCGCCTACCGCGCCTCGCGCCGGGGGCGCG
Organism: Enterorhabdus sp. P55; assembly: GCF_009911695.1. GTDB lineage: Bacteria > Actinomycetota > Coriobacteriia > Coriobacteriales > Eggerthellaceae > Enterorhabdus. Next base: position 5,865 of record NZ_QWKK01000068.1, on the reverse strand, counting down.
CTGCGTCCACGAGCGCGTCGAACAGCGGGCCCATGGGGCCGTCGCCGGCGAAGAACTCGGGATGCCACTGCACGCCCACCATGAAGGCGCGTTCCGGATGCTCAACGCCCTCCACCAGGCCGTCGGCCCAGGCGCAGGCGCGCAGGGCGGGCGCCACGTCGCGCACGGCCTGATGATGCAGGGAGTTCACCGAGAACGGCCCCGGGCCCATCACGGCGCCCAGGCGCGTGCCCCCATCGATGGTCACCTCGTGCACGGGGCAGGACGGCGCGGCGGTCTGCCAGTGGTGGTGGCGGTCGAGCCCCAGGTCGGCGGGCAGGTCGACGTGCAGGGTGCCGCCGTAGTACACGTTCATCAGCTGCATGCCGCGGCAGATGCCCAGCACCGGCACGTCGTGTTCGTCGGCGAAGTTGAGGATCTCGTACTCCAGCGCGTCGCGCTCGGGCGTGAGCTGGCTCACGGCGGCAAAGGCCGGGTCGGTGGGGGAGGGCCCGTCGTAGAGCGCGGGATCCACGTCGTGGCCGCCGGTCAGCACGAAGCCGTCCAGGTGCTCGAAGAGGCTCGCGTAGGCGTCGACGTCCTCCATGAACGGCAGGATGACGGGGATGCCGCCGGCCGCCGCCACTGCCGGCGCGTAGTCGGCCGGAAGGCTGAGGAAGCGCTCCTCGGGGAACTGCTTGGCCACCAGTCCGATGAACGGGCGACGCGCGCCCGACGAGGCCCAGGCCCGTCCGCGGCGCGCCGGACGGGCGGCTGGGGTGCCGTCGTCCTCCAACGTCTCGGGCGCAACCGCGCGCACGGCCTTGGTGCACGGCATGCCGGTCGAGGCCGTGCAGAGCGGCACGGTCACGCCAGCCACCACCGTCTCGCCGTAGGCACGCAGGCACGTCTCAGGTGTCGCGTCCCCGCACATCCCCATGTCGGGCGAGGGCTTGATATCGTAGAGGGGCTCTTCCTTATGGCTCACGCTCAATCACCTTCCCACCGGGCGGGGCGTCGCGCGCGAGCCTCCCCCGCGGGGCTACTCGCTGCGCAGCGCCTCCACGGGGTCTTTCCGGCTGGCGCTCGACGCGGGGATGAGCCCCGCGATGAACGACAGGAACACGCTGATCCCCACCAGTATAGCGGCAGCCTGCCACGGCAGCTGCGCGACGTTGGGCACGTCGAAGAGCGAGTACACCACGGCGTTGACCGGAATGCAGACCAGCACGGTGATCCCCACGCCCAGCAGGCCCGCCACCAGGCCCTCGATGATGGTCTCGGCGTTGAAGATGCGGCTGATGTCGCCCTTCGAGGCGCCGATGGCGCGCAGGATGCCGATCTCCTTGCGGCGCTCGAGCACCGAGATGTAGGTGATGACGCCGATCATGATGGAGCTCACCACCAGCGAGATGGCCACGAACGCCACCAGCACGTAGCTGATCATGTTCACGATGTCGGTCACCGACGCCATGAGCGTGCCCACGAAGTCAGTGTAGGTGATCACCTTGTCGTCGGCGCCCTCGGCCTCCATCCGCGCGTTGTAGTCGTCGAGAATCGCGATGACGTGGGCCTTCGCGTCGAAGTCGACGGGGTAGATGTCAATGCCCGCGGGCTTGGCCGGGTCAGCGTAGCCGAGCGCGCGCAAGTTGCCGTCGTAGGTGGCGTCCTCCGAGGTCATGAGTGACATCATCAGGTCGCGCAGCTCGTCTTCGGTCATGTTCATCTCGAAGGCGTCGGCGAACGCGTCCGCGTCGATGGAGATGGCCGAGGCCATGTTGGCGCCCATCTGGGCCATGCCCTTCTGCATGGCGGCGGTGACCTGCGTCTCCATCGCCTTGGCCATGGTGGACATGTACGAGGTCATGGTGGAGGTCACATACCCCTGGAGCGCGCGTGCCACCTGGTTCTCCAGGTCCTTCTCCTGGGCGATCTTCATGGTTTGGGCTGCCACGGCTGCCTGGCCGGCGGGGGACTTGAGGAACTTCGCGAACGCACCGCCGAAGTCGGTCATGGCGGCGGCCTGCTCCTCGGGCGGCAGCGTCTTCAGGTAGGCCTGGAAGGCTCCCATGACGTTGGTGACCAGGCCGGACACCTGCTCATCGGACAGCTCCAGATCGAGCGAGCCGGTGAGCGCGGCCATGTCGGGCTCGGGGGCCGGCGGCAGGTTGGCCGCCACGCCCTGGAGGTTGAGCGTGTTCGACATGTCCACGGAGAGCTTGCGCTGGTCTATCTTGAAGGCCGCCTGGAGCGCCTCGGAGTTGATGGTGAACAGCGAGTCCATGTCGAATGCGCTCTCCTCGTCATCCTCCTCGCCGAAGGGCTTGCCGGTGAGCACGTTGACCGACGGGTCGGCCAGCTGGTCTTGGACGATCTGGGTGGCCGCGGCTTGATCGATCACGTGGGTCACGAGCGACGCGGGGTAGTTGAGGCCCGGCTGGAGCATGGTGGCCTTGGCGTCGGGCGACGGCGTGACGATGCCCACCACGGTGATGTCCTCGCCTGCGGCCACGAGCTCGCGCATGAAGGCGTTGTCGTCGGACTTGTCCACCCACACGCCGTAATCGGCGTCGTAGGTGTACCAGTCAGCGGCGTTGACCAGCTTGAACCGCACGTTCAGCACGTCCTCGTAGGACACCGGCTCGATGTCGTCGGGCACGATGACGTCCTCCTCGGCGGCGAACTGGCGCACCATTTCGTCGAGCTCGGCGGCGTCGCGCAGGCCCAGGGTGTAGAGCATGAAGTCGCTGATGCGCCCGCTCGGCGTGGTGACGAGCACCACCTCGTTGGACGCCTCGGGCCAGCGCCCAGCCTTCACGTCGTACTGCGACTCGTAGAGGCCCGGGTCGTCGGGCATCTCGTAGAACACGTCGGTGCTCATGGCCATCGACATGAGCGAGTTGCTCGAGGTGCCCGAGCCGATGCCGAGCGACGCCATCGACCGGTCGGGGTTCACCTGGCGCAAGTTGTCCACATTGGAGCTGAAGATCTGGGGCGCCACGTCGTAGGTGTAGTCGATGGCGTTGACATAGGGCTCGATGCCGCTCTCGCCGCTGTCGAGGTAGGCCTTGAGCGAGGCCAGGTCGTTGGAGCCCACCGAGCCGAACATGGTGGTGATCATCTCGACGACGCCCACCTCGTCTGCGGGGGCCTCGTCGCCGGTGCCAGCGTCACCGTCGGTCGTCGTGTCCTCACCGGCGTCAGGAGCGCTGTCCGGCACGCTTCCCAGCAGCATCGAGGTCATGTCGAGGCCGGTCGACATGATCTGGAGCGGGTACTCTGAGAGCGTCTCCTCCTCCACCGTCTTGATGTAGGCGTTCACGCCGTTGGCGAGCGAGAGGATGGCCGCGATGCCGATGATGCCGATGGATCCGGCAAAGGCCGTCATGAGCGTGCGGCCCTTCTTCGTCATGAGGTTGTTGAACGACAGCGCGAGCGCCGTGAGCGGGCCCATCGAGGTGCGACGCACCTTTTTGGTGGACTCGCGCATCTCATCGGCCGTGGGCTCGAAGGGGTCGGTGTCGGACCGGATGACGCCGTCGGCCAGGTTGACGATGCGTGTGGCGTACTGCTCGGCCAGCTCGGGGTTGTGGGTGACCATGACCACCAGGCGGTCCTTGGCGATTTCGGTGAGCAGATCCATGATCTGGACGGAGGTCTTGGAGTCGAGGGCGCCGGTAGGCTCGTCGGCCAGCAGGATCTCCGGGTCGTTGATGAGCGCGCGGGCGATGGCCACGCGCTGCATCTGCCCGCCGGAGAGCTGGTTGGGCCGCTTGTTCACGTGGTCGCCCAGGCCGACGCGCTCGAGCTCGGCGATGGCGCGCGTGCGGCGCTCCTCGCGGCTCACGCCCGACAGCGTGAGCGCCAGCTCGACGTTGGCGAGCACCGTCTGGTGGGGGATGAGGTTGTAGCTCTGGAAGACGAAGCCGATGCGGTTGTTGCGGTAAGTGTCCCAGTCGCGGTCCTTGTACTTCTTGGTGGAGATGCCGTCGATGATGAGGTCGCCGGTGTCGTAGTGGTCGAGCCCGCCGATGATGTTGAGCATGGTGGTCTTGCCCGAGCCCGACGGGCCGAGGATGGCGACGAACTCGTTATCGCGGAAGGCCACCGACACGTCGTCGAGGGCCGTCTGCGTGAAGCTGCCCGTGGTGTAGGACTTGCGAATGTGCTGGAGCTGAAGCATGGGGGAGCTGCCTTTCCGGTGGCTCGCGTCTCTGCGCGCAACCCCCGCGGGCGCACGCCCTCTTTTCTCGCCAGATAGTTTAGCTTCTAAACTATCTGCGCCGTCCAGAGACGGGCCAATCAACACATACCGGGCACATGGGGCGGCGTCATGCGCGGATTCGCGCGAAAAGTGGTCATTTGTTTCGAAATTCCGAGGCGTTTCGCTGCCGCGCGCCTCCTGTGGGTGGACGTGGAAAACCCCGACCTGGGGAAACGCTCTTAACGCCGCCCGGCGGGGCCGCTTTCCGAGGTGAACCCCTCGGAATTTCGAAGCAAATGACCAAAATGGGAACATTTTCGCGCAAGCCGGTGTAATAAGGAGACGAGGGGCCGTCGCCTGGGCGGCCGCAGGCGGGAGGGGGCGACCATGGGTAACGGAAGGCGCGACGCCAGCGCGCGCGGAGGCGCGCTGCGCAGCGGCATGGTGGCGACGGGCGTGGCGATGGCGATGGCCGCGGGATCACTGTCGATAGCGGAGTGCGCAACCGAGCGGCTCCACGTCTGGCCGAGCAACGAGGCAGGGCTGACCTACTGCCCCATCGGCGAGAAGGCGGTCGGCGCGCGCCCAGACCTGGAGGCCGTCATCATCAACGCGGGCATGCCTGACGAGCGGGTGGCCTACGTCTACGCCGCCGAGCTCGATGCGGCCCTGGGCGGCGACGTGTCCACGCCAGAGGAGGCGGCGGCCCCCCATGGCCGGGTGGGATGCGCGCGCGGCGGACGCCTACCATGACGCGCTGGACGCCGAGCTGGGCGCCCGCGCTGCGGCTGGCCGCGACGATGCCGCCGAGCTGAGGCGGCGTCTGACCTCGGTGGTCGCGCCGGAGGAGGATGCGACGGCCCTCGTCCAGCAGCTCGCGCCTGAGTTGTCGGAGAAGGAGGCCCGCGCGCTTCTCGACCGCGTGCGCGCCCGGGTACGCGAGCGCGCCGAGACGAGGCTCGCCGCCTATGAGCTGGACGGATCAACCGTCGCGGGCACCTACGTCGTCAGGGGCTTCTGATGCCCGACGCCGACCGCGCGGCCTTCGTCGAGCGCGCCAAGCGGCGCTACGGCGACGCGGTGTACTGCTTTGCGCTTCACCAGCTGCACGCCCCGTCCGAGGCTGAGGAGACGGCGCAGGACGTGTTCGTCGCCCTGTTTGCCTCGGGTAGCTGCTTACAAGACGAGCGCCACCTCCGGCGCTGGCTTATGAAGGCGGCGTCCTGTCGCTGCAAGAACCGCTGACGCGTCCGCAGCCGCCGCCCCGAGGACGCGGCCGACCCGCAGACGCTGGAGCGCGCGGGCGCGCGGGCGGCTCTCGTCGGCCCCGCCGAGCCAGATGGGCCGTGCGTAGGCGGAGACGCTGGCGAGGACGCGAGCGTGCTGTGTCGGCACGTCGACGCGCTGCCGCCGGTCCTGCGGGAGGTCGTCTACCTGTTCTCTATAGAAGAGTACGCCACGGACGAGATCGCAGCCATCGTCGGCGTGGCGCCGGCCACGGTGCGCACGCGGCTGCATCGCGCGCGGGCGCGGCTGCGGAAGATGCTGCGGGAGGAGGAGCGATGAGGTTCGACGACTACCGGTGCCAGCTGCGCGCCGTCCAGGCGCCTGCCGGCTGGGAGGAGGCCGTCCGGGCGCGCATCGCCGCCGCCCCCGCGCCCGCGGCCTCCGCCGCGCCCGCG
>NZ_QWKK01000067.1 GCF_009911695.1 Enterorhabdus sp. P55 | reverse complement strand
CCGGGGCAGCGCGGGGCGGGGCGCCCGGCGCTAGGGGGCAGGCGAGAGCCAAGCGACGCCCCGCGCCGAGCGGGGGTGGGAGCCGGGGCACCCCGCGCTCCGGGTGCCCCGCGCCCCAGGAGCCGCCCCAGGGCCCGCCCCTCCCCTACACGGCGGCGTCGCCCCGCTCGCCGGTGCGGATGCGGACGACCTCCTCGACCGGCGCGATGAACACCTTGCCATCGCCCACCTCGCCGGTGCGGGCCGTCTGGCAGATGACCTCCACCAGCTCGTCCACGCGCTCGTCGTCCACGACGATCTCGAAGCGCACCTTCGGCACCATGTTGAGCATCACCTCGGTGCCGCGGTAATACTCCTTCCAGCCGTGCTGGCTGCCGCAGCCGTGCGCCTGCGAGATGGTCATGCCCGACACCTGCGCCGCGAACAGGGCGTCTTTGAGCGGCTCGAGCTTCTCAGGCCGCACGACGGCCGTCACCTTCTTCATATTCGTCCTCCTTCTCGTCGCGCCCCGCGTCGGGGCGGGCGTCTCATCGGAAGCCGGCTCGCAGGCCAGCCGCTAGTCCAGGCCCAGGTAGGCGGGGTACGCGCTCTCGCCGTGGGTCGCCACGTCGAGGCCTAGGGCCTCGTCCTCCTCGCTCACGCGCAGGCTGCCGCCGAAGAGCGCCCGCACGATGAGCCCGAGCACCACGTCGGCCACCACCACGAAGGCGACGGTCACCACGATGCCGAGCACCTGCGCGCCGAGCAGCGTGGCGTCACCGGTGTAGAGCAGGCCGCCGAAGTCCGTCCACGACAGCTCGGGCACGCAGAACAGGCCGGTCAGCACGCCGCCGAGGACGCCGCCCACGCAGTGGCAGCCGAAGGCGTCGAGCGCGTCGTCGTAGCCGAGGCGCCGCTTGCAGAACGAGATGGCGAAGTAGCACACCGGCGAGACGAGCACGCCCATGACGAGCGCCGCCCACGGCTCCACGAAGCCAGCCGCCGGGGTGATGACCACCAAGCCCGCCACCAGGCCCGTGGCCGCGCCGACAAGGGTGGGCTTGCCCACGCGCACCCGCTCCATCGCCAGCCAGGACACAAGCGCCGCAGCCGAGGCCGTCACCGTGTTGACGAGCGCCAGGCCCGCCACGCCGTCGGCGGCGAACTCCGAGCCGGCGTTGAAGCCGAACCAGCCGAACCACAGAAGCGTCGCGCCGAGCACCACGAAGGGCACGTTGTGGGGTCGATAGCTCATGACCGCGAAGCCGCGGCGACGCCCCAGCATGAGGCAGAGCACGAGCCCCGTCAGGCCCGAGCTGATGTGCACCACGTCCCCGCCGGCGAAGTCGAGCGCGCCGATCGTCTCGCCGATGAGCGAGCCCTCCCCGCCCCACACCATGTGGGCGAGCGGCGCGTAGACGAGGAGCACCCACACGGCCGCGAACGCGCACAGGGCGCCGAACTTCATGCGGCCGGCCACCGCGCCGGTGATGATGGCCGTGGTGATCATGGCAAAGGCCATTTGGAAGGCGATGTCGATGATGCCGGGGTAGCCGGCCTCGGCCTCAGGCCCGAGCGTCGCCGCGCCAGAGAGCACTGCGAAGGCATCCGGAGTGCCCTCTGCCTCGGCGAGCAGATCGTTCACGGCGCCCAGGCATCCCAGCTGATCGACGCCGCCGAAAAAGGGCAGCGAGCCGTCGCCCCCATAGGCGAACGACCACCCCGCCGCCACCCAGGCGACCCCCACGATGCCGAGCACCGCAAACGTCATGATCATCGTGTTGACCACGTTCTTCCGTCGTGACAAGCCGCCGTAGAAGAACGCGAGCCCCGGCGTCATCAGCAGCACCAGCATGGTGCAGACGAGCATGAACCCTGTTGATCCCGTGTCAAGCATGGCCCTACCTTCCCTTCTCCTCGTTTCCCGAGCCGGCGCGGCGGCGCGTTGGGCGCCGCTCCTTCCCGCCGGCGCCTCCGATCATGCCACCGCCCGGAGGCGCCGTCGGCCGCGGCGACGGTTGCTAACCGGCTCGCAAAGGCCTTTTAACATGCGGGAAGCCCGGATGTTACACACCGGAAACTCGAGGGCCGCACGGCGTGCGTGCGGTATGCTGACACGCATTCCGCACGTCATCGAGGAAGGAAGGTCACGACATGGTGGTGGAGTTTCAGCCGGTGGTCACCGGCGAGGAGAAGGCGGAGCTGGCCGAGCTGGCCGGCGAGATCTGGCGCGAGTACTGGCCGGCGCTCATCGGCGAGGCCCAGACCGAGTACATGGTAGCCAACTTCCAGAGCCTCGAGGCCATCGAGCGCGACATGGCCGAGCACGCCTACGAGTACTGGTTCGTGCGCGCAGCCGACGAGCTGACCGAGTCCGAGCTGGCCGCAGGCGCCGAGCCCGCCTTCCACACGGTAGGTTACACGGGCGGTCACGTCGAGCCCGAGACGAACCGCTTCTTCATCTCGAAGATCTACCTCCTGGCCGACGAGCGCGGCAAGCACTTCGCCTCGCGCGTGATCGAGTTCTACGACCGACTGTGCGCCGACCGCGGGCTTGCCGCCCTGTACCTGACGGTCAACAAGCACAACGAGCTGGGCATCCGCGCCTACCGGGCCAAGGGCTTCGAGACCATCGACGCCGTGGAGACCGACATCGGCGAGGGCTTCGTCATGGACGACTTCATCATGGAGAAGCCGGCCAGCGCCTAGGGCCCGCCACGTGGGCGGGCCGAGCGCACCACCCACGCCCAAGCGGCCGCGACGGGCGGGCGCCCGCCGACGTGCAGCGGATAGGGCGCCGCGCGAACGCAGGCGCTGGGAGGTGCGCCCGCCGAGCCCGCGAGCGCTGTGCAATCGCTGTTCGCCCGCGTCCGCACGCCTGCGACGGGCGGCATCCGCGCCCGTGCAGCGGATCACGCGCAAAGTGGCCAAAAATGACGACCTGACGACGCCCTGGCCCGCCCGGCGGGGCGTCCCGCGCGTAAAACCCCAGGTCGCGAGAATCAGGCCGCGCGCCTACTGCGCGCCGAGGGTGGAAAACGGCCCCATTCCGTCGTCAGGTCGTCATTTTTGGCCACTTTGCAGGGCGAAGGCTGCACTTCCCCGCCGGCGTCGCTCGGGGGAGGCAGCGTGTCAGCCCCCCGAGCGACCTGCGCACGCCTCGCGGACGCGGGCCGCAAGAGCGCACGAGGCCCCGCCCGGTACGACCAGGCGGGGCCTCGTGCGTAGGGGGGGCGTGCCGGGTGCGCAGCCCCTCGGCTAGTTACGACGCAGGCGCAGGCGAGCGCCGACGGCGGCGGCCAGCGAAGCGACGACGCCTCCCAGGGCCAAGAGCCCCAGGGTGCCCTCATCGCCCGTCTGGGCGAGGCGCGTGGCACTCAGGCGCCCCTTCTCGTTCTCGTCCTCGTCCCCTGCGGCAGCGGGCGCGTCCCCATCGCCTCCGCTGGGAGGAACCACGCTCGCTGCGCCCTCGGCGACGACCCAGTGCATCTCCACGGTGGTGGTGTCGCCCGCCGGCGACGTGACGACCACCGACACCGTGTAGTCTCCAGGCTTCGTGGGATCGATCTCATCGACGGGGTTGCCCTGCGGGTCGGTGATGGTGATCTCCACCTGCGACCCCTCGGGGATGTCGTAGCGATCCTCGACCTCCTGCAGGATGTCGTCCTTGGTGAGAGGCTTGGACGGATCGGCGGGATCAGGCGTCACGCCGACCGGCTTCTTGTCCTCGAGCTCCTGGTGGATCGTGCCGTCCTCGTCAGTGCGCGGCGGCTCCTTCTCCACGAGCTCGCTCTTGCCGGGGTCGGTGGGCGTCACATCGGGCACGCCGTGCACCGTGTAGTCCACCACCAGCTGCGTGCTGTTGCCGTAGGGATCCTTCACCTCGAAGACGACCTCGTAGCGCCCCGGCTTGCCGCGGTCGATCTCGTCGAGGGGATTGCCCTGCTCGTCGGTGATGACGGGGCGAGTGATCTCGCAGTCATCAGGGATGTCGTAGCGCTCGTCCGCCCAGTCCTTGAGCGTGTCGGGCGTGTCCTTCTCCCCCGGGGCCGTGGGCCGCGAGAGCGTGTCCTCCAGGGTGGTGTGCACGGTACCGTTGCCGGGACCCTCCTCCACGCCGCCGGGATTGGCAGGATCGGACGGGTCGCTCGGCGGCTTAGGCTGGTTCGTGGCGCCAGGGATGGTGACCGTCGGCGGGTTGGTAACGCGGTAGTCGACGTTGACCGTGGTGGTGTTGCCGCGCTCGTCGGTGACGACGAAGCTCACCTCGTAGCGTCCCGGCTTGCTGCAGTCGATGGAGCCGAGCGGCTTGCCGTCCTGGGAGATGGTCGGCGTGCCCATGGTGCAGCCCTCGGGGATGTCGAAGCGCGACTCCGCCCACTCCTTGAGCGTGTCGGGCGACTCGATATGACCCTCCTTCACGGGGCGGCTCACGGTGTCGTGGCCAGTGCCGTGCACCGTGCCGCCGTTAGGCTCGTCGCCCACCGTGTCGGGAAGCACATCCTTCGGGCCGTCAGGCGTAGTGGGGATGGTGACGGACGGCGGGTTCACCAGGGCGTAGTCCACGGCGATGGTGGTGGTGTTGCCCGTGACGGGGTCGCGCACCACCACGTCCACCCGGTAGCTGCCGGGCTTGGAGGGATCGACGGCCGCGGCTGGCGTGCCGTCGGCGTTCTTCACGGTGATGGAGGACACCTCGCAGCCGGCGGGAATGTCGTAGCGCTGGCCCACCCAGTCCTTGAGCCCGCCCTCGGGCGTGAGCGGCTTCGCGTTCGGGCGCACTGGGTAGGAGACGCTGTCGTTGGCGGTGGAGTGCAAGGTGTTGGTGAGGTCCTTGTCGGTAGCGTCGGGATCCTTCTCGCCGGGCTTGGCGATGTCCTCCGGGGAGATGTCGGGCACGGGCACCGTAGGATCGGGGTTCTGCGGCTTCACCGTGATCTCCGGGGTAGAGCCGAACGGGAAGTCAGGCTCCTCGTCCTCGGTGGTGCGGTCGTCGTTGCTCTCGGACTTCAGGTAGTTGGTGCCGCCGTTGAACTTGGCCGTGATCTCGATGGTGCCATCGGGGTTGCGGGGAATCTGCACGCCGGTCTTGTCCCAGTTGAGGGTGGCCACGCTGTAGTGATAGCCGCTTTTGGTGAGGTCGCTCGCGGGCACCGCCTCCACTGGATCGCCCACGGCCACGCCGTTCGCGTAGAACTGCACGGTGCCGTTGGGCGAGGCGCAGGTCTTCGCCTCGGGGGCCTCGCCGTTCTCGCCTGCCTCATCACGGGGCATGACGTGGGCGGTGAAGGTGACGCCCTTCACCGGCTTGGAGGCGCGGGTGATGGTCTCGTCGTAGTCGATCACGTGGTTCAGCACGCTGACACGGGAGTCAGCTGGCGTGATGGCGGCCGAGAAGTACAGCTTGTGGCCCCAGAAGGACTTCTGGAAACTGGCGTCACCCGAATACTGCTTCGACTCCACGATGAGGTCATAGTCGCCCACATCGGAGAAATCGGCGCCAGGCTGGATGGTGTCAGTGGTAGCGTCACCGTTCTTGTCGTGGGTACGCTGCGAGCTGAAAGTCATGGTGTCGGCGCTGTTGAGAAACTTGTCCTTAGGCTCGCCCGCTGGCACGTTGAAGGACGCGATAGTCTGGGCGAGGCCTCCGTCGAGACCAACAGGCAGACCGTCATAGCGCTTGAAGAGCGACTTCTTCAGATCAGGCGTCTTATCGACATAGCTGTCGATGTCAATCTCCACATAGCGTTTGGCCAGCGACCCGGTGCCGGGGTTAGGCACCACGAAGTCGAAGTCGGAGGGCACATCAGTGCGATTACCCGTATCGGGGTCAATCACCGAGGTCTCGAAGTTGCCAATGGACACCGTCTGATCAGCGAGCGGCTTTCCGTTTACTTCGCTCGGCAGCCAGAAGTATACGCAACCAGAGCCGTCCACGCCGTAGGGCAAGCCGTAATCATAGGGCTTACCCGCGCTGTCAGTAAGGGGCGCGCCGTCCACGGTGACGGTGAGGTTCTTAAGCTGGGCGCCTTTCAGCTCGTCGAAGCCGTCGAGGTTGATGGTAACCATCTGCAGGGCATGGCCACGGCCGTCGGTGACCGATCCGCCGAAGCTGGGCACGTAGAACGATCCGCCCTGCACAACGATTTCCATGCCCGTCGCGCCGAGGAGCTTCGAGCCATCCGAAGCATTGACCGGCGTGAGGTTGCCTCCGGTAATAACCAGTTTGTGCCCGGCATTTGAAGCCGAGCCGCAGGCCCCGCCGAAGGCGAAACCGTGGATGTAGCCCTCCGAGGTGATGTTGCCGCCGTTGACGGTGATGTCTCGGCAGAGGGGTCGACCGCTGCCGCCAGCACGCTCGCTTTCACGCGAAATGATGGCCCCGGGGATGGGAGTGCGATTGGCAGCGCTGTATTCACTGCCCCAGTCACCTGAAGTTGTGGTGCAGCCTGCGCCGATGCCCGCGCCGTGGTAGGAGCCCTTCGCGTCCACCACACCGCCGTTGAAGACCGTGAGGGTTGCGCCGCCGCCGATGCTGCCGCCGATGCCCGCACCCGTATGGTTGTACTGCCCCGTAGCGCTACTGCTGTTTCCATAAGCGTAAGCGGTGATGTCGCCGCCGTTGAACTCCATATAGCCGGAGTTCTCGTGGGGACCGCTGCCGATGCCGGCACCGCCCGAGCCGCCCTCGCAGACAAGCTTACCGGGCTTCGCGCTGTCCATGAGGTAGAGAGGATCGTTCTTCTCCAGCTGCGTACCATCCTGCAAGGCGCAGTCGTAGGGAATACGACCCTCGTTGGGCACGATGGGATCGCCCTTATCATCGATGTTCAGGATGGCGTCGTCCACCACGAGACGCGACCCCTCACCGCAGCGAAGGGCTGGTGCGCCGTAGCCGGCGGTCAGCGTGTTGGTGGAGCCGTCGGCCAGGATGAGGTGGAGTGACGTGGGGTTGGTGATCTGCGTGCCGTCGGTCGCGGCCGTCTCGCGCTCCTCCCCTCCCACATCCATAAGGTTGGTAACAATGTTGAGGGGCACCTTCTGGCTGTCGCCCGTGCGCGAGAACTGGATGGTCACGTTGTCCAGGACAAGGGTGGCATGAACGCCGGCGGCCACCTCCAGGGTGTAGCCTTGGGACGTGCCGCTCACGGTCATCGTCTTGCCGGAGGTGAAGACGACCTTCTTGGCCGCGTCGTCCACCGTGTAGTCGGCGCCCTCGGCGCCGCCGGCGATGCTAAGCCCCGTGCCCTCCAGGCTCCGGGCGCCCGCCTGGGCGGCAGAGCCGCCGTCCGCGCTGGCTAGCGCGGGATCACTTTCAGAGAAGGGGGGGGGTGCGGCTTCCAAGGCGGCCTCGGCCGCAAGGGGCGTCGTCTCGTCGGCCAAGGCGATGGCAGGCGTCATGCCCGTGGCCAAGGTGGAGGCGACGACGAGGGACAAGGCCCCGCTGCAAAGACCCTTCCCGAGAACAGGAGTAGTTGAGCGCTGCATTATGTTCCCATCTTTCGTCGGATATCCATGGAAAGCCGCGGCCATGCCTCGCCGCGCTCTCCATGACCCTAGAGTATATAACAGTATGGTTACAGATAACAGCTATCGCTCACCCGACATGCAGCGGATCACGCGCAAAGTGGCCAAAATCGACGACTTGACGACGGAATGAGGCCGTTTTCCGGCCCAGGCGTGCGGTAGGCGTGCGGCCCGATTTTCGTGACCTGGGGTTTTGCGCGCGGGACGCCCCGCCGGGCGGGCCAGGGCGTCGTCAAAGCGTGTTTTTTGGCCACGTTACGCATGGGGACTGCGCACGCCATCGGCGCTAGGCGCGACAGCCCTACGCCACCTGCTCGGCCAGCGTCTCGAGGATGGCGTTGGCGATGCCCTCGGGATCGAGGCCCAGATCCTCCGACAGCAGGTCGGCGCGGCCCTGGGGAACGAACACATCGGGCACGCCGAGCATCCGCACCGGCGAGTCTAGGCCCATCTCGGCCAGGTAGCCGCACACCCCCTCGCCCGCGCCGCCGGCGATAACCCCGGCCTCCACGGTCACGATGAGACGCGTGTCGCAGGCATCGCGAATGGCCTCCTCGTCCATGGGCTTCACCCAGCGCATGTCCACCACACGCGCCTCGATGCCACGGGCGGCCAGCAGGCGGGCCGCCTTGAGCGCGCGCGACGCCATGCAGCCGAAGGCGAGGATGGCCACGTCATCACCCTCGCGCAGAAGCCGACTCACGCCCACGGGGAGCACCGGCGGCTCCTCAGGCACCGCCACGCCCTCGGCCGACCCGCGCGGATAGCGGATGGCGAAGGGGCCGCCCAGGGCCAGCGCCGTGTGCAGGGCCGCCGCCAGCTCGGCCTCGTTCGATGGGGCGATCACCCGCATGTTCGGGATCATCCGCGTGTAGACCAGGTCGAACATGCCGTGATGGGTGGGGCCGTCCTCGCCGACGATGCCGGCGCGGTCGAGTGCGAACACCACGTCCAGGTCCGGCAGCGCGCAATCGATGGCCATCTGGTCGATGGCCCGCTGCATAAAGGTGGAGTAGATGGCGACAACCGGCTTCTTTCCGCCGATGGCCAGGCCCGACGCCATGGCGACAGCCTGCTCCTCGGCGATGCCCACGTCCACGAAGCGCTCGGGGAACGCCGCGGCGAAGGGCTTGAGGCCCGTGCCTCCCTCCATGGCCGCCGTGATGGCGACGACACGCTCGTCGGCGCGCGCCTCGCGCACGAGCGCGTCGCCGAACACGCTCGTGTAGCTGGGCGCACCGGGCTTCTTGGGCATATCGGCGCCCGTCTCGATGTCGAAGGGCCCTACGCCGTGGAAGCGCTCGGGGTCGCGCACGGCAGGCTCGTAGCCAGCGCCCTTCTTCGTCACCACATGCATGAGCACGGGCGCGTCGGCGGCCAGGCACACGGCGAGCGTCTCGCGCAGGGCCGCGATGTCGTGGCCGTCCACAGGCGCGGTGCACACGATGCCCAGCTGCTCGAACATCATCGAGTGCGGGATGACCATCTGCTTGATGGACTCCTTCATGTTCTTGCCGAAGCGCGCCATCGCGCGGCCGAGCGGCGCCTTGGTCTCGAGCAGCTCCTGGAAGGAGTCGCGCGCGTCGCGGTACTCGGCGGTGGTGCGCATGTAGCCGAGGTGCTTCATGAGCGCGCCGACGTTGCGCGAGATGGAGCGCTCGTTGTCGTTCAGGATGACCACGAGCGGCAGCTGCTCGGCGCCCATGTAGTTGAGGGCCTCGAAGGCCATGCCGCCGGAGAGCGCGGCGTCGCCGATGACGGCGACCACCTTCTCGTCGGTGCCGGAGAGCACGCGGGCCTTGGCCAGGCCCGTAGCCACCGAGAGCGAGTCGGACGCATGCCCTGAGGGATGCACGTCGTAGGGGCTCTCGTCAGGCTTGGGAAAGCCCGAGATGCCGCCATAGGAGCGCAGGGTGTCGAAGTCGCCAAGACGCCCCGTTACCAGCTTGTGCGCGTAGGCCTGATGTCCCACGTCGAAGACGAGCTTGTCCTTGGGAGTGTCGAGCAGGCTGTGGGCGGCGAGGATGATCTCCACGGCGCCCAGGGACGAGGCAAGGTGGCCGCCGGTGCGCGAGGTGATGGCGATCATCTCCTCGCGAATCTCCTGCGCCAGGATGCCCAGCTCCTCCTCGGTCAGCACCTTGAGGTCGGCGGGCGACCGGACGACATCGAGAATGCGCGCTTCGTCCATGGGGCCTCCTTAGTCCCGAGCGGCGGGCTCGGCGCCCTCAGGCGCGGGGGCTTCCTCGGCGGCGGGCTCAACGGCGGCATCGGCGAAGCCCGCGGGGGCATCCTCGGTCGGGGCATCCTCGGCGGCGTCGACCGGGGCGTCTTCGGGGAAGGCGGCCTCCACGTCCTTCTCGCTCAAATCGCAGGCCGCAAGCCCCAGCTTGACGGCCTCCTCGTAGAGGGCAAGCGCCTCATCGAGCGTGACGTCCTCGGCGCCCACGGCCTCGACGATCTCCTCCAGGCGCGTGCGCACCGACTCGAAGGTGCCGCGATCCTCCATGCTACTCACCCGCCTTCTCGGGCTCAGCCGGAGCCGAGGCGTCCGCCTCGGCGGGCGCGGCCTCAGGCTCGGGGACAGCCGCCGCATCAGCGGCCGCCTCTTTGGCGCCATCCGCAGCCGCCGCGTCCTCAGCCGCCACCTCGGCAGCCAGCGCGGCCACGGCGGCAGCCACCTCGCCCGGAGCCGTCGCCGGCACGGGGGCTCCGGCCACGGCCATCTCACCTGCCTCGATCGACTTGGCGATGCGGCCGAGCACGCCGTTCACGAACCGCGGCGACTCGTCTTCCCCACCGAATTCCTTGGCCAGCTCAACGGCCTCGTTGATGGCCACCGATACCGGCACGTCCTCCTCGTAGATCATCTCGAAGGCAGCCAGGCGCAGAATGGAGCGGTCGACGATGGGCATGCGCGCCACCGCCCAGTTCTCGGAGGTCGCCTCCAGGCAGGCGTCGATGTCGGCCAGGTGCTCCTCGACGCCCCGCACGAGCGAGACGGCGTAGTCAGGCAGCGGGCCCTCCTCGGACAGGCAGCAGCCCTCCTCGAGCAGCACCGTGGCCGGGCGGGCTTGGATCTCGCTGGTGTAGAGCACCTGCACCGCGCTGCGACGGCCGGATATGCGCTCATGGCGTTTGGACATGGGAACTCCCTATCAGATCAGCGGCGCCCGCGGGCAGAGGCGGGCATGACGCGACGCCCTACCGCCATTGTGCGCGCGGGAGGGCGTCGTTGCAAGGAACGTGCGGATGACGCTAGGCGGCGAACTGCAGCCCGTCGACGAAGATGTCGACGGCCGCGGCCTCGAGCCCCACCTGGACGAGCAGGGCGTCGGCCACCGACTGGCGCAGGTTCGCGGCCACCTCGGGCAGCACGTAGCCGTAGTACACCTCGACGTGGATGGTGATGCGCAGGCGTCCATCGTCGTCCACGTCCACCTCGATGCCCGCAGCCGAGGGCTTCGCGGCCAGCATCGAGCGAATGGAGCTGGTTGCGAAGGAGCCGACCGACGCCACGCCGTCCACCTCGTTGGCGGCGATGGAGATGATGGTCTCCACCACGCCCGGGGCGATGGACATGCCCTCTACGCTCAGTTCGTTGCTCATAGCACATCTCCCATCTGGGTCTCTATGAAGTCCGTCGTCACATCGCCGGCGATGAAGGCATCGTTGGCGAGCACGCGCTTGTGGAACGGGATGGTGGTCTCGATCCCCTCGATCACGAACTCGTCCAGGGCGCGGCGCCCGCGGGCGAGCGCCTCGGCGCGATCCTGGCCGTGCACGATCAGCTTGGCCACGAGCGAGTCGTAGTAGGGCGAGATGCGCGAGCCGGTGCGCACGTAGCTCTCCACGCGCACGCCCGGGCCCGCGGGGGGCTCGAACCGGGTGATGGTGCCCGGGCACGGGCGGAAGCCGTGGGCCGGGTCCTCAGCGTTGATGCGGAACTCGATGGCATGCCCGCTCGGGGTGAACGGCGCGCGCTCGGCGCAGCTCATGGGCTCGTGCGCGGCGATGCGCAGCTGCTCCTTGATGATGTCGGTGCCGGTGATCTCCTCGGACACGGGGTGCTCCACCTGCACGCGGGTGTTCATCTCCATGAAGTAGAACTGCCCGCGCTCATCGAGTAGAAACTCGATGGTGCCGGCGTTGCGGTAGTCGGTGGCGCGCACGGCCTTGACGGCAGCCACGCCCATGGCACGGCGCAGCTCCTCGGTGAGCGCCGGGGAGGGCGCCTCCTCGATGAGCTTCTGATGGCGGCGCTGCACCGAGCAGTCGCGCTCGCAGAGCGCCACGTTGTTGCCGAAGTCGTCCGCGAGGATCTGCACCTCCACGTGGCGGGGGCGCAGCACGAGCTTCTCCAGGTACACGCCGTCGTTGCCGAAGGCGGCACCCGCCTCGGTGCGGGCGGCCTGGTACTGGGACTCCAGCTCGGCCGGGTCGTGGACCTCGCGCATGCCCTTGCCGCCGCCGCCGGCGGTGGCCTTGATGAGCACCGGATAGCCCACGGCCTCCGCGAAGGCGCGGGCCTCCTCCACCGTGTCCAGGCAGCCGTCGCTTCCGGGCACCGTGGGCACACCGCAAGCCTTCATGGTCTCGCGGGCGCTCGACTTGTCGCCCATGCGCTCGATGCACTCCGGCGAGGGGCCGATGAACACGAGGTCGTTGTCGATGCAGGCCCGGGCGAAGTCGGCGTTCTCGGCCAGGAAGCCGTAGCCGGGGTGGATGGCCTGGGCGCCAGTGGTCTTGGCCGCCTCGATGATGTTGCCCATCACCAGGTAGCTCTTGGCCGCCTGGGCCGGGCCGATGCACACCGCCTCGTCGGCATAGCGCACCGGGTAGGTGTCGGCGTCCTCGGTCGAGTAGACCGCCACGGTCTTGACGCCCAGCTCCTTGCAGGCGCGCATGACGCGCAGGGCCACCTCGCCGCGGTTGGCGATAAGAATCTTGTCGAACATTACTGCGCCGCCTCGGCCACCGTGGGGACGGTCTCGTGGGGCTCGATGTAGAAGAGCACCGTGCCGTACTCGACGGGCGTGGCGTCCTCGAGGCACACCTCGCGCACCGTGCCCATCTCCTCGGCGGTGATCTCGTTCATGAGCTTCATGGCCTCCACGATGCAAAGCGTCTCGTTGGCGGCCACCTCGTCGCCCTCGCGCACGAAGGGCGGCTCGCCGGGAGCCGGGGCCTCGTAGTAGGTGCCCACCATGGGGGCCGTGACGGCCTGCCAGGTGGCAGGGCGCTCCTTGCCGTCATCGGCACCGGGCGCGGGCGCGGCGGCCGGAGCCGGCGCGGCCTGGACGGCCGGGGCGGCGGCCACGGGCGCGGCC
>NZ_QWKK01000066.1 GCF_009911695.1 Enterorhabdus sp. P55 | reverse complement strand
GCGAGGCGGCCGGGGCGCGGCCGGGACGGCTGCGGCGGCCTCCGCGACCTCGGCACCCGTCGCCGCTGCGGCGTCCTCCACGACCTCGGCGCCCGCCGTCATCGCCGCGCCTTTCGCAGCCTCGGCGCCCGCCGCCATCGCCGCGCCTTCCGCCCCCCGAGGCGCCAACCCATCTCGCTCGCCTTCCGTCAGCATCTTCTTGTTCACCACGATGGTGTAGGTGGTGCCGCGCCCCACGGCTGTCTCCACGTGGATGTCGCCGCCCATGGAGTTGACGATGTGCTTGACGATGGGCATGCCCAGCCCGGTGCCCTCCGAGCGCGAGCGGCCCTCCATGACGAACGGCTCGAAGAGGTGCTCCACGAACTCCGGCGCCATGCCGATGCCGTCATCGGACACCACGAGCGTGATGCTCTCGTAACCGGCCGCCAGGCTCGGCGCCACGCGCACCTCCAGCGTGACATGGCCGCCCTCCTCGGTGTACTTGACCGCGTTCGTCAGCAGGTTCACGAGCAGCTGGCGCATGCGCAGCTCATCGCCCACGAACAGCGCGTCCACCGGCCCCTCGGTGACCAGGCGGTAGGTCTGCCCCTTGGCGGCGCACTGGGGCTCCACCACATCCGCCAGCGAATCGAGCAGCCGCGCCAGGTTGAAGGGGCGGTCGACGAAGTTCACCTTGCCGCTCTCGATCTTGGAGATGTCGAGCACGCCGTTGATGAGCTCGAGCAAATGGTCGGACGCGCGCTCGATGTCGTCCAGGCTGCGAGCCATCCGCTCCGGATCGTCCCGGTGGCGGCGCGCCAGGTGCAGCTTGCCGATGATGACGTTCATGGGCGTGCGGATCTCATGGCTCATGCGCGAGAGGAACTCGGACTTGGCGCGGTTGGCAGCCTCAGCCGACTCCATGGCGTCCTTCATGGACAGCTGTATGAGGTTGGCCTCGGTCACGTCGCGCATGATGACGAGCACCTGCCCCTTGCCCTCGTAGCGCAGGGGGCGCACCGTGTACTCGACGTAGCGGGCGCGACCGCTGGACGGATGGCTGAGGCAGAACTCGCCGTGCTCGAAGAAGTGGATGTCATCGGCCTGGATGCGGCGCAGCAGGGTGCAGCCCTGCTCGGAGAAGCCCAGATCCTCGGCCTTGCGCGGATCGGACACCAGCTCGTCGAAGCCGATGCCGAAGATGTCGGCGCTCTTGGCCACGATGGGCGTCACCACGCCGTCGGAGGGCGAGTAGAGCGCCACGCCGAAATCGAGGCTGTCGGAAAGTGCCTGGTAAAGGTGCTGCTTCATCTCCACGTCGCGCTCTCGCGCCTGCTTGCGGTAGAGCGCCACGGCCACACCCACCCCCAGGAGCACGCAGGCGCCGCTCAGGGCGAACACCGTGGTAAAGACGGCTGACACCACGCTGGCCTCCGCGCGCACGGCCTCCACCGATATGACGTTGCAGACATACCAGCTGCCCCGGCCCGTGGGAGAGACGCACAGGTAGGACTCGCGGCCGTTCACGCTTCCCACCACGAGGGCCGACCGTCCCGCCAGCACGGCGCGGCGCAGGGCGTCCAGCTCCTCCGTCGGAGCCTGGGAGTTCTTTCCCGGCGCTCGCGCAGCCGCCGCAAGGGCCCCGCCCACGAAGTCGTAGACCGACGACCCCTCGTCGGCGGTGGCGGTCTCGCCGAAGTTGAGCAGCACCTCGCCCGTGCGTCCGTCGAACAGCAGCGTGTCGCCGATGACCCCCTTGGTCACCTCGGCCGCATCAGTGGAGAACGCCGTCAGGGGGATGACGACGTAGAGGGCGCCCGCCTGGCGCCCGTCAAGATAGAGCGGCTCCTGGGCCAGGCGCGCGTAGACGCCGTCCGGGGTCTGGAAGCTCTCTGAATAACCCGGCACGCCCTGGGAGAGCGCCACCTCCTCGTCGCCCAGCTGCGCGACGTCGAACGACTCGCCACCTGCCGTGACGCCCGTGCCGTCCATGCGGGCGAAGGCCACGCCGTAGAAGCCGAAGCGGTCACGCAGGGCGGCCAGGGCCGGCTGGACGAGAGCCGGGTCGTCGCTTTGGATGGTGAACGCGCCGATGGCGTTCTGAATATCCTCCACCTTCTCGCCCACAAAGGAGCCCATCTGCTCGGTGAAGGTGGTAGCCTGCTGCTCGCCGTTCTGGCGCAGCTTGTTGTCGATATAGCCCGAGAGCGCCGAGAGCGCCACGGCCATGACGATCAGCACCACCAGGCCGCCGTATGCGAAGGCGCCGCCCTTTCCCTTGAGCATGTTCGAAGCCATCAGTCGTTCTTCCCCCGCTGCGTGCCCGACCGGCACGCGGACCCTCGCGCCAGTTCACCGCTTCTCCACGGAGTCAAAATGGCGCAACCGTGCCCGCGTCGCATAGTATACTTTTCAGGCACCTGCACTAAACGCTCCCCAGATTAGCGTCGGGAGCGCCCCGGGAAGTTGTCATTCATCTAACGTAACGAGGCTGTATACATGGATATAGACGAGATCTACCACTTCCTCTTCGAGACCATGCCGGGCATCGGATGCCTAGTAGGCGCAGGCCTGGTTCTGAGCGTCATCGCGTGCGTCATCATGGAGCGCCGCACGCGCAAGCAGTTCAAGAACCACGAGAAGACCGAGGACGACTGGTCGCTATTCGACGACGATGACGAAGAGGAGAACTAACCATGAGCGAAGACACCTCCCTCACCGAGCCTGACACCGCGGGCGTCGGGCTGCGCCTCTACGAGCGCGAAGGCGCCTACATCCCGCGCGTGGCCGCCGTGCACGACCTGTGCGGCTACGGCAAGTGCTCGCTGGGCGTGGCCATCCCCGTGCTGTCGGCCGCCGGCTGCGACGTGTGCCCCGTGCCGACGGGGCTATTCTCCAGCCACACCGCCTTCCCCGGCTGGTACATGCACGACACCACCGACATCCTGCGCGACTACCTGGCCGCCTGGCGCGGCATCGACGTGGACATCGACGCCATCTACTCCGGGTTCCTCGGCGCGCCTGAGCAGGTGGACATCATCCGCAGCCTCTACGAGACCTACCCCAACGCCCTGCGCGTGGTGGATCCTGTGATGGCCGACCACGGCAAGGTGTACCCCACCTACACGCCCGAGCTCTGCGACGCCATGGCCGAGCTGGCCTGCGGCGCCGACGTGCTCACCCCCAACCTGACCGAGGCCGCCATCATCCTGGGCGAGCCCATCGGCGAGGAGTGGGGCGGCACCGACATCCCCGACGAGGAGGCGCATCGCCTGGTGCGCGCGCTGCTGGACAAGGGCGCGAAGCACGTGGTGCTGAAGGGCGTCAAGCGTGCGGGCGAGAGCGTGGTGCGCAACTTCGTCGGCAGCCAGGGGGCAACGGACATCGTCGAGGTGTCCAACGAGTACCTGCCCTACCTGCTGCATGGAACGGGCGACGTATACGCGTCCTGCCTGCTGGCGGCGCTCATGGCCGGCCGCACGCTGGAGGAGGCCGTGGCCTTCGCCGGCGACTTCGTGCACGACGCGATGATCGTCTCGGCCGAGCAGCCGCACTTCCAGGAGCGCGGCGTGAGCTTCGAGCCGCTGCTGGGCAAGGTGACTGCGCTGCTGTAGCGCGCTGGCGTGCGGCGGTGCGGCGGCAGGCCGCTGGTCGCTGGTCGCGGGCCGCGAGAGCGCGAGAGGCGGGCTCCGGGGGATCGGAGCCCGCTTTTTTTGCGTGCGTGCAGCAAGGACGGCCGTTTTTGGACACTTGCTTCGAAATTCCGAGGATTGCGGGCAGGATGGGGCGCGTTGCGGGCGCCCGGATTCGCGTTTGCCCAGGTCGGTGTTTTTCCGAGGGAGCGTGTTAAGCCCCCACGCATCGCTTTGCCTCGGAATTTCGAAGCAAATGTCCAGATTTTCGCAAAACCCGCGTTAGCGGTCGGCCCAGGCGTCCTCGTCGGCGGGGTCTTCGAGGGCAGCCCACTCCTCGGGAGCCCAGCGCACGCGGTCGGGGACGCCCATGAGCGCAAGCACGACGCCGACGCAGCCGGGCAGGAGCGCGCCGGTGAGCGCCGTCGGGCTGGGCAGCCACGAGGCCCCGCCGCTCGCCAGGCCCGCGGCCACGCAGGCGCCGGCCACCAGCAAACCCGCAGCCGCTAGCGCCCCCAGAATGTCGAAGGCACGCGTGCCGCGCACGCACAGCAGGCTGTAGGCGCCAGCCGCAAGCACCCAGCTGGCCGCGACGCACCAGGTCTGCGGCAGCGCGAGCGTGGCGACGAGCGACGCCTGGGGGTCGAACCCGGCGAAGCGCAGGTTCACCCACGGGTTCCAGCCCATGAGGTCGCACGACCCGAGACTCGCCAGCGCAAGTGCCGTGAACACGCTGAACAGGCTGCTCAGCAGCGCCTGGCCCAGGGGCAGCAGCGCGCCGGCCATCACCGGTGCGAGGCCCGCGAACCCCACGGCGCCGGCAAGCGGCTGAACGAGGGCGGAGAGGGCCTGCGCCTCGCCCTCGCATCCGACGCCGCGCCACCACGCCACGGTGACGCCGATGACCGCCAACCCCAGCAGGAACGCGCCGCTCAGGAAGAACGCCGTCCCCAGCAGGACGAACGAGGCGAGCGCCGCCAGATGCGGGCGCAGCACGGCGGCCAGCCCCGCCCCGGCGACGAGCCCCCAGAACACCGGCGCGCATGAGGTGGCCAGCCCGTAGGCGGCGTCGGGCGCGCCGAGCCGCACGTTGGCCAGCGCGAGCGCGACCACGAGGGCCGCCGATGCCGCCGAAAGCACGCGCGCGATGATCGAACCGCCGCGCGGCCCCAGGCGATCCACCAGCGGGACGGCGGGCGGACGCGGAGCCGGCGGCTCTTCAGGCTCCTCGGGCTCCACCTCGCATACGATGTCGGCCAGCTGCCGCTTGCCCTTGCGCGCGCTGCCCAGCAGGGGTTCGAGCTCGTCAGCGAACTCCTCCACGGTGGCGTAGCGCTCGTCTGGGTCGGGGTCGAGCGCGAGGAACATGACGTCGTCGACCTGCTGGTCGAGGTCGTCCCAGCACAGCGAGGGCAGCACGAGCTCCGCGTCCTCGATGGCCGCCTCGGCATCGGCCAGGTCATCGGCGAAGAAGGGATTGTCGCCGGAGAGCATCTCGTAGGTGAGGCTGGCAAGCGCCCACTCGTCGGTGCGCTCGTCCAGGGGCTCCTGGCGCATCTGCTCGAGCGGCATGTAGCCGATGGTTCCGCCGCCGGCCGTGCCCTGGCCGCTCGCGTCCATGAGCGTGGCCAGGCCAAAATCCGTCACCTTCACCTGACCCTGGCGGTTGACGATCACGTTGTCGGGCTTGATGTCCAGGTGCAGCACCTCGCTGCCATGGGCGGCCTTGAGCGCATGGGCGATGGAGGTGAACACCGCGGCGACGATGTCGAGGGTGATGTCGTCGCCCTCTTCGCGCATGATGCGCGCGAGGGTCTTGCCCTCGATGTACTCCATGATGACGTAGGCCACGCCGTCGTGGAGCTCGCAGTCGTAGACCGTGACGATGTTCGCGTCGGAGAGGTGCGCCGCGGTGCGCGCCTCCTCCAACCCGGGGATGTGGTCGAAGAGGTCGTCGTCCTCGAGGTCGGGCTCGTCGTCGGCGGGAATCGCCTCGGATCGGGGATCGTCAGGCATGGCGAGCGTCCCTGCGCCATTCCGCGTGCCGGATGCCAGCGCCCCCGCCGCTGCGCGCGCCACCCCGCGGGCCGCGCCCTTTCCGCCGCCCCGCGCGTCAAGGGCGCGTTCGCGGGAAAGGCTGGCTACACGCGAGCTTGAGGGCTCACAGGCGGCGGCGCCGATGACGGGAAGGCGGGGGGCGGGATCGTCCCCCTCGTCCAGGTCGTCGAAGTCCTCGGGGGCGAAGGCGTCGTCTGCCGCCGGCGCCGCGTGACGCGCGTGGGCGCCACGACGCCCGGGCTGCTCGGCGCGCTCGACGCTCGCGGGGCGCAGCTCGCTGCTCGCATGGGCGCCGCGAGGCTCCCAGTCGTCCGCATCGTCCTCGGCATCCCGGCCGTCGGCGCCTGCTCCCCCATCCGCGTCCGCATCCCAGCCGTCACCGGCGGCGAGCTCGTCGTCCTCGGCGGGCAGGTCCTCCCACGGGGCGACGTCATCCGGATCGACCGCGCTCCGAGCGCCGAGATTCGCCGGCGCCGCGCCGCGGATCGCCCGCGCATCGGCGGCGCGCGCAGGATCGGCAGGAGGAAGCGCCGCGCCGCGCGCGCCCTCGACCGCCCCTTCGCCGGCCTCCTCGCCGTCGTCCTCGGCGGCAGCCAGGGCATCGGCCATCTTCGCCTCCATGGCCAGCAGACGGGCGCGCGCCACGTCCGCCTCCGAGAGCGGGATGCACTTGATGGCCACGTCGCGCTTGAGGCGCGTGTCATAAGCGTGCTGCACCGTGCCGTAGCCCCCGGCTCCGGCCTTGCCTATGATGCGGTATCTGTCGAGTATGAGCTGTTGGCGGGCCATGCGGCCGGCTGCCTTCCCGGTTGCGTTTCTGCTGCGTTTGCGCTCGGATGCGGCGAGCCGCTCCCGAGCGTGGTTTCGATGGGCTGAATCCTACCACATCGCGGCCGCCGGGAGCTTCGTCGCGCCCGGCACGCGCACATTCTCCGAAATTCCCCCTTGCGCAGGCCGAGGCGCTGGGGTAACATATCCTACGCTTTCGGCGCAAGCCGAGGCCGTCTAGTGCGGGTGTGGCGGAATTGGCAGACGCGTACGGTTCAGGTCCGTATGGGGGCAACCCCATGAAGGTTCAAGTCCTTTCACCCGCACCACTAGAGAAACGAACGCCCTCTTCGGAGGGCGTTTTTGTTTGCTAAACTAGATAGGTCAACGCCGCTACGCAAAGGGGTGAGCCCATGTCCGCCGACAGCCTCGACGCCTTCCCCTACGAAACCAGCACGCGACTCGCCGGCAAGGCGATGCGCCGGCATTACTGGGCTACGGCCATCGGCCTGCAAGCGGTGGACGGCCTGGAAGTTTCTCCCTATCTGCGCGAGCTGGCCCAAAGTTACGAGCAAGGGCGCTGCACTCTGCAGGAAACGGGCGAGCTCATTCGCGCTTATCACACTGCAGAGGGGAGCGACCGGCAGGCCACGGCCGAGGCCGACCTCGTCAGCCAGCGCATCGCCGAGATGCTGGAGGCCGGCAGCTTCGCTTTCACCCCCGACATGCTTCTCCTCGTCCATCGTACGCTGTTTCAAGATATGGATGAAGAAGCTTATCGGCCCGGTCAATACAAAACCGAGCGGCTCGTAAAGCAGGAGGACATCCTCAACGGCGACAGCGTACTATACGCAGATCCAACCATGATCCAAACCTCACTGGATTACCTGTTCCGCGAAGAGTCTCGCGAGAGCTACGGCACGTCGCTCTCTGAGACCGACGTCGCGCGCCTGGCGAAGTTCGTCTCGCTTCTGTGGCAGGTGCACCCCTTCGTAGAAGGAAACACCCGCACCGTAGCCGTATTCTCGGAGCTATATCTCGGCTCGCTCGGATTCACGGTGGGCAACGAGCCCTTCCAGAAGCACGCACGCTACTACCGCGATGCCCTCGTGAGGGCCAACTACCGCAACAACGAGGCAGGCATCCTGCCCGAACGCGGACCTCTGGAGGCATTCTACGGAAACCTGCTGCTGGACGCCGGACACCCGCTTAATCGCGAAGAGCTCATCTGTCCCGAACTCTTCGACAATCCCCAGCTCCTCAAGCACATCGGTCCCTCACGCGCGCTAAAAGCGCACAGCTAAAGACCGCGTATTTCTCGCTGATGAGGCTAGAGCCGATCATCGCAAGACGCCTGCCGTCATCGGAGCGAACGCCGCCAGCACGCCCGACACCACGTAGACAAGGGACTATTCCCCACTCGCCCAGAACTGGAGCAGCGCTTCGTTGAAGCGGTCGGGGGCGTCCATGTTGGCGCAGTGGCCGGCGTCCTCCACGACTACTACCTGGCTGCCGGGCTCGGACGCGGCCCACGCTTGCACGGCCTCAAGCTCCAGGGGCAGATCGTGCTCGCCGCAGCCGATGAGCAGCGGATAGGCGCGAGGGCAGGGCTCGTGCTTGCCCACCAGCTTGCCCAAGGCTGCCAAGTGCCGCAGCGAGCGCTTGGGGAACCCGAGGTTGAGCTCGTAGAACTCCTGCTGAGCCCGCTCGGTATAGGCTGAAATGGCCTTGTTGGCCTCGGCGAACCATTGCACCGACACGAGGGCCTTGCCCACCATGGCCATCTGGGCAGCCCCGTTGGCCTTGAGCAGCTCGGGGTCGGGACGCGTTATGTCATAGGCGCCGAAGCAGGCCAGGGACGCCACCCGCTCCGGATAGGCGCAGGCGAAATCCTGGGCCAGCACTCCGCCGAGCGACACGCCCACCACATGGGCCACGTCCGCGCCCTCGGCATCCAGAAGGGCGTTCAACCACGAGGCCATGGATTCGAGGCTGTCGCCGCGCCTGGCCTCAGTCGAGCCGCCATGGCCGAGAATGTCCACGGCGACGACGCTGTAGCGCCCGCGGAAGGCCTCCACCTGAGTTCGGAACATCCGATGATCGACGAAGGCCGCATGGAGCAACAGCACCCACGGCGCCCCCTCGGTCTTGTCCATGTGATAAACGAGGGGCGCGCCCTCTACCTGGCGCTGCTGCATTCCCAGACCCATAGCCCTATCTCCTTACGTTCTCAGCGCTCGAAGGGATTGATCACATCGATAGCCAGACAGTCGAAGTCCTTCACGTTGCGCGTCGCCAGAGCACAGTCATTGCGCTTGCAGATGGCCGCGATCATCAGATCCTCTATGGCGGGCGCTTTTCCCTGAGACAATGCCTGCTCGTGAAGCTCAGCGCAAAGAAAGGCGCTGAAAGCGTCGAATGAGTACGTTTTGGAAGAACAGTCCATGACAATGCTCGTGATGGCCTGTCGCAATCGCTCCTTCCGCTTTCCCTCAGGCAACCGAAGCATGCCAAAGTACAGTTCCTTAACCGTGATGGAGGTAAGCCACACCTGCCCCTCGTGGTCGTAGAACCAATCGATCACGTTCTCGCTTGGTTGCGGGCGCATCAATTCCGAGACGACATTGGTGTCAACGACGTAGTTCATGCCCATCCCCTCGTGTCAATTTCGCGAGCCGGATGGCGCGGGAGATCCTCGAGATCGATGCCCCCGACAGCCTGGGCGGCATTCCGCAGTCGCGTCACCCAGCTTGACGACTCGGGACGCAGCGACGATTCGAGGATGGCCTTCGCCTCCCCCTGCTGCGTACGCCCGTGACGCACCGCCCGCTCCCGCAGCAGCTGCTTCGTTCCTTCGTCGAGATCGCGTATGAGCAGATCAGCCATGGCGGCACCTCCTTTGCTTAGGTGATATCAATGATATCACCTTTCAGCGGAACGAAGAAGCCGGACTCCTTTTGCGGGCAGCCCCAGGTTCCTCTTTTCCACCACCGTGCGTCACTCCCTCCCCACCAGCAGAAGGCCGGCGATTCCGATGAAGGCAAGCCCGGGGAATCACCAGGTGAGGGTTATCAGGAGGTTAGTGCCGCGGATGGCGGCGGTTGCGCGGAGGGCCATGCTGCGGGCGAGGCTGGCCACCACGGCCAGCCCCAGGCCCGAGCCGCCGCCGGCGCGGGCGGCGTCGGCTTGGTAGAAACGCTCGAAGAGCCGGTCGGCGTCGATGGCGTCCGGGTCGGCCACGGCGTTGGAGAAGGTGAGGGAGCGGCCGCGCTGACGAATGGTGGGCGCGCCGCTTCCGTAGCGCAGGGCGTTGGCCACCAAGTTGTCGAAGATGCGCGCGAGGGCCTCCTCATCGGCTTCCAGGAGCACACCCTCGTCTTCGAAGTCTACGACAGGCTCCCATCCGCGCTCTTCGAAAGTTGGAAAATGCCCCACGAGCACCCCGGCCAGCACTTGGTGCGGCTTGACGGGACGCAGATCGAACTCGGCATCCGGATCGTTAGCCCGCGCGTAGGCGAAGAGCTGGTCGAGCAGCGACTCCATGGCGCCGAGCCGCGCCGTGGCGGCGTCCAGGTAGTGGGCGCGGCGGGCGGCGTCAGGCTCGTCGGCAGCCAGTTGCACGTAGCCGCGCGCACCCATGAGCGGCGTGCGGATGTCGTGGGAGAGGCTCGCCAAGTCGCGCTGGAAGTCACGCTGCGCCATCGCCGCGACGCGCCGCTCCTCGTCGGCGCGGTCGAGCTCCGCGTTCACCGCGCGGGCCAGTTCTGCGAAGGAGCGTCCGGGTATCTCCGTGGTCATGCGGGCATTCGACCGCACGCCGCGCGTGCGCAGGAACGCGGCCATTCTCCGCAGCTCGCGCCCATAGGCGACAACCACGGCAAAACCGCACGTCGCAAGCCCAGCCAGAGCCAGCGCGAGTCCGATCATCCAGCCCCTCCTTCCCCAGCCGCCCATTGCGGCACGCATTCCTATCCCGCCTTCACGTAATCCGCCTCCCCCGGCGGCGCCCCGGCGGCACCCGGGAGGCTTACGGGCGGTTCCCGGCAGCGTCCCGTCGGTGCCTGGGCGGCTTGCGGGCGGCTCCTGGCGGCGCCCCGTCGGTGCCTGGGCGGCTTGCGGGCCTCCCCCCCGACGACGCGAAAGCGCCCCTCCTCGGCGCCCCGCCAGCTCATGGGGCGCCTCCTGGCGGCGCCCCATCAGCGCGTGGGCGGTTCCCGACGGCGCCCCGTCGGCGCCCCGTCGACTTGCGAGTCTCCCCCGGCGGCGCCCCGCCGCTACAGGTCGCGGCGGCGGCAGGCGGCGAACGTCAGCGCGGCGCAGACCGCGAGCCAGATCAGCAGCACCACCACAACGGACACGCCGACCGGCACCCCGGCGAAGCCGAGCGCGCCGCCGGGGACGGCGAGCTGCGCCGCTCCCGGCGCCAGCATATTCAGAGCGCCAGACGGCAGCCAGGCGGGAAGGACATCCACCCACGGCAGGATGCGCCCAAAGTACGTCAGCGCCTGGGCGAGCAGAGCGCCGAACATGGCAGACGACACCACAATCGCCTCGGCAATGCCAGCGGCCTTACTGCGCGTAATCCAAACGACAAGCGCCGTCGCCCACGCGTAGACGGTAGCCGAGAGCCAGACCAGCAGCATCCATAGTAGCAGGCCGCCGACGGCCTCGTCGGCGCGGTAGCTGATGCCCGCCAGGGCGAAGGACGCTGCGCACGACGATGCCAGCACCACCAGAAACCAGAGCGACACCAACGACGCCAGCAGCAGCTTCTCCCCGTAGTAGGCGAAACGGCCGCGGCGGGTCATCGTCAGGTTGCGAATGAAGCGCGTCTCAAAGTCGGCTGAGAAAAACAGCGCCACCAGCAAAGACGCAGTCACGGCGAGGAACCCGCCGCTCACGAACCCCGAACCGAACAGCCCGGTAAGACTGTCGAACTGCCGCATCTCGGCGGACACATCCTGGAAGTCGTCGGCAGTGGGCACCTCACGGAACCCATCGGCACGCACGCGGACGCCAGGGCCCTGCACCGTGACGGCAAAGTTCTCCTCCGCCTCCTCGCGCGGCACCAGCTCGCTCTGCACCTCGTCGACCGTCATCATCTCGGCCTGAGCATAAAACGCCAGGGAGTCAGGCTGCGTCACCCAATGGAGCATGCCCGCCGCGAAGGCCATGCACGCCACCAGCACCACGGTCATCACCCACAGTGCCTTACCGTGGATGAGGCGGTAGAGGTCGGATTTCAGCAGGTTAAGCATGGCGCCTCCCCTCCATCAGCTCCACGAAGTACTCCTCCAGATCGCGCCGATGCGGTGAGAACTCCAAGACGACCTGCCCCGCAGCCTTGAGCGCCTGGGCCACGGACTCGGCGTCGTAGGCCCCGGAGACGATGATGGCCTGGTCGGGCTCGGCGCGATAGGTGGCCGCGGGCAGCGTCTCCTGCAGCTGCGCCAACGTGCGCGACGGGTCAGTCGTGCGCACGCGCAGGCTCTCGCCGCATTCGGCCTGCACCTGGTCGGCCGTCATCTCGCGCACCATGGCACCCTCGGCGATGACGCCGTAGCGCGTGACCATGCGATCGAGCTGGTCGAGCACGTGCGAACTTACCACCACGGTCACGCCGAACACCTCATTCAAACGCACGAGCAGGTTGCGCATGGCGCGCGTGCCCTCGGGGTCGAGGCCGTTGAAGGGCTCATCCAGCAGCAGCACGTCGGGATTGCCCAGAAGCGCGAGCGCCAGGCCGAGGCGCTGCTTCATGCCGAGGGAGAGCCTCTTCGCCTTCCTGTCCTCCGCGTGGTCGAGGCCTGCCAGACGCAGCACCTCGTGGCAGCGCTCGCGTGCATCCACAATACCGATGGCCAGCGCCTTCGCCATCAGGTTGTCGAAGACGGAGAGGTTGGGAAGCAGCCCCGGCTCCTCAATGAGCGAGCCCACGCGCAGCCCTCCGGGCACCGCCGCGCGCTCCTCATCCCCGAACAGGCATATCTCACCGGCGGTCGGCGTCACCAGGCCGCAGATCATCTTCATAACCGTCGACTTGCCCGCGCCGTTCTTCCCGACGAACCCATAGATGTCGCCGCGCATCACGGTCATGTCGAACCGGTCGACCACGCGGCGGCCACGATACTCCTTGGCCAGGCCGCGCACCTCTATCACGCTCATGGATCTCCCTTCGACTCTCCCTACCCTACCGAGTATCGCGGCAAGAGATTAAGAAGTCCCCGGGTAATCATTAAGAAAGTGTGAGGAAGGGCGGAGAGAGACGGGAGCGGGACGGGGGCGGGACGGGGCGGGACGGGGCGGAGCTCGGGAAAGCGTGGGGCAGGGAGATGGGACGTAAGCGAGGGGCGCGCAAGAGGAAGGGGCAGGCAAGCAGGCAGACGAGCGCCCGAGGGGCGAGAGAGAGGGCTGCGACAAAGACGCGGGACAGGCGGGGAGGGCGGTGAGCGAAAGCGGAGCCGGAGATGGAGGCGAGAGCAAAAGCAGACGAATGTTTCACGTGAAACATCGTAGCGAGGAGACCCGGGAAGCGGAGGAGGCCGCAAGAGAAAGGCAGGCTCGGGCGGGGC
>NZ_QWKK01000065.1 GCF_009911695.1 Enterorhabdus sp. P55 | reverse complement strand
TCCCCACCGCGCTCCCCTCATCGTGCCCCCCCATCGCCCCCCGACCGCGCGCCCTTCCATCGCGCCCTCGTGCTGCCACCACGTGTTTCACGTGAAACATTCGTTTGTCCCGCGAGCCGCTCAGCGCGCCGGACAAAAAAACGACGCCCAGGCGGGTCGGCCCGGGCGTCGTGCGTCAGCACCTGTTGGGAGACGTCTAGCGGCTGCCGCCGGAGGTGCCGGCAACGTCGCGCTCCTCACGGCAGAGGGCCTCGTCACGCAGTGCGACCGCAGCCGCAGCCTCGGCCTCGGCGATCTGCGGATCCGCGGTGTCGCCCCCGTCCTCGCGCGGCAGCTCCACGACGATCTCGGCGACGCCCTGACCGCCCTGGAGGCGCGCCTCCAGCTCGCGTTCGAGCTCCTCGTCGTCGAGCGCGGCCAGCAGCTCCTCGCCCGCGCGATCGACCTCGACGCTGGCCGTCTGGGGATGCAGGTCGTCGCTGTAGGCGGTCACGTAGGCCACGCCACGGGCCTCGGCGGCCTTCGCCTGGCCCAGCAGGAACAGAAAGCCCACCACGCCGGCCACCAGCGACGCCGCCAGGATGCCGAGCTTCGCCTCGGACACCATGATGGCCTCGGGAAACGCCAGGTTGGCCACGAAGATGGCCATGGTGAACCCAACGCCGCCCAGGATGGCCGCGCCCAGCATGTGCTTCCAGTTGACGTTCTGCGGCAGGCTGGCCACCTTCAGCTTCACGGTGACGAAGCTGAACAGCATGATGCCGATGGGCTTGCCGAGCACCAGGCCGAAGAACACGCCGAGCAGCACCGGGCTCGACAGCATGGCGCCCAGATCGCCCGAGATGGCCACGTCGGCGTTGGTCAGCGCGAACAGCGGCAGCACGCCGAAGTACACCCACGGGTACAGCTTGTGCTCGAGGCGCGTGGCCGGCGGGATGACCTGCCGCGCGACCTGCGAGAGGTTGCTCACCGTCTTCATGTACTCGTCCTGGGCGATGACCGGCGTATCCGGCTCGAACACCTTGCGCGCCTTCTGCACCTCATCATCCGACCACTGGAGGAAGCTGCGCAGGTTCACGCGCGAGCCAGACGGGATGGAGAACGCCAGCAGCACGCCGGCGATGGTGGAGTGCACGCCCGACATGAACACGCAGAACCACAGCATCACGCCCACGGCAAGGTAGGGGAACAGCGAGTACACGTGCGCGCGGTTCATCACCATGAGCAGCGCGAACACCACCGCTGCGGCCGCCAGCCACAGAAGGGACGGGCTCTGGCCGTAGAAGATGGCGATGACGAGGATGGCGATGATGTCGTCGGCCACGGCCAGCGTGGACAGGAACACGCGCACGCCGTTGGGCACGCGGTTGCCCAAAAGCGCCATGATGCCGAGCGCGAAGGCGATGTCGGTGGCCGTGGGGACGCCCCAGCCGTGGGCCGTCTCGGGGTTGCCGCCGTTGAACAGCGAGTACAGCACGATGGGCATGAGCACGCCGCCGACCGCGGCGATGATGGGCAGCGCCGCCTGGCGGATGTTCGTCAGCTCGCCGACGGTCATCTCGTACTTGATCTCCAAGCCCACGAGCAGGAAGAACACGGCCATGAAGATGTCGTTGATGACGTGCGCCATGGACATCTCGCCCACCACCGGGCCAATGCCCACCACCACGGGCATGTGCCAGAACTCGAGGAACGCCTCGTGGGCTCCGGTGTTGGCCACGATGAGCGCCACCACGGCGGCCACGAGCATGGCGCCGGCGGCCTTGGTGGAGGAGTGCGTGAGGTGGATGAGCTTGCGGTAGCGCCGCTGATGGCCCTGGACCTCGCGGATGAAGAGGGCCTGGGAGACCGCCGCCTCGTCCGTCCGCGCATCCGCGTCGCCCGACGCCTGGGTCGCCTTCTCGTCCTGTTCCTTGTTCGTGCGTTCCATGGGATACCTCGCATGCTCAGCCGCGTGAGAACCTCGTTCAAGCGCCTTATTATCCCCCAATTCGCGCCGCGTGCCTACCGGCGGGCAACCTCCGTAAAAACCTCGTAACACCCCGGATCACGCCCGCCTGCCGCCGCCTCTCGCCGCCCTTCTCCGCAGCGGCGCGCAGCAGCGGCCGCGTCATGGAAACGTTTTTCTTCTCCCCCTATTCTGGTCGGCAGAGAACCCGGTTTTGCGCTATGCTTGAATCACAGCTTGACGAAAGGGGCCGCCGCCGACGGATCGACCTTTGAGGACAGAAACGTGCCACGCAGCGCTTTCTCCCAGAAGACGACGCCGACACGCGAACCGCCCTTTCATCAGCTGTTTTTTATTCGCTTCGAGCAAAGAGGTGAACGCTATGAGCATTACCGTCACCAGCCGCAAGATGCCCATCACCGACGCGCTGCGCCAGTATGCCGAGGAGAAGGTCGGCAACGCCCTGAAGGCCATCGACGCCGACCCCATCTCCTGCGAGGTCGTGCTGATGAAGGAGAAGAACCCGGCGAACCCGCTGCCGTCCATCTGCGAGGTCACCGTGCGCATCAAGGGCCATATCGTTCGCGTCGAGGAGAACGAAGAGGACATGTACGCGGCCATCGACGTGGCGGCTGCCAAGATCGCGCGCCAGATCCGCAAGTACAAGACCCGCATCATCGACAAGAAGGTGCGCGCCACCGAGAAGATCGTCGACTACGCGCATGAGGACGCGCGCCCCGAGGGCGAGCTCGACCTGGACAAGCTCATGGACGAGCTGGCAGGCGAGGAGGTCGTCCGCCGCAAGGAGACCGAGTTCACGCCCATGACCGAGGAAGAGGCCCTCGTGCAGATCGACCTGCTCGGGCACGACTTCTTCGCCTACACTGATCGCGACACGAATCTCGTCAACGTGCTGTACCGCCGCGATGACGGCGGCTACGGCCTGCTGAAGCAGAAGGAGAACTAGGCAATGGCGACCATCGACACCGTCCGCGACATCCTGCAGCGCAACCTCGAGATCGACCCGGCTGCGGTGACCGAGGAGTCCACGTTCGAGTCGCTCGGCATCGACTCGCTCGACATGGTCGAGCTGATCTGCGATCTCGAGGACGAGCTGGGCATCGACTTCGGCGAGCCCGAGGGGCTCACGACCACCGCCGACCTGGTGGCCTACATCGACGCGCTGTAACCCGGCGACGACGCGAAGAGGGGGCGTGCCCGCAGGCGCGCCCCCTTTTTTCATGCGCCTGCCCGCGCGCTCGCGGAGGGAGACGCGGAGCGCGCGGGCAGGCGCGCCCGCGCCGCCCTACGCGAGCGCGTCGTCCCTGAGCGCCTCCGCCAGATCGCCGCGAACGAGCCGCAGGGCCCCGAAGGCGTTGGCGGCGACCACCACCAGCGCCACGACGGCAACGTAGGACAGCAGCACGCCGTAGGGAAAGGCGGCGAGGAAGCCCCCGAGGGGCTGCCGTCCCAGCAGCGCCAGGGCCAGCGCCCCGGCGACCACGAGGGGCAGGGTCAGCGCCAGGGGCCGCGCCACGGTCAGCAGTCCCTCCACCCCGAGCATCTTGAAGACGCCTCCTGGCGTCATGCCGAGGGTGCGCAGGCGGGCGAACTCGCGCTTGCGCTGGTAGACGAAGCCCACGGCCTGCGTGACGACCCCCGCCACCCCGATGAGCGCCAAGATGCCGCAGAACCCGCCGACCACCGCCGCGTACCCGACCCACACCGCATCGGCGCGCACCCGGTCGGCATCCATGTCGACGAGGGAGAACTCCGCATGCCCTGCCGACTCGAGCGCCTCCTCGGCAGCTGCCCACAGCGACGGCTCCGCTCCGGCGCGGGCCTTGAGGTAGAGGCGCATGCCGGCGTCGGACTTGTCCACCACCGCCTCCTCGGCCTGGGCGGCAAGCCCGCGTGCGACCTCCTCCAGCTCCGCGGCGGAGGCGTCCGGCACGTCCACGACCAGGTCCCAGGCAATTCCGTAGCGCTCGTAGTAGGTCTGGTCCACGCTCATGCGCGAGACCGTCATGAACGAGAGGAAGAGCCCCAGCGCGAGAAACGCCAGCCCGATGGCCAAAGACGCCGAGCGCAGGGCGCCCCGGCGCTGCCGCAGGGATCCGCTGGCCAGCTCCCCTTCCACCCCGAAGAGGCGCGCGATGAGCCCGGCACGCCCCGGGCGGGCGGGAGCGGCCTCGGGCGCGCCGGCCACCGCGGCAAGGGGGCTCGTCCGCGCGAGCTTGCGGGCGGGAATCCCAGCCGACACCGTCACCGTGAGCAGCACGAGCGCCGCCACGGCCAGCAGCAGGAGCGGCGAGCAGCGGAAGGCGGCCAGTCCCCCCGATCCGACGCCGGCTTGCCGAGCGGCCTCGATGGCCGCGTTGATGAAGGCGCCCGCGGCCAGCGTCCCCAAGGCGATGCCGATGGCTGCGGGCGCCATGCTCAGGACGAGCGCCTCGCGCAGCAGCAGCGACCGCATCTGCCGCGGCGTCGCGCCCACGGTCGCGAGCAGCCCCAGCTGGTGCACGCGGTTCTGCATAGACGCCAGGAAGGCGTTGCGGATGATGAGCACCAAGGCGACGCAGGCCAGCGCGAGCACCACCAGGTAGAGCATGCTCGACACGAGCAGCTCCCCGCCCAGGCGCTCGGCCAGCGATGCGCCCTCCGCCGCCGTGCGCGCCGCCGCATCCTCCCAGAAGCCGTAGAGCACGCCGGACAGGAGCGCCAGCAAAAACGCGCTCACGCCCACCGTCGCCATGATGGTCGCGCTCGACGCGCGGTTGCCCCGCACGAAGTCGAGCATGAGACGGCCGCCCACCGCGCTCACCGACGCCTCTGGTCGAGGACCACGAGCCCGTCTTCCACAGCCAGCACCCTATCGGCCTCCTGAGCGACGCGCTCGTCGTGGGTGATGATGACGGTGGTTTGGTTGAAGCGACGGTTCGCCAGCCTCAGCACATCGACGATCTCGCACGAGGTGCGGCGGTCGAGGTTGCCCGTGGGCTCATCGGCCAGAAGGAGCATGGGCCGGTAGATGAGCGACCGTGCGATGGCGACGCGCTGCTGCTGGCCGCCGGAGAGCTGGTGCGGCAGGGCGTCGAGCCGCCCTGCGATGCCCAGGGCCTTCGTGATCTCGGCGAAGAACTGCGGATCGACCTCACGCCTGTCCAGGAGCAGCGGCATCTGGATGTTACGCGCCACCGTGGCCGTGGGAATGAGGTTGAAGAACTGGTAGATGAGCCCCACCTTGCGGCGGCGGAACAGCGCCGACTGCGTCGCGTCGAGCCGCGAGATGTCCTCGCCGTCCACCAGCACCGTGCCGGCGGTGGGCGTGTCGATGCCGCCGAGCAGATGGAGGAGGGTCGACTTGCCGGAGCCTGACGCCCCCACGATGGCCACGAACTCCCCCGGCTCGATCGCCAAACTCACGCCCCTCAGGGCGTGGACGGCGGTATCCCCGCTTCCGTAGGTCTTCTCGACCCCGATGCACTCCGCTATGGGCATGGCTGCTCCTTCTCCGTCCTCGGGCGGCTGGTCTGCTCCCTTCCAGGTTAGGGAGCCAAAGTGACATCTGGGTGACCGTAGAGCCGAATCTCGAAGCAGGCGCCGCCGGCGGCAGGGCGCCGCGCCCGAATGCTCGCATCCTGCCGTTCCAGGAGCTCCCGCGCAAACGCGAGCCCCAGGCCCGTGCCCGCGCTCGCGCGGAGGGCGGTGGCGGGAAGCGCTCCTGCGGCAGCGCGTGCATCCGCGGCGGCGTGCCGCGTGCCGGTGTAGAAGCGCTCGAACAGCCGCGCCTCCTCCCCCGGGGCGAAGCCGGGCCCCTCGTCGGAGATGAGCACCTCCACGTAGAGCGGGCCCGCCTCATACTCCACGCGCACCGATGAGCCAGCAGGCGCATGCTCGACGCAGTTCTTCATGACGTTCATAAGCGCCTCGCACGCCCAGTGGCCGTCGACGAGCACCTCGGCGGGGTCACACCTCATGGCATCGTCGCACCCGGCGGGGTCACACCTAATGACATCAATGGAGACGTCTGCAGCGGCGGCATAGTCGCCCAGGCTCTCGGCCGCCTGGCACAGCAGCGTGTACACGTCCTGGCGGTCGGGACGCATCTCCAAGACGCCGGCGTCCAGCTTCGCCATGAGCAGAAGGTCGCCCTGCAGGCGATCCAGCCGCTCCGCCTGCCGGATGATGGCCTGAGCCGCATGGCGATCCTCGTCGGCGTCGCACCCGTCGATGCGCCGAGCGGCCAGGGCTATGGCCGAAAGCGGGGTCTTGACCTGATGGGCGATGGAGGCCAGGTTGCGGGCGAACCCGTCCTTGGCCGCGACGGCCTCGGCGCGGGTGCGCTCAAGCGCCATCACGGTCTTGCCTATCTCGTCTTGGAGCCGGGAGAGGTCGTCCTCCCCCGTGGGCGTGAGCGCCTTCGCCCGGCCCAGGGCGGCGCTTTCCAGGTAATCCGTGAGCTGCGCGACCCGCGCCGAGCGCCGACGCCGCGCACGCGCGCAGCCCGCTGCGACAAGAGCGCCGCCCGCGGCCATCCCCAGGAGAAACGCGAGCGCGGTCATCGCGGCTCCTCCATGCGATAGCCGAAGCTGCGGACGGTCTTGAGGCAGTCGGCGGGGGCAAGCTTCGCGCGCAGCCGCTTGACCGTCACGGTGAGGGCGTTATCGCTCACCGGGCGGCCGTCCTCCCACGCACGGTCGCGCAGGGCCTCGCGGGAGACGAGGCGCCCCTTGCGCTCCATAAGCAGCGACAGGATGCGGTACTCCAGCGGCGCCAGCTCGACCGGCGCGCCCCCAACGCTCACGCGGTGCCGCTCGCCGTCAAGCGTCACGTCGCCGCAGGTGAGCGTCGTCGTGCCTGCCGGCGACCGCCTGAGGAGCGCCTCGATGCGACCGAGCAGCACGTCGGGATGGAAGGGCTTGGTCACGTAGTCGTCCGCGCCAGCCCGCAGTCCCGCCACGATGTCGGACGGCTCGTCGCGCACGGTGACCATCATGACGGGCAGCGCCTCGTCGTGGCGGCGCACCCAGCGGCAGACCGACGGCCCGGCATCGTCGGGAAGGTTCCAGTCGATGAGGAGCGCATCAGGCGACTCCGCAAGGAAGGCGTTGCGCACCGCCAGCCCGCTGGGGAAAGGCCGTGCGCGATACCCCGCGTCCTCCAAGAGCGCGACCACGTAGCGCGCGATGTCCTCGTCGTCTTCCACATACCATATGACCCGCTGCCGCATCGGCTCCGCCTCTCTCGCCCGCGCGCGTTCGCCCCCCCCCTCTCGCCCGCCGGGGCGGCGCGAAGGTGGCAGGCGCTCTCCTGCTTCAAAAGTAGCCCGTTTCCGCACCGGGGGCAACCTCGCGGGCAGATGAGCCGTCAGAGGGCGCGCTTGAGGTCGGCGATGGCATAGAGGGTGCCGAAAGCAACGACGATGCCGTCAGTGCCGGCCGCAGAGCGCCCCCGGCGAAGGGCCGCCGCCGCATCGGGAACCGCCTCGATGACGGGCGAGGACGCGAGGACGGGAGCGGACACCGCCACAGTCGCGGGGGCGGGGGCGGGGACGGTGGCGGGAACGGGGGCCGCCGCAGCCGCGGGGGGCGCGTCGGGGGCGGGGGCGGGAATGGGGGCCGCCGCAGCCGCGGGGGCGGGAGC
>NZ_QWKK01000064.1 GCF_009911695.1 Enterorhabdus sp. P55 | reverse complement strand
CCCTTGCGCTTTCCCGCCAGAGCAGTAATATATGCAAGCTGTCTTTTTCGGGAGAGGGAGGCGGCGGCCCCCGGCGGGCGAGGCGGCGACCGGCCTCGAAGAAATTCGAAAAAAGTCGTTGACAAGCCTCCGGAAGCCTAGTAAAGTATCTCCTTGCGCCGCTCACGAGAGCGGACGGCGCGGAACCTTGAGAACCGGATACTGTGGATGAATTTCGAGATGGATCGAATAGTGTCAGACGGACATTTTGACCTCGTCGATTCGGCCCGGGCCCGCTTGCGGGCGCAGGGCGGATGAGACATATTTCAGCTTGTATCAAGCGAACCGATGCGGCCGCAAGGCCGCTTGAACGGAGAGTTTGATCCTGGCTCAGGATGAACGCTGGCGGCGTGCCTAACACATGCAAGTCGAACGATTAAGCCGGCTTCGGCCGGGCATAGAGTGGCGAACGGGTGAGTAACACGTGACCAACCTGCCCCTTGCTCCGGGACAACCGCTGGAAACGGCGGCTAATACCGGATACTCCGCGGGCCCCGCATGGGGCCGGCGGGAAAGCCCCGACGGCAAGGGATGGGGTCGCGGCCCATTAGGTAGTAGGCGGGGTAACGGCCCACCTAGCCCGCGATGGGTAGCCGGCCTGAGAGGGCGATCGGCCACATTGGGACTGAGATACGGCCCAGACTCCTACGGGAGGCAGCAGTGGGGAATTTTGCGCAATGGGGGAAACCCTGACGCAGCAACGCCGCGTGCGGGATGACGGCCCTCGGGTTGTAAACCGCTTTCAGCAGGGAAGATATTGACGGTACCTGCAGAAGAAGCTCCGGCTAACTACGTGCCAGCAGCCGCGGTAATACGTAGGGAGCGAGCGTTATCCGGATTCATTGGGCGTAAAGCGCGCGTAGGCGGCTGCCTAAGCGGAACCTCTAACCCCGGGGCTCAACCTCGGGCCGGGTTCCGAACTGGGCGGCTCGAGTGCGGTAGAGGAGAGCGGAATTCCCGGTGTAGCGGTGGAATGCGCAGATATCGGGAAGAACACCGATGGCGAAGGCAGCTCTCTGGGCCGGCACTGACGCTGAGGCGCGAAAGCTGGGGGAGCGAACAGGATTAGATACCCTGGTAGTCCCAGCCGTAAACGATGGGCGCTAGGTGTGGGGGGACCTTCCCTCCGTGCCGCAGCCAACGCATTAAGCGCCCCGCCTGGGGAGTACGGCCGCAAGGCTAAAACTCAAAGGAATTGACGGGGGCCCGCACAAGCAGCGGAGCATGTGGCTTAATTCGAAGCGACGCGAAGAACCTTACCAGGGCTTGACATGCAGGTGAAGCCGGGGAAACCCGGTGGCCGAGAGGAGCCTGCGCAGGTGGTGCATGGCTGTCGTCAGCTCGTGTCGTGAGATGTTGGGTTAAGTCCCGCAACGAGCGCAACCCCTGTCCCATGTTGCCAGCATTGAGTTGGGGACTCATGGGAGACTGCCGGCGTCAAGCCGGAGGAAGGTGGGGACGACGTCAAGTCATCATGCCCCTTATGCCCTGGGCTGCACACGTGCTACAATGGCCGGTACAGAGGGCCGCCACCCCGCGAGGGGGAGCGAATCCCGCAAAGCCGGCCCCAGTTCGGATCGCAGGCTGCAACCCGCCTGCGTGAAGTCGGAGTTGCTAGTAATCGCGGATCAGCATGCCGCGGTGAATACGTTCCCGGGCCTTGTACACACCGCCCGTCACACCACCCGAGTCGTCTGCACCCGAAGCCGCCGGCCGAACCCGCGAGGGGCGGAGGCGTCGAAGGTGTGGAGGGTAAGGGGGGTGAAGTCGTAACAAGGTAGCCGTACCGGAAGGTGCGGCTGGATCACCTCCTTTCTAGGGAGACTCTAACGAGTCCGAGGCGGGTCGAGCATCTGCCCCCCGCTCCCGGAAGACTTCTTGAAACCTATCTCACGGAGGTCGTCTCCTGGCATCGTCCGCAGCATCCGGCCCTCGGGGCTCCGCCCCGCGCACCTTGACAGTTGCATAGCGCGCGGCACGAATGTGTCGCGAACCATGATACGAAACCACAATCCCAATGCACCATGCATTAAGAAGGTGGTCCGCATCGTGGACAGACAATACGATCGCAAACGTATGTTTGAACATAAGTTCAAAGTATCTGGAGAAGCAACTACGATGCTTCTCCGTGCGAACCTTGGACGGTAGATGAAGATACCAAGGGCGCACGGCGGATGCCTTGGCACAGGAAGTCGAAGAAGGACGCGGCAAGCTGCGATAAGCCTCGGGGAGGAGCACACATCCCTTGATCCGAGGATCTCCGAATGGGGGAACCCGCCCGGGGTCATGCCCGGGCACCCCGCCCTGAATCAAATAGGGGCGGGGGGACAACCCGGGGAACTGAAACATCTAAGTACCCGGAGGAAGAGAAATCAACCGAGATCGCGCGAGTAGCGGCGAGCGAAAGCGCGCGAGCCCAAACCCGGGCGCGTGTAAGCGGCAGGCGTTGCCGCCCGGGGGTCGTGGGAGCCTCATCCCAGGCGCTGCCCGCCTGGGCGGGGTCACAAAGGAGCTGGGTAGCGGAACGGCATGGAAGGGCCGGCCGCAGCGGGTAAGAGCCCCGTACGCGAAACCCAGCTCCCCCCGTGGGGATTTCCCGAGTAGGGCCGGACACGTGAAACCCGGTCCGAAGCCGGGGGGACCACCCTCCAAGGCTAAACACTCTCCTGTGACCGATAGCGCACCAGTACCGTGAGGGAAAGGTGAAAAGCACCCCGAGAGGGGAGTGAAACAGTACCTGAAACCGTGCGCCTACAAGCAGTCGGAGCAGCCTTGCGCTGTGACGGCGTGCCTTTTGTAGAATGAGCCAGCGAGTTGCGGTATGCGGCGAGGTTAAGTTATGAAACGAGCCGCAGCGAAAGCGAGCCTTTAAGATGGCGATTCAGTCGCATGCTGCAGACGCGAAGCCGGGTGAGCTATCCATGGGCAGGCTGAAGCGGGGGTAAGACCCCGTGGAGGGCCGAACCCACTTCGGTTGAAAACGGAGGGGATGACCTGTGGATAGGGGTGAAAGGCCAATCAAACCCGGAGATATCTCGTTCTCCCCGAAATAGCTTTAGGGCTAGCCTCGGCCGTTCTCCCATGGTGGTAGAGCCACCGGATCCCTGAGGGGGCTTCACCGCCTACCGACGGGAACCGAACTCCGAATGCCATGGGATCACAGGCCGGGAGTCAGAGCATGTGGGCTAAGCTGTGTGCTCGAGAGGGAAACAGCCCAGACCGCCCGCTAAGGCCCCCAAGTCATCGCTGAGTGGCAAAGGATGTGCGTCTGCCCAGACAACCAGGATGTTGGCTTAGAAGCAGCCATGCATTTAAAGAGTGCGTAACAGCTCACTGGTCGAGTGGACATGCGCCGACAATTCACGGGGCTAAGCGATGCGCCGAAGCGGCGGAATGATTCATTTCATTGGTAGGGGAGCTTTCCGTCACCGGAGAAGCCGCGGGGCGACCCGCGGTGGAGGGGACGGAAGTGAGAATGCTGGCATGAGTAACGAGAGCTGGGCGAGAAACCCAGCCGCCGTAAGCCTAAGGGTTCCTGGGCAAGGCTAATCCTCCCAGGGTCAGTCGGGAGCTAAGGCGAGGCCGGAAGGCGTAGCCGATGCGCAACGGGTGGACATTCCCGTACCGCTGATGGGCCGCTATCTACCGAGGGGGCGACGGAGAAGGGTAGCCGGGCGGGGTTCTGGACGTCCCCGTGAAAGCATGTAGGGCGAGGCGCGTGGAAACCAGCGCCTCACGTGAGCCTGAGACGCGAGACGAAGCCTCATGGCG
Source organism: Enterorhabdus sp. P55 (assembly GCF_009911695.1). Lineage (GTDB taxonomy): Bacteria > Actinomycetota > Coriobacteriia > Coriobacteriales > Eggerthellaceae > Enterorhabdus. The sequence continues at coordinate 1,520 of NZ_QWKK01000064.1, read as the reverse complement.
AAGCCGGCGAGCCCATGCTTCCGAGAAAAACCTCTAGGGAGGACCATCGGCGCCCGTACCAAAACCGACACAGGTGGGCGGGTAGAACATACCGAGGCGATCGGGAGAACCATGGTTAAGGAACTCGGCATACTGGCTCCGTAACTTCGGGAGAAGGAGCGCCCCTGCGGGTGAAGGACCTCGCGTCCGGAGCGTGCGGGGGCCGCAGCGAAACGGCCCAAGCGACTGTTTATCAAAAACACAGGACTCTGCAAAGTCGTAAGACGACGTATAGGGTCTGACGCCTGCCCGGTGCCGGAAGGTTACGCGGATGCGTTAGCACTCGTGCGAAGCGCTGAAGCCAAGCCCCGGTAAACGGCGGCCGTAACTATAACGGTCCTAAGGTAGCGAAATTCCTTGTCGGGTAAGTTCCGACCTGCACGAATGGCGTAACGATTTGGGCGCTGTCTCAACCATGGACCCGGTGAAATTGTACTGTTCGTGAAGATGCGAACTACCCGCGGAAGGACGGAAAGACCCCGTGAACCTTTACTGCAGCTTGGCATTGGCAGTTGGTACGACGTGTAGAGGATAGGCGGGAGCCTGGGAAGCGGGAGCGCAAGCTTCCGCGGAGGCGCCCTTGGAATACCGCCCTCGTCGTGCCGGCTGCCTAACGCGCGGCCGTGACCCGGCGCGCGGACCGTGCCAGGCGGGTAGTTTGACTGGGGCGGTCGCCTCCCAAAAAGTAACGGAGGCGCGCGTAAGGTCCGCTCAGGACGGTCGGCAACCGTCCGCAGAGCGCAAGAGTACAAGCGGGCTTGACTGCGAGGCCCACAAGCCGAGCAGAGACGAAAGTCGGTTCTAGTGATCCGGCGGCTCAGAGTGGAATGGCCGTCGCTCAACGGATAAAAGGTACTCCGGGGATAACAGGCTGATCTTGCCCAAGAGTCCACATCGACGGCAAGGTTTGGCACCTCGATGTCGGCTCATCGCATCCTGGGGCTGAAGTCGGTCCCAAGGGTATGGCTGTTCGCCATTTAAAGCGGTACGCGAGCTGGGTTCAGAACGTCGTGAGACAGTTCGGTCCCTATCCTCCGCGGGCGCAAGGGAATTGAGGAGATCTGCCCCTAGTACGAGAGGACCGGGGTGGACGGACCTCTGGTGACGCGGTTGTCGACCAACGGCACCGCCGCCTAGCTACGTCCGGCACGGATAACCGCTGAAGGCATCTAAGTGGGAAGCCGCCTCCGAGATGAGTTCCCTTTCCGGTAAGGGCCCTCGTAGACCACGAGGTCGATAGGGCGCAGCTGCAAGCAGGGCGACCTGCTCAGGCGAGCGCTACTAATAGCCCGAGCTCTTCATCTCAGCATCAGGCATAGCGTTTCGATCGCGTTCGCGCCGCGCGCATGCAGCCGTCAGGGCCCGCGGGACGGGCCCCCTCGTGGGAGCACCTCCCATGAGCGGAACCATGGAGAGGGGGATCACCCGGTCCCATTCCGAACCCGGCAGTTAAGCCCCTCCTCGCCGAAAGTACTGCGGGT
>NZ_QWKK01000063.1 GCF_009911695.1 Enterorhabdus sp. P55 | reverse complement strand
CCGCCGGGGGCCGCCGCCTCCCTCTCCCGAAAAAGACAGCTTGCATATATTACTGCTCTGGCGGGAAAGCGCAAGGGGGTATTTTAACTTTTTTCAAAAAACTTGGCGTATCCTGGTTCCAACACGTAAGGAAAGGGATTGCCATGCCATCACACCTCCTCGCTATCGGCGCGCCCGAGCGCCTTGCCGCCCTGCGCACGGCTCTTCCGGCCACGGCCCTCGCGGCCGTCGCGGTGCTGGAGGATGGCGGCTTCGAGGCCTGGTGCGTAGGAGGGTTCGTGCGCGACGCGCTCTTAGGCCGGCCCATCCACGATGTGGACGTCGCCACCAACGCGCGCTGGCAGGAGGCGCAGCGCCTCTTCGCGGAGGCGGGGTGCGCCACGCATGAGACGGGCGTGGCGCACGGCACCCTCACCGTGATGGTGGGCGGCGAGCCCATCGAGGTGACCACCTATCGCGTGGACGGCGCCTATCGCGATGGACGCCATCCTGACGCGGTGTCCTTCGCGGGAAGCATCGAGGAGGACCTCGCCCGGCGTGACTTCACGGTGAACGCGATGGCCTTCCACCCCTCGCGCGGGCTGCTCGATCCCTTTGGGGGCCAGGCGGATCTGACAGCGGGAATCCTGCGCACGGTGGGCGACCCGCGCGAGCGCTTTGCCGAGGACGCGCTGCGCATCCTGCGCGGATGCCGCTTCGCCTCGCAGCTGGGATTCGCCCTGGAAGAGGCCGCCTGGGCGGCAGCTGTCTCGCAGAAGAGCCTGCTCGCCCGCGTTTCCGCAGAGCGCATCTTCCACGAGCTTGACGGGCTGCTGCGCGGCGAGCACGTCCACGACGCGCTGCTCGGCACCGCAGACGCGCTCTCTTTCGTGCTGCCAGAGCTCGTGGCCATGCAGGGCTTTCCCCAAGCGACTCCCTACCATATATATGATGTGCTCGAACACACGGCCTGGGCGGTGCAGCACGTGCCGCCTGAGCCGCTCCTGCGCTGGGCGGCGCTCTGCCATGACATGGGCAAGCCCGCCGCAGCCTTCACAGGCCCCGACGGCGTGGGGCACTTCTACGGGCACGCGGCCGTGAGCGTAGAGCTTGCCCGCGGGCTGCTCGGTCGGTTGAAGGCGCCGACGGCGCTGCGCGAGGGGGTGCTTACGCTCGTGAGGCGCCACGATGACGTCGTGGAGCCCACGCCGCGCAGCGTGAAGCGGATGCTCAGACGGCTCGGCGGCGACCCGGCGCTGTTCCGCGCGCTCTGCGCCCTCAAGCGCGCCGACGCGCTCGCCCAGGCACCGCGCTGCGCGCCGCGGGCCCGGCTGGCCGATGAGCTGGCAGAGCTGCTCGACGCGGTGCTGGCCGCCGACGAGGCCTTCTCCCTGGCGCAGCTAGCCGTGGACGGCCGCGACGTGCTGGCCCTCGGCGTCAGCCCTGGGCCTCAGGTGGGCGCGGCGCTCCAGGCAGCGCTCGACGCCGTCATCGACGAGCAGGTGCCCAACGATCCCGCTGCGCTGCAGGCCTTCCTCGCGGACTGGCTGGCCAGGCAGTAGGGCGCGGGCACCCTCTCGCGCCGCCTGCCGCGCCGGCATGCCGCCCGAGCACACGACGACAGCCCTCCCCTGCCCAACGCTGAAAATGCAAAAAAGGGCCGCCCAAGTGGGCGGCCCTGAAAGCTCGTGGTAGCTCCGACCGGATTCGAACCGGCGACCTCCGCCTTGAGAGGGCGGCGTCCTAAACCGCTAGACGACGGAGCCACGTTTGCAGCGCTTTGCTATTATACACAAACCCTTTGCCTTGTCCAGAGAAAATTTTATGGCTGGGGTGGAAGGAGTCGAACCCTCACATACGGCACCAGAAACCGCTGTCCTGCCATTAGACGACACCCCAACGACGTTCCTCTGCACTCGCCAAATTCATGCGCAAGCGCAAGTGGATATATTAGAGAAGGACCCGACTTCCGTCAAGCGTTTTTTTTCATTCCCAGGAAAATTCTGACGGTCGGACGCCCTTCCCTACAGGAACCGCTCGGTGAGGTAGGCGATGGCATCATCGCTGCCGTTGATGAGCCGTCCCTCCGCGTAGAGGTACGGGATGAGGTCGGCGTCGCCGCCCAAGGCGAGAAGCTCCTGGTAGGGAGCCTCCTGCTCCACGTCGCGCTTGTCGAGCGCGATGCCGTGCTCTTCGGCGAAGGCGACGACGGGCGCGCACATGGCGCAGGGCCCCCAGTAGTAGAGGATCGGGGTCTGGTCGGTCATGGGGTTCTCCTTTCCTCAGAGCTGGATGCATGGGACGCGGTAGGCCCACATGTGGTCGAGCGGGCCGCTCCCCCGCCCCAGGTCAAGCCCGGCGGACAGCGCACCGGCCACGTAGGCCTTGGCGTTGCGCACGGACCGCTCGACGCCGAGGCCCTGCGCCAGGTTGGCGGCGATGGCCGACGAGAGCGTGCAGCCCGTCCCGTGGGCATTGGGGTTGTCAATGCGCTCGCCGCGCAGCCACGTGAGCGCGCCGTCAGCAGAGAGCAGCAGGTCATCAGCTGCATCGGGGCTCCCGAGGCCGTGGCCGCCCTTCACAAGAACCGCCGGCACGCCCCCCGCGCCCAGCTCATCGGCTGCCCGGCGGCAGCGCGCGGCGATGGCTCGGGCGGCGCGCTCGGCGTCGGCCGGCTCGGCGATGGCGAATCCGGCCAGGGCCTCGGCCTCGGGCAGGTTGGGCGTGATGACCTCCGCGAGCGGGAAGAGCCGGCGCACAAGCGCGTCCACCGCACCCCCCTCGATGAGGGCCGACCCGCTCGTGGCCACCATGACGGGGTCGACTACCACGTGCTCCGCCACGTTGCGGGAAAGCGCCCGCGCGATAGCCTCCACGATGGCCGCCGACGACACCATCCCCACCTTCACCGCCCGAGGGCGGATGTCGTCGAACACGACGTCGATCTGCTGCTCGACGAAGGCGGGATCCACGTCAAGCACCCCATGCACGCCGAGCGTGTTCTGAGCCGTGAGCGCCGTGACGGCGCACTCGGCGAACAGCCCCATCGACTCGATGGTCTTCACATCCGCCTGTATGCCGGCTCCTCCGCTGGAGTCCGACCCCGCTATGGTGAGCACCGCCTCCATGCCCCCGCCTCTCCGCGCCATGCAGCGCCTAGGACTCGATCAGCTTGAGCGCCTCGTCGGCGGTAACCACCTTCGAGGCGTAGCAGACCCGCATATACTCGAGGCCCGAGGCCTGGTCGCCCACGAGGAACGTGGCCGTGGCATCGGACACGACGATGGTTCGCAGGTTGTTGAAGTAGGCGTCGGCCACGGTGTGGCGCACGCAGATGTTGGTGTCCATGCCGCAGCAGATGAGGGTATCCGCCCCCAGCTCGTCGAGCAGCAGGCGCAGGCCAGTCTGGAAAAAGCCGCTGTAACGGCGCTTCTCCACCACGTAGTCGCCCTCCGCAAGGCCGAGCTGCGGCGAGGTCTGGGCGTCGGGGCTGCCCGCGATGCCGTGGGAGCCCCACAGATCCAGTTCGCGGTCAAGACCGGGGATGTGGGCGTCGTTGGTGAAGATGACGGGCATGCCCACCGCGCGGGCCGCCTCGGCCAGACGCGCGGTCTGGAGGATGGCGGGCAGCAGCACCGCCTCGAGCGGGCCGCCCGTGGGATCGCCCAGCTCGTCGATGACGAGCAGCGCGCAGCGCGCCGGGTCGACCTCCTCGAGGCTGATCTGGTCTTGGTTGTTCTCGTCTCCCAGCATGGTTCCTCCTCAGTCGGGCGGGCGCGGCCAGATGGCCTAGCCCAGGGTCTCTCCTATGATACGGGACAGCTCGTGGGTGGCGCCTGCGATGTCGTCGGCGGCGAAGATGGCGGACACGACGGCGGCGCCGTCCACGTCGTAGTCGGCCAGGAGCGGCACCGTGGCCGCGTTCAGCCCGCCGATGGCCACCACGGGGATGTCCACGGCCGCCGCGATGGCGCGGAACTCCTCGAGCGAGACCACCCAGGCCTCAGGCTTGGTGGACGTGTCCACGACCGCCCCCACTCCCAGGTAGTCGGCGCCGGCCGCCTCGGCGGCCCGGGCCTGCTCGACGGTCTGAACCGACACGCCGATGATCGCGTCCTCCCCAAGCGCGGCGCGGGCCTCGGCGCAGGCTGCGTCGGACTGGCCCACGTGCACGCCGTCGACGCCGGCCGCGCGAGCGGCCTCCACGTCGTCGTCGACGAGCAGGGGCACGCCGAACTCGCGGCAGGCAGGCGCGAGCGCGCGGGCCGCGAGCGCGACGCTCGCAGACGGCGCCCCCTTCTGGCGCAGCTGCACGCAGGTGGCGCCGCCCTCCAGGGCCTCGCGCACGCACGCGGTGAGCGTGCGGCCGTCCAGCCACGCGTCGTCAGTCACGGCATAGAGCCTCATGGCCCCGCGGATATCCTCAGGCGACCAGGCGCCCCTTCTCTGTGCCGGCATAGCGGCTCCTTTCTCGGTTGTCCGCGGTCGCGAGGCGCTCATGGGGCGAGGGGAGCACCCCCGCAGCAAGGATTCGGCGGCGTCCCGCCACGTCACATGAACCCGCAGCGAGGAGGCCGCTGTAGCCCCGCGAGCCCCCTCACGACCGCTTCCATCACACAGTCTCAGGCGACCCCACCCAAAACGGCGCTCTCCCGTCACCCCTCGGCGTCGAGGTCGACGACGAGGCCGTCCATGATGGCGTTGACGGTGCGCAGGGCGCACATCTTCCCGCACATGGTGCACGTGCCCTCCGTGGCCGGCGGCGCGCTCTCGAAGTAGCGGCGCGCCCGCGCGGGATCGAGCGCGAGGTCGAACATCTCATCCCAGGCCACGCGGCGGCGCGCGTCGCTCATGCGGTTGTCGCGGTCGCGGGCACCGGGCACCCCGCGCACCATGTCGGCGGCATGGGCGGCTATCTTGGTGGCCACGAGCCCCTCGCGCACGTCATCGGCATCAGGCAGGCGCAGGTGCTCGGCAGGCGTCACGTAACAGAGGAAGTCGGCGCCGGCGCTTGCCGCCACGGCGCCGCCGATGGCCGCGGTGATATGGTCGTAGCCCGGCGCGATGTCGGTCACGAGAGGGCCGAGCACGTAGAAGGGCGCGTTGTGGCACAGACGCTTCTCAAGCTTCATGTTGGCCGCGATTTCGTCGAGGGCCATATGACCCGGCCCCTCCACCATCACCTGCACGCCGGCATCCCACGCGCGGCGGGTGAGCTTGCCTATCTCGATGAGCTCGGCTATCTGGCCGGCGTCGGTCGCGTCGTAGGTGCTCCCCGGTCGCATGGCGTCACCAAGTGAGATGGTCACATCGTGGGCGTGGAGAATGGCGAGCACCTCGTCGAAGCGCTCGTAGAAGGGGTTCTCGTTGCCCGTGGCCTCCATCCAGGCGAAGATGAGCGAGCCTCCGCGGGAGACGATGTTGGCGAGGCGCCCCGTCTCGCGGAACGACTCGATGACGGCGCGGTTCATGCCCGCGTGGATGGTGACGAAGTCCACGCCGTCTTCCGCATGGGCCCGCACCACGTCGAGGAAGTCGTCGGCGGTGATGGCCACGAGGGCCTTGTCCAGGTACCCGATGGCGTCATACATCGGCACGGTGCCGATCATGGCGGCAGACCGCTCGACGAGCCGCGTGCGGAACGAGCGGGTCTTGCCGCAGTTCGACAGGTCCATGATGGCGTCAGCCCCCAGCTCGAGGGCCACGTCCACCTTGCGCCACTCCTCCGCCTCGTCGGCCAAGTCGCCGGATATGCCCAAGTTGACGTTGACCTTCACGCGCAGTCCCCGCCCGTCGCAGGTGGCGCCCACGCCCGCGGGGACGAGGGCGGCATGGTGGATGTTGGCGGGGATGGCTACGCGTCCGCAGGCCACCGCAGCGCGGATGTCCTCGGCATCGCGCCCCTCGTCAGCGGCTACGGCCGCCATCTGAGGCGTGACGATGCCCGCGCGGGCGAAGTCGATCTGGGTGATGGGCGCCCCCGGCGCCGACGCGACGTGCGTCATGGTGAACTCCCTTCGTTGGCATTACCCATGTCAGGTTCGGTGGGTCGGGACGATGGCGCGTCCCCTCTCAGCCTGCCGCATGACGCAAGCTCCCCAGCTCTGAGGTTGTGACGAGAAGATTCTAGCATGCCGCGCGCGAGGGCCAGCCAGCGGCCGCGTGGCTGCGGCGGCACGCGGGCCGAGATGCCGGCAGGATGCCGCTAGACGGGCAGGAAGATGGCGAGCGTGCCCTCCTCGACGCCGATCACGACCGCCTCGCCCTGGAGCTCGTTGGACAGGCCGAGCGACGTGCGGTTGGTGAGGCGCGCATCATCGAGGCCGTAGCGCATGCCGCGCTCGAAGACCCCCGTGCACGCATCGTTCATGGCGAAGACCGAGACCGTGCCCTCCTGGGCGGCCGGCAGCTCGTAGACGTCGGGGCCGGTGATGAACGTGACCGCCTGATCGAGGCCGACGGCCGTGACGTAGAGACCGCGCTCGGAGAAGGCGGCGAACAGGTTGAGGTTGGCAAGCGTGTGGTCGAGCCGCCCGCCCAGGCCGCCGAAGACGATCACCTCGTCATAGCGCAGCGTGCAGGCGCGGTCGAACGCCAGCTCCATGTCGCTTTTGTCCTTCTCGGGCGAGAAGCGGGCCACGCGCAGCCCCTTGGGGATGTAGCCAAGCGAGTCGAAGTCGCCGATGGCCATGTCGGCACGCCGCCCCGCCTCCTCGAGCGAGGCCAGGCCGCCATCCACGGCAATCACATAGTCGAAGGCGCCCGCGTCCGCAAGCTCGCAGAACCGCTCGGCGTTGAACTCCGATGCGCCCACCAGCGCGCAGGTTGCCATGGCACCCTCTTTCTCCTTGATACGACCGTGCGATTTGCTAGAATACCACAGGCGAGCGGGCCAGGCGGTCGCGTGCTCACGCGCGAGGAAAGTCCGGGCTCCGCAGGGCAAGGTGCCAGCTAACGGCTGGGCGGGGCGACCCGACGGAAAGTGCCACAGAAAAGAAGACTCCCCCGCGAGGAACGGGCTCCGCGCCCGCCTGAACGGGAGAAAAGCTGAAACGGTGCGGTAAGAGCGCACCAGCGCGCCGGCAACGGCGCGGCTTGGCAAACCCCACCTGGAGCAAGCGCAAATAGGAACGCCATACGGTGGCCCGCCGTGCGTTCGGGTTGCGTGCTAGAGGCGCCTGGCGACAGGCGCTCGAGATAAATGGCCGTCCAACGACAGAACCCGGCTTATCGACCCGCTCGCCCTACCTCTGGCCATTCCCCTTTCGCATCCGCTGTCCGACCCCCTGAGGGGTTTCGCGCGCCGGGCGGAAAACCGGGGCTCTCACGGCGAGAAATGACGGGTTTGCATGCTATTTTCAACCGCACCGTCGCAAGTCTTCGAAGGCTCGCGCTCGCGACCTGGGATTTTGCCGTTATAAGCGCGATAAGGCGCGTATCTGCGGGCCCAAGCCCCACGCAGGACAATGCAAACCCGTCATTTCTTGCTAAAAAACGGCTGATTTCCCGCCCGGCGCCCCCGCCGAATCGGCGGGCACAAAAAAGGGGCGCGCCTCACGACGCGCCCCTCGCCTGCCGTCTTTCGCGGGTTAGTCGATCTCCTCGAACTCGAAGGAGTCATCAGCATCGCCGAAGCCGGAGAGATCCTTCTCGTAGGCGCTTGCCACGGGAGTGGCGGCGGCCACGACAGTCTCGGCAGCCTGAGGCGTGGTGTAGTCCATGGGCGAGGCGACGAACTCGTCGATCTCGAACTCGGAGGTCACCTCGGCGGGCCTCACCTCGGGCTGCGCGACGGGCGCGGCGGCACGGGCGGCCGTCGCGGGAGCGGCAGCCAGGTCCCCGCCGATGCTCGCGAGCTTGCGAGAAGCGTCGGCGATGATGTCGCGAAGCAGATCCGAGTACTCCTCGCGGGCGTCCTCGCGGTCGTCCTGGAGCTTGCGGATGGCGTCGATCACGTCCTGGCGGTCATCGTTGGCGCGGTCGACGATGCGCTGGGCCTCGTCACGGGCGTCCTGGATGGTCTCGGTGGCCTGGGCGTTGGCCTTGACGAGAATCTCGTCGGCCGAACGCTGGGCGATGATGAGGGCCTGGGCGATGGCGTTGTCGTCGGCGCGCTTGTCCTCGAGCTGGCGCTCAAGCTCGGCGATGCGCGCGTCCTTGGTGATGAGGGCGGCCTCGAGCTCAGCGATCTGCGGGGAGGGCTGCACCTCCTCCGCCGCGATGATGGCCGTGGCGGCCGCCGGGGCGTCGAAGCCCTCGAACTTCGCATCGTTGAGCGCGCGCTCAAGGTGCGCGATCTGATCGTTCAGATCGTCGATCTCGTCGGCCACGTGCTCCAGGAAGACGTCGACCTCGTCGACATCGTAGCCCTTCCGATCGATGGAGAAGCTCTGGTTGTGGATGTCATCAGCGGTAATTGCCATGGTCGTTCCCTTCGCACGTCCTTCTTAGGGGCGGCCGACCGGCCCTCCGCCGGACAACGCGCCTGGTTCGTTCAATTGTTTCACACTAGATCAGAAACACCAGCAAACGTACTCCGAATTGTAATACAAGCAGCGCGACGATGGGGGTCACGTCCACCATTCCTCCAATCGGCGGAATGATCTTTCTGAACAGGTTGAGGTAGGGGTCGCAGACCTTGCCGAGCACCTGGTAGATGTCGGCGAGGATGCCCCGGTTAACGGGCAGCCACGACATCATCACGTAGACGAAGATGATCAGCGAGTAGGCGTCGACGAGGCGAACGATGAGGTAGGTCAGCACGAGTGCTCACCTCCCGCGGGCGCCGCGACGTGGGCGGCCACCTTAGAGCACCCCCTGGGCGTGCAGCCCCACGCGCTCAGAGTCGGAGAGCTCCTTGAAGCGGGTGATGGCGAAGGTCTTGTCGGCCACGCACTCCACGTTGGCGTCGAGCGCGGCGGCCACGCCGAAGGAGAAGTCGAGGATACGCTTGGCCAGGGCATCGGGCGTGGCGCCCAGGCAGAGCACCGCCACATCGCCGGCCCTGAGGGCGCGAGCCACCTGCTCGGCCTCGCCGTAATCGGTCGGACGCAGCACCACCACGGAGCGCTTGGCGCTGTAGCTCGAGCCGGTGGAGCCGGACAGGGCGTCGTAGGGGTCGTAGGAGGCACGCGACGAAGACCCCGCCGTCGAGGGGCGCGCGTGGGCGCCGTCGACGCTTGTGCGCGCCGGCTCCTCGGTGGTGGGGGTGAAGAGCGACTCAAGGCCGTCCGAATGGCGACGCGAGGCAGCCGCCGCGGTGGCGGCAGTGCCCTCCGGGGTCATCTCCGGGGGCAGCGACGAGTCGACCATCGTGCGCGTGGAGCGATACGACGAGCCCGCCTGGGAGGGACGCGTCACGTGGCGCGCCGGCAGCGGGTCTCGGCTGAGGCTCGAGGGCACCTGGGTGTTGGCGCGCACGTCGTCGATGGAGACGAGGCGCGGCAGGCTCGAGGACGAGGCGCGCGACGAGGAGCGGCGGGTGGTCACCGAGCCGCCGTAGGAGTCGTAGCGCGACGAGGAGCCGCTCCCCTCGTAGGAGGAGTCGTAGCCGTCATCGCCATAGTCGTCATAGCCGTCGCCGTAGTCGTCGTAATTGTCGTCGTAGTACTCGTCGTAGGCGCCGGCGTCAGCCTTGCCCTTGAAGCCGAGCTTCGACTTGATGTCGCCGAACATGCGCTTTCCGTCTGACAGATCCATCTTGGTGGCCTCCTGGTTTTCGGCCCTCCCCTACGGGGCGGGCGCTCAAGGTCCCTAAAATCGGGGGCGCAGCGCGCTCCCTGCCGGCTTCTCGGCCCGATTCGGGCCGGCCCGCTACTCGAACTCCTCGCTGAAGACGGCGCGGCCTATCCGCACCATGGTAGCCCCCGCCGAAACGGCCTCGCGCCAATCCTCGCTCATGCCCATAGAAAGTTCATCGAAGGCGGCGGCGTCCGCAGGCGCCAGCGTAGATCGTATCTCGTCGGCCAGCGCCGCCAGCCCCTCGAAGCTGGCCCGGTCGGCGGCCGGGTCTCCCTTGGGCGCCATGGTCATGAGGCCGCGCACCCGCACGTGGGGCAGCGCCGCCAACTCGCGCACGAGCGCCCCCGCCTCCTCGGGCGCCACGCCGCTCTTGGACGCCTCGCCCGAGACGTTCACCTCCACGAGCACATCCTGCACCTTGCCCAGGCGCTCGGCTGCCTGGTCGATCTTCTGGCCATGGCGCAGCTGGTAGAGCGAGTGGATGAGCGCGGCCGATCCCACGATGTCGGGGATGCGTCGCGACTGGATGTTGCCGATGAAGTGCCAGCGCGCCTCGGGGAAGGCGGCGGCCTTGGATACCAGCTGGTCGGGGCGGTTCTCGCCGAAGTCGCAGGCGCCGCCCGCGACTGCCTCGGCCACCTCGTCGGGGCCGACGGTCTTGGACACCGCGATGACGCGCACCTCGGCAGGCTCGCGCCCACACTGCTCGCATACCTCGGCCACCTCGGCGACGACGCGGCGGTAGCGACTTCTCACGCTCATGGGATCACCCTTCCAATCGGCAGGCCAGCGCGCCGTGGCGCCCGCAGACGCCGCCTGAGGCGCGGTAGGAGAAGTACTCGTCAGGATGGCAGCGCGTGCAGACGCCGGCCTCGCAGACGCGGGCGGGATCGACGCCCGCCGCGGCAAGGTCGGCCGCGAGGGCGCGGGCGAGCGACACGTGAACGCCGTCCTCGGCAACGCAGCCGGTTCCGAAGGCGGCGGCGAAGCGCGCGGCCACGTCGTCCCCCACCTCGAAGCAGCACGGGCCGATGTGCGGCCCCACATAGGCGTTGAGCTGGGAGGTCGGGACGCCGGCATCAGCCGCGAGGACGCGGGCCGCCTTCGCGGCGATGCCCGCCACGCAGCCGCGCCAGCCGGCGTGAGCCACGGCGAAGCGGCCGTCAGGTGCCACGAGGACAACCGGCGCGCAGTCGGCGAAGCAGAGCAGGGCCGCCACGCTTGGCGCGCCCACGACGATGCCGTCAGCCCCCTCGGCGGCCTCGGCGCGCGCCTGCTTGAGCGCGGCGGCGTCGGCGGAGGGAACTGAGACGAGGTCGGTTCCATGCACCTGGCTGGGAACGAGGAGCGCTGAGCCCTCCAAGCCGAGGGCCGCCATCAGGACGCGGCGGTTCTCCTCGACGGCAGCGAGGTCATCGCCCACGTGCGAGCCGAGGTTGAGAGCGGCGTACGCGCCTGCGCTCACGCCGCCAGCGCGACCCGTAAAGGCGACGCGCACGCCCGCGGTGCGGGCGAGCGCGTCATCGGTAAGCAGGGGGATGCCGCCGAGCTCGCGCAGGGCGAGGCTCGGCAGGGGAAGCTCCGCCATCAAGGCGAGGCTCCTAGCGCTGGCGCTTCAGGAAGTCGGGGATGTAGTCCTCGTCGGCGAAGCGGCCGTTGCTCGACGATGTGGAGAACGTCACCGGCTGGGGCGTGGGCTGCGGGGCCGGCGCCTCCGTGGAGGCGAACAGGTCCTTCTTGAGCGGAGCGAAGTCCATGGAGGACTGGGCGGCGTTCATCTTGAAGCCCGTGGCGATGACGGTGATGCGGACGGCGTCCTTCATGTCCTCGTCGATGATCTGGCCGTAGATGATGTTGGCGTTCTCGTCGGCGCAGGCCTCCACGGTGCGGGCCGCCTCGGAGACCTCGGTGAGGGTGAGGTCCGGGCCGCCGGCGATGGAGAACAGCACGCGGGACGCGCCCTGGATGGACGCCTCGAGCAGGCTGGAGTTAGTGGCCTGCTGGGCGGCGTCGAGGGCACGGTTCTCGCCCGTGGACAGGCCGATGCCCATCATGGCCGTGCCGGCGTCCTTCATGACGGTGCGGATGTCGGCGAAGTCCAGGTTGATGAGGCCGGGGATGGTGATGAGGTCGGTCACGCCCTGGATGCCCTGGCGCAGGGTGTCGTCGGCGATGCGGAAGGCGTCGAGCATGGAGGTCTTCTTGTCGACGATCTCGAGCAGGCGGTCGTTGGGGATGATGATGAGGGTGTCGACCTTCTGGGAGAGCAGGTCGATGCCCTGCTCGGCCTGGTTGCGGCGCAGGCGGCCCTCGAAGGTGAACGGCTTGGTGACGATGCCCACCGTCAGCGCGCCGATCTCCTCGCGGGCGATCTCGGCGATGATGGGAGCCGCGCCGGTGCCGGTGCCGCCGCCCTCGCCGGCCGTGACGAAGACCATGTCGGCCTCGGCCAGAGCCTCGCGAATCTCGTTGCGGCTCTCCTCGGCCGCCTGGCAGCCCACCTCGGGGTTGGCGCCAGCGCCCAGGCCGCGGGTGAGCTCCTCGCCGATGTGGATGGTCTTGTCGGCATCCGAGATGAGTAGCGCCTGGCGATCGGTGTTGACCGCGATGAATTCGACGCCCTTGACGCCCGCCTCGACCATGCGGTTCACGGCATTCGTGCCGCCGCCGCCGACGCCGACGACCTTGATGACCGCCAAGTGATCCGAGCCTATGATGTTTGGCATTGTTTCCTCCACACCTGCTGCGTTAAGTCTGCTGCGTTCACGAAAAGCGCGCGCGAGCGCGCGATACACGCGGAGTAATTGTACACGATGGCCCATGGATTGCAACGAAAAGCAATCGCAAAGGGCCTGATTGGACAATAATTCGACAGATTGCGGAGGCGATCGGGGGACAGCCCCGGGGCGTGCGGAGGGGCACCGTGCTCAGACAGTCCTCGCTTGGCGAAACAGCCCACTAGGCTGTTTCAGCGGCGCCCCCAAGGCGCTTCCTCGCCTTGCTCGGGGCGCTGCGGGAACCGTGCGCAGCCTCTCCGCGCTTGGGCCCCTAGACCGCGCGCCAGGTGGGGCGGTCGACGACGCGGACGTTGATGTAGGCCACCTTGCCCGGGTTCTCCTCCATGATCTTGAGGCAGATGCGCTCCTTCTCGCGGATGTTTTCGGCCGTGCCGAAGGCGATCTCGATGCCGTTGTCGAGCGTGAGCGTGGTGGACTCGGCGTCGGTGGCCGACACCTTCTTCACCTGGTCGGCAAGGTCGGTGGTCATGCCGTCGACGATGGCGAGCGCGTTGTTCACGTTGACGTCGGTGCAGTAGGAGCCGATCTCGGGCACGAGGCCGTAGGGCACGCCGCTGATGCTGAGCACGGCGTCGGCGTCCTCGTAGATCTGCGGGGCGATGGCCTGGCCCAGCTCCGAGTCGCGGTCAGGAATGGGCATGAGCCACATGCCGTCCGAGGCGATGGCCCAAGGCTGGATGGTGGCGGCGTCGTCGGCGGCCACCTCCACCACCGCGGCAATCTCGCGCTCGGTGACGATGATCTGGAGCGTGGAGGGGAACACGCGGTTGACCGTCACGTCCTTCACCCAGGCGTCGCGGTCGATGGACCGCTCGATGGCGCCGGGATCGACGGTGAGCAGGGTGGTGCCCTGCGGAATGGAGGCGAGGGCGGCCATGTCCTGGCTGGTCAGGTGCTCAGCGCCGATGACGTCCACCTTCTCGATGGTGAAGGCCGGCGACAGGTAGAGCGCGCCGGCGCCCACGATGAGCGCGATGACGACGGCCGCGGCGACGGCCACGCGCCGAAACGAGCGGCGGGCCGCCTGCTGCATGCGCTGCTGGCGGTCGAGGCGGTCGGCGTCGCCGAGGCGCACCGAGGACACGCCGCGGCCGGCCGGGGCGCGGCCGGGACGCGCCGTGG